>NZ_QUWR01000030.1:0-17364 GCF_003419885.1 Acinetobacter sp. SWAC5
CTCATGGACTCTACAGGCATGAAGTTTCTAGGTGAGGGCGAATGGAAACGCAAGAAACATGGACCTGAATATCGTCGCCAATGGCGTAAACTTCATATTGGTATAGATGCTAAAACCCTGCAAATACGAGCAGTTCAGCTTACAACCAATAATGTCAGTGATTCACAGGTGCTTGGTGATTTACTTAATCAGATTCCACAAGATGAGCGGATTAACTCTGTTTATACCGATGGAGCTTATGACACCAAGCAATGCCGTCAGGTCATTGCAGATCGGCAAGCGCATGCGGTGATTCCACCTAGAAAAAATGCGAAACCATGGAAAGATACAAAGAGTAGCTCGCTAGAGCGAAATGAATTACTTCGAACAATTAAACGTTTAGGCAGGACACTATGGAAAAAATGGTCAGGCTATCATCGGCGAAGTTTGGTTGAAACTAAGATGCATTGCATCAAATTATTAGGAGATAAACTCAGTGCAAGGAGTTTTGATAGCCAAGTGAATGAGATCCATGCACGTGTAGCAGTCCTTAACAGATTTACGGAATTAGGTCGACCACTTACCCAAGTTACGCCTTAAATTTGGCTCAATTAGGGGCGCTTTGCATTTCAAATCTTTGTGCAACAAAGCCGAGCATGTGCTGTTTGTGATAAATTGAGATTATGTTGAGTGAGTTCTCTAATAATTCTAAGTTGTTGAAAGTTCATAATTTGGATATAGAATATAAAAATAAGAGCAAATATATAAATAAATGCTCTTTTAGATGATCAATGATTAACGCATTGTGACGAATTCTTCAGCAGAAGTCGGATGAATTGCTAAAGTGTTATCGAAGTCTTTTTTAGTTGCTCCCATTTTTAAAGCAACAGCAAAGCCTTGCAGAATTTCATCCATACCGTATCCAATACCATGAATTCCGACCACTTTCTCATCAGTTCCTACACAAATTAATTTCATTTTTGTGAGTTGTCGATGTTCTGTTATCGCTGTATACATGGATGTAAAGGAAGAACTATAAATTTTGATGGCATCTTTACCAAATTTTTCTATGGCTTGATCTTCGGTTAATCCAACTGTTCCAATAGGTGGGTGACTAAACACCACAGTCGGAATATTTTCATAATCTAAATGTTCATTTGGCTTATTGTTAAATAAACGTTCAGACAGTCTTCGACCCGCTGCCACAGCAACAGGTGTTAACTCGACTTTACCTGTAATATCACCCACTGCATAAATGCCAGACTGTGTTGTATTTTGATATGCATCAACATGAATAAAGCGATTCTCGTTCAATTGAACTTGAGTCTTATTAAGATTGATCGCTTCAGTTGCAGGTTTTCTACCAATTGCCCAAATCAAGCAATCTACACTATGTTCTGTACCATCTTCTAGGTGTAATACAAGTGAGTTATCTTGAACTTTAGTCACTTTGTTAATCTGACTATGAGTATGCACGTTAATATTTTCACTGCGCATATTCTCTAATAGTGTTTTACCAAGGAAATGATCTAATCCACGCAAAGGCTGATGTTTACGAATAAATAATTGTACATTCGAACCCAATGCATTAAGAACACCTGCCAATTCCACAGCAATATAGCCAGAACCAACAATAGCAGTCCGCTTCGGTAAGTGTTCTAATCCGAAGAAACCATTGGAATCAATACCATATTCAGCACCTTCAATTTCAGGTTTGAATGCTTGAGTCCCCGTAGCAATTAAAATATGGTCAGCTGTGTACGTTTCACCATTTACTTCAATTGTTTGAGCATCTAAAAATTTTGCAAAACCTCGAATGACATCAACATTATTTTTAGCTAGTCCTGTGTCATACGATGTATGTATTCGGCTGATATAGGCTTGTCTGTTTTCAACTAATTTCTTCCAGTTAAAGGATTTCAATTCTGTATTAAAGCCATAGTCAGGACCATATTTATGAATCGCATCGGCAATTTGAGCTGAATACCACATCACTTTTTTAGGAACACATCCTACGTTGACACAGGTTCCACCAATATCACCCATTTCTATCAGTGCACATTTCTTACCATACATGGCAGCACGATTGACTGATGCAATACCGCCACTGCCTCCGCCAATCGCAATATAATCATAGTGTTTAGACATAAATGAAATTCCTGTTTTTTAGATTTAAAAAGTTAATGATATACGCTGAATTATCAGGAGACTTTCCCTTGGGAGATTCTAGGCAGCCAACTTATAAAAGTCTTCGGCCATTTGATTTGGTGTCTTAAAACCCAAACCCTTTTGAATTCTTCGATGATTATAAAATAATTCAATGTATTTTATAATATCTGCTTTGGCTTCTTCTCTGGTTTGATAGTTGTAATGATGCACTAACTCATTTTTCAGTATTCCCCAAAAGCTTTCAATCGGTGCATTATCGTAACAGTCTCCGCGCTTGCTCATTGAACCTTGAAAACCATATTGCTCAAGTATATTTCGATATTCATGGCTGCAATATTGACTTCCTCTGTCTGAATGCACAATCAGTTCTTTGGTTGGTTTTTGATTGTGAATAGCCATATTTAGCGCATTACAAACAAGCTGTGCTGTCATGCGCTCATTTAAGCTATAGCCAACCACTTGCTTCGTGTAAAGGTCTTTTACCGCTGCTAAGTACAGCCATCCTTCAACAGTCCATATGTACGTAATATCACTTGACCATGCTTGATTTGGTCTAGTCATTGAGAATTGTTGCTCCAGCAGGTTTTCATAGATCGCTCGATTATGGTCACTATTCGTAGTCCTTTTAAAACGCTTGTGTCGCTTACAATACAGGTGGTTCAGCGCTTTTATCTGACGTACAGCGTACATACTCATTTTTATGCCCTGAGCTTGTAAGTATTTGGTTAATCGAATATAACCATAGCTCTGCCTTGTCTCCTCATGGGCTATTTTCACCAATATCGTCTGTTGATTTCGTTGAATCGTTCTTTTGCTCACGCCTCTCTTGAGCCAATCATAAAAACATGAAACTGAAACATGAAGTAATCGAGCCATTAAGGTAATTGGAAAAGAATATCTTTTTTGTTTCATATAGGCGTACCTTACTGACTTTCTTTGGCAAAGTACGCTGCTGCCTTTTTTAAAAATTCACGTTCCATTTCAGCTATTTTGAGCTGTTGTTTGAGTTTTTTATTTTCTTCGAGTAGAGCGTTTAGATCAGGTGAATACTGTTTTGTACCTGCTAAAGTTCCAGCCTTTGCTTTGGTATTCCAATTTGAAAGAGTTTGCATTGAAATGCTAAGTTGTCTAGCTGTTTCCGAGACATTGCCTTGATTGGCTTCAATTAATTTGATGGCTTCAGCTTTAAATTCTGTGGTGTAAGTCTTGTGTTTCTTGCTCATGGTAAACTCCTGATGAGTGTGTTTAGTTTACCAAGTTAAAACCTCCTGTTTTTTCAGCACACATCAGACGATGAGCCGTTCTGATTTCATGGCGACGACGGCCTGCTACATGGCTGCGTGTGGCAGGTCTTAAACAACTGAACTGGGCTAGCGAAGGAGTGGGGGCAACAGCAGCTGCGCTGGTAGACTTATCCACAGTTGCTGGTAACAAAATCAGCAATCCGCCCTGGGTCAAATTTCAATCGGCAGGGTGGGTCAATTTTCCATCAGCGCCAACACACTAAGCAACCATCAGAAAATTTTGACTGTACGCCAAAAAATTCGCATCTACCAGCATCTAAACAGGCGTTGTTGATTATCATAAAACACTGACACTGTATTATATAATCGTGCTTTTGTGTTATTTTTTTAATATTTACTGATTACGTACTTGCTTAACCACTCAGTTGCGCTAGAATTAATAGACGCGAAATTTAAATCTCTAATTTTCCAACACTTAGTAAAACCTCGTTTGCCATCCCACTACCATTGTAGGAGCAAATCAGGAGACATAAAAAATTAGCGGTAGCGTGCCTGGCCCTCTAGATAAGTATTGGAGACTGTAATGAAGTTTGAAAAGTCACAGACAGCAATCGACCACCTGACTCCCGAGCAACACCGAATTACCCAGGAGGCGGGCACCGAAAGGCCCTTCACGGGCGAGTACAACGACAACAAGGAGCCTGGCATCTACGTCGACATAGTGTCGGGAGAGCCACTGTTCGCTTCGACGGACAAGTTCGATTCGGGTACTGGCTGGCCCAGCTTCACCAAGCCGATCGTTTCGGCAAACGTGAACGAGGTGCGGGACAGCGCACACGGCATGGTCCGGACGGAGGTCAGGTCAGTACACGCAGACAGTCATCTCGGCCATGTGTTCCCCGATGGTCCTTCCGACCGCGGCGGTCTGCGGTACTGCATCAACTCAGCGTCCCTTCGCTTCATCCCGCGCGACGAGATGGAGTCCGAGGGATACGGTGAATATCTCGATCAAGTAGAGGAGGCTTAACATGCATCAGCGCGCTGTTCTCGCAGGAGGATGTTTCTGGGGCATGCAGGATCTGATCCGCAAGCGGCCCGGCATCATCTCGACCCGTGTGGGTTACACGGGCGGCGATATTCCGAACGCCACGTATCGTAATCACGGCACGCATGCCGAGGGGATCGAGATTGTCTTCGACCCGACAGTGACGAGCTACCGGAACATCCTGGAATTCTTCTTCCAGATCCACGATCCGACGACGCTGAACCGCCAGGGCAATGATCGTGGGCTCTCCTACCGGTCGGGCATCTATTATGTCGACGAGGAGCAGAAGCGCGTCGCCGAGGATACGATCGCCGATGTGGATGCCTCGGGGCTGTGGGATGGCAAAGTGGTGACCGAGGTCCAGCCGGTCGGCGAGTTCTGGGAGGCCGAGCCCGATCACCAGGATTATCTGGAGAAGCGCCCGGGCGGCTACACCTGCCACTTCGTCCGTCCCGGCTGGGTGCTTCCGAAGCGCCAAAAGGTTGACGACGTACAGCCAGCGGCCGGGACCGCGGCGGAATAGGCTTCACTGCCGTTGCCACTGCGCCGGTCCGGTCCGCAATCTTCGTGACCGCGTCGTTCAGCGACGCGGTCATCGAACCCTACTTCAGAGTGACGGCTCGTTCCAGTCAGTCGCCATCGCAACACCAGGATCGCAGATTTATGCCAGACCTCTCGTCCTTTCCGATCACGCAGCGCTGGCCGGCATCTCATCCCGATCGCCTGCAACTCTACGCAGCCCCTACGCCCAATGGCGTCAAGGTCTCGATCATGCTTGAGGAGACTGGCCTGGCGTACGAGCCCCACCTGATCGACATCTCGAACAACGAGTCGAAGGATCCGGCGTTCGTGTCGCTGAACCCGAACGGACGCATACCGGCGATCATCGATCCGGCTGGCCCTGACGGTAGACCCATCGCCTTATGGGAATCCGGTGCGATCCTCCTCTATCTGGCCGACAAGACGGGTCAGTTCATCTCCACCGAACCAGGCCAGCGTTACGAGACCCTAGCGTGGGTGTTCTTTCAGATGTCGGCCATCGGGCCGATGTTCGGACAGCTAGGCTTTTTCCTGCGATTTGCCGGCAAGGACTATGAGGACAAGCGACCTCGGCAGCGCTTTGTTGATGAATCCAGGCGTCTTCTCGGGGTCCTGGATCACCGGCTGGAGGGCCGCGAATGGATTGTCGATGATTACTCGATCGCGGACATTGCGACGTTTGGCTGGGTGAATGCGCTGGTCGAATTCTACGCAGCGGGCGACATCCTCGGCCTAAGTAGCTATTCGAACGTGCAGGCATGGCTCGAACGCGGGCTGGCGCGACCGGCTGTACAGCGTGGCCTGCGAATTCCTGCGAGGCCTGCATGACCATTATCGCCGCATATTATTACAACGAAGGTAAGCGAGTCCGTGAAATCAGGCTCGATGAGCACGTCGAACTAAACGAGAATCGCTCGGGCTTCTGCTGGATCGCGCTTAGCGAGCCCACCGCAGACGAACTCAGCGCGATCCAGACGACGTATAACCTCCATCCTTTGGCGATCGACAACGCCATGCACCCGCTGTGCCCGCCCAAGCTCGAGGTCTACAACGATGAGTTGTACGTCGTCGCCCAGACCGCCGAGCTGGTCGGCGACCGGATCAGCTACGGCAAGATGGCGATCTTCACCGGTCACAATCACCTTATCACCGTGCGGCACGGCAATGCCGGAGCGCTGGGCAAACTTCGGGAGCAACTCGAGGCATCGCCGACGCAGTTCGGCAAGGGTGTCGACTATGTGCTGCACGCGATCTTGCACCGAGTGGTCGACCAGTATCTGCCCATCTTCGAAATGATCGAGGACGACGTCCTGGCGATGGAGCGACGGTCGCTGCACGATTTCCTCGGGCCAGAAGAGGTGGCGCGAATCTTCGAACTAAGGTCCGAACTCACGCGGTTCCAGCGCACGCTCGGGGCTATGGCCGAGCTGGTGCGAAAGCTCGTTCGCGGCCACTTTCCCTGCATCAGCGCCGAAATGACACCATATTTCCACGACGTCGCGGACCATGTCCACCGCGTGCAGTCCATGGTCGACGGCCTCCTGCTTGTCCTGTCCACGGTCTTCGAGGCCAGCAGCCTTCTGGAAGCGCAAAGGATCGGTGTGGTCACTCGCCAGCTCGCGGCCTGGGCGGCGATCTTGACGGTCCCGACGGCGATCGCCGGAATATATGGCATGAACTTCAAGCACATGCCGGAACTGGACACGCCATATGGCTACTTCGTCGTGCTCGGAGTGATAGCGGTGTTCTGCCTTCTCCTGTTCATGCGCTTCAAGAAGGCCAAGTGGCTATGAGTAACGCACTTCGCGAGCTTCTCCGTCCGCCGAGTCACAGCGCGCTTTGTGCGCGAGCGTGTCCAATCCAGTTCAAGATGAAGGTGCTTCCATGACCTCCCAGGTGACCGACGTTCTAGAAGCAGTCCAGTCATTCATCGCCAACGGCTATGACCGCGAATACCGCGTCAAGGACGGCAATCTCGTCGATCTCGAACTAGGGTCAACCCTCGATGCATGCAGCATTCGCGTCGATGCGGCGTTGCGCCTCGAGAGCGGGGACGACGGCGAAGATGCCTCCAACATCTACGCGATCACCGATCCGGCGACAGAGCATAAAGGCCTGTTGATCGACGTGTTCGATGAAATCTGCTACCGCGACCCAGTTCAAGAGTCGGGACCTCAATGTAGAAGAAGTTGACTAACGAGCATTCGCGTCATCCGATCAAGCAAGCTGGAGACATTTATGAAAGCCATTGGTTACAAGGTTCCGGGACCCATCGCCGCGGATGCCGCGCTGGTCGACATCAATCTGCCTCGGCCTGTCGCTGCAGGATACGATATCCTGGTTGAGGTGAAGGCCGTCTCGGTCAACCCGGTCGACTACAAGGTCCGCAACAGCACGCCGCCGGCAGATGGCGATTGGAAGGTGCTGGGATGGGATGCCGCCGGGATTGTGCGCGAGGTCGGCCCCGACGTCACGCAGTTCGAGTTAGGCGACGAGGTCTATTATGCCGGATCGATCACACGGCCCGGTACCAATGCGGAGTTCCATCTCGTCGACGCCCGGATTGTCGGTCACAAACCTGCGTCGCTCTCCTGGGCGGAAGCGGCGGCGCTGCCGCTGACGACGTTGACGGCCTGGGAGGCGATGTTCGACCGCCTGGACGTGGCGAAGCCCGTACCCGGTGCGGCGGAGGCGATCCTCATCATCGGTGGCGCGGGCGGGGTTGGGTCGATCGCCGTCCAGATCGCGCGACAGCGCACGGACCTCACCGTCATCGCCACAGCCTCTCGACCGGAAACCCAAGAGTGGGTAAGAGGGCTTGGAGCTCACCACGTCATCGACCATTCTCGTCCGCTCGCGCCACAGATCGCCGAACTCGGCATCGGTGCTCCCGCTTTCGTCTTTTCGACCACACATACCGAGCAACATGTCGCCGACATCGCCGAACTGATCGCCCCACAAGGACGGTTCGGACTGATCGACGATCCCAAGGCATTCGATATCATGGTTTTCAAGCGCAAGGCGGTGTCGATCCACCACGAGCTGATGTTCACGCGGTCGATCTACGGCACGCCCGACATGAATGAGCAGGGCGAGATTCTGGATGCGATGGCAGCGCTGGTTGACGACGGCAAAATCCGCACGACGCTGACCCGGCGACTGTCGCCGATCAATGCCGCCAATCTGAAGACGGTGCATGCACTGATCGAAAGTGGCGCGGCTAAAGGCAAGATCGTCCTCGAAGGCTTCTAACGACCGCGATCGCCAAACATCTTGTCCAACCTCAAAAAGCCGAACGGGTTATGCCCCAGCGATGAGAATCCCATGACCAAATCTATTGCCACCGCCTCGATCAACCGCGAAACCGCAGTCGCCCTCATCGACGCGGCGCTCGCTGCGGCCCGTGCCATCGGCATCCCGGCTGCCGTCGCCGTCGTCGACGCCACCGGTAACCTGCGCGCGTTCGAGCGCACCGACGATGCGCCGTTCCTTACCGTCGATGTTGCCATCGACAAGGCCTGGAGTTCCGCCTCGTTTGGGTTCCCGACCCATGTCTGGAACGACTATGTGACCAACGATCCAAAAGTGGCGCCGCTAGCCTATCGCCCTCGGATGGTCGCTGTCGGCGGCGGTTATCCGATTCTGGAGGATGGGAAGTTGATCGGCGGCATAGGCATCTCCGGAGGCAACTATCAGCAGGATCAGGATGCGTGCGTCGAGGCACTCATGAAAATCGGGTTCCAGTTGCCAGCCTGACGACTGTGAGGCCATCACCGGTGGTAATGGCCAACAGATCCAACCTTTGAGAGGCCTAATGATGGAAGCGTTCGTCGTCTTTACGCGGGAAGAAACCAGCGACCCACATGCACTCGCAACCTATTCTGCAGGCGTCGGACCATCGTTCGATGGTCACGACGTTACCTTTCTCGCCGCTTATGGCGCGATCCAGCATTTGGAGGGGCCGCCCATCGAAGGGGCCGTAATCTTGCGTTTCCCGACGATGCAGGCCGCTCGCGACTGGTATGACAGTCCCGCCTACCAAACCATCGCTGCTCAACGCTTTGCCGGTTCCCGTTACCGCGCCTTTATCATTGAAGGGCGGCGGTGACATACCGACAGAAGCACTTCGGCGCTGACCACGAGGTATCGGCGTGTGAACTCGCATCTTGGGAATCTGTGGGGGGGACCAAGACAGCGGCGCTAGGGGCTCATATCGTCGATCGGATCAGAGAGTTGCTCGGCGAGAATGGGTTATCTATTGCCGAGCTGACGGAGCGGAGCCGCCCTCTCCCAACGGATTGATTCAATCGTTGACGCTCCTCCTATCCGGATCCGGGTTTTCGCACGCTGATCAACAGAGTTACAGCGCGCAACGCCTGTAGTGGGCATCAGGGGATGGGTGGCAATCAGGATGATTGCCCACCTTCCAACGATTAACCTTGCTCAAGTTGCTTCACTAGTCGCTCCGCGTCGAGATGGAAGTCCGAGAAAACAATGCTACCGCCAGCGTCGATAACCGTAAACCACGGAGTTCCTCGTGTGCGGTAGTCTTCCATGAAGGTTGGAAACGGCGAGCCGGTCGGTTGCTCGTCGTGACCGAAAACGATAGGAAGCTCATACTTGAGCTGGTTCACGCGCAACTTCTCGAAGGTATTCTCATGCGTTCCTTCGAAGACGGTCTGGATCACTGCGAACCCCACGTCTTTTGAGCTCAACGCTGCATGCAACTTTTGTAGCGTCGGAAACCCATGCAAATGGCAACCTTGGCACCAATGCTGGAAGGCAAACAAGATTTTCGGGCCGGGCCCGATATCTGACAGTTTGAACGGCGCGATACTTTCCCCATCTTTGCCAATCCATTTTTGCACCCGCAGCTCAGGCGCTTGTCGTTCGATCTCGTTCATCTGATCCTCCAACCCCGATACAGAAGCTTAGTGGATGATCGCGCGTCGCGACGGTGCGCGAACGTCCGACCTTATTTTCCCTATTTCCTGAAGCCAGAATAGATCAGATCGACATTTCGTCCTTAATATACTCAAGCTGCCGGCGAGCGCGAACTGGGCAACCATGCGCTGGTGAGCCTTGAGCTTTGCACGCTGCCCATCCGTTTGAGAGCGAACCTGCAACTTCCGCTCCGCATACCGCAGATCAGCGTACGCAGCCTTGGGGTTATCTACCCTATAGCCATTGGGTATTGGGAATCATGCTGGCCTGACGCTATGTTCGATACGCGATTTTTTACGATGATAGAGCATCTGTATCTGATTTTTAGTCGATTGGCTTATTCGGCGGATGTGCGGGCAAATGCTTTACGCAGAGTACTGAAATGAAGGCCGGCTTCGGTCTGCCGTATCGAGCAAGAGGGGTCACTATGGTCACCAGAGGTTTCACCGGTCGCGGTTCAGGCGACCAGTCCGATCGGATTCCGCCAGGTCAGCATCTGGTGGAGGATTTCCCTGTTCTGTCGGCCGGCCCTACGCCGAGGGTAGAGCCCTCCGACTGGAAATTCACAGTCAAAATTGGTCCGAAGCCCGTCAAAACGTGGAATTGGGGCGAATTCAACACTCTACCAAAGACCCAGGTGACAAAGGATATTCACTGCGTCACCTCTTGGTCCAAACTGGATACCGTTTGGGAGGGTGTACTCATTGAAGACATCCTTGCAGATGCAGAGCTTGATCGGCCTACCGATTTCGTCTTGGCGCACTGCTACGATAATTATTCGACAAACGTCCCTCTGACGGATCTGCTTTCCGGGAAAGCGATGGTCGCCCTCAGTTATGCGGGCAAGCCACTTTCCCGCGATCATGGGGGGCCGGCGCGTCTTCTAGTGCCGCACCTTTACTTCTGGAAATCCGCCAAATGGGTGAATGCGCTGCAATTCACGACGCGTGACGAGGCCGGCTTTTGGGAGCTGCACGGCTATCACATCTACGGCGATCCGTGGCGCGAACAACGATACACCCATGACTGAAAACGAAGCGCAAGTCCGTTCGTGGCAATCATGCGTGATCGACGACATCATCCAGCAAACACCGAGTATCAAGAGCTTCTTCCTTCGGTTGAGCAAGCCGTTCGCGCACACCGCAGGTCAGCACGTCGATATCCGGCTGACCGCGCCCGACGGCTACAGTGCAATGCGCAGCTACTCGATCGCGTCATCGGCAGTTTCGACCCCGATCGTCGAGATAGCTATCGAGCGCATGCCGGATGCCGAAGTTTCGCCGTTTTTTCACGACATCGCGGCGATTGGTGACGAAATCGAAGTTCGCGGTCCGCTCGGTGGCCATTTCCTTTGGCCTGAGCCTGCCATAGATCCGGTTCTGTTGATCGGGGGAGGCTCCGGCCTCGTGCCGTTGATGGCAATGATCCGGCAGCGCCGCGCATTGGCCCAAGCCGTTCCGACAGCGTTGCTCCTGTCCGCACGAACCGCCGAGGACGTTCTCTTCTCAGAAGAACTTCATTGCATCGAAATCAGCGATCCGGCGTTCGTCCTGGCGCTCGCGATTACGCGCGAGAAACCGGTTCGCGCATCGGACTTTGCGCGACGGATCGACGGCATGATGGTCCAAGAAATTCTAACCAGGCTTCAGGGAAAGCCGACGCAAGTGTTCGTCTGCGGGTCTAACGGATTCGTCAACATCGCAACCGATAGCGCGCTGCTGGCGGGCTTGGACGCCTCCATCATCAAGACGGAGCGCTACGGGGGCTAGCGGCGCGAGCTATCTCACGTCGCGCCGATCGTAGACGTGCGCCCTGGGAAGCTTTGGCGATCAACGTGAACCGTTTTGCCGAACACAGTCTTCGTACCCCCCGGCCTCTAGAACGCCTTCGCTCGCGATACCTGGCTCGACATCAAGCTCAATTTGAAAGTTCCTGCACTATCCGTCGTCCTGATATGCTCGACCAGCATGATGGGCGATTCGAGCGGGACCGCTTCCGTCCCAATCGAGGCTCGGTTACCTTAGAGCATCGGCTCGGCGCTACAGGAGGCGCGTGCGGCCTCTGCCTGGCGGTGAAAGCACTTTGGGCCATGTCGCCTGGATAGCGGCCAATCGTCAGCATCTGCTCCGATGTCGGCCAAGGTGCAGTCGCCATCTTTGAACGCCGCGAATTGGAGATCAACGCCATGACAGCGATCCGCGTGCAACTGCCGGAGATGCAATATGACAACTGATGTATTGCTGTACACCACGAATTGGTGCCCGTTCTGCCGCCGAGCGAAGGCGCTCCTCAAGGAAAAGGGCGTGCGATGGAAGGAGCTCGATATTGAGGCGGATCCGGCTCACCGGCAGGCCATGGCGGAAGCGTCGGGGCGAAGCTCCGTGCCGCAGATCTTCATCAATGGCACCCTTATCGGTGGCTCCGATGAGCTATTCGCGCTCGATGTCAGAGGCGAGCTCGACAAACTTCTCGGGCGCAACCCGCCTGCCACCTGAGGAGGTGCGGCTTGGGGCAGCCAGCCCGCGAGCCTTCGCCGGTTGATGAATACAAAAGGAGAGTCCGTTGGTCTCAGCCATCTGGAAAGACACTACTATCGCCACAAGCGACGAAACAGTCATCGTCGAGGGAAATCACTACTTCCCACCGTCAGGAGTCGACCTGAGCCTGCTTGAGATGAGCCCGCACACATCTGTCTGTCCGATCAAAGGCGCCGCGCGCTTCTTTCATGTTCGCGCGGGTGACGCGCTCAACGTGAACGCCGCTTGGACCTATCCCGCCCCCACTCCGGATGCCGAGGGTATCCGGGATTACATCGCTTTCTGGAAAGGCGTGGACGTTGCCTAGCAGACTGGACGGACGACTTCGCTGATAGCCATGCGGGCGCCGACATCTCAATTATCCTGCCCACCCCGGGCCTCGTCGGCTGCAGGAATCTGCCCGGCACCTTAGCGCGACCCGGCACTGGCGGTCTCGCACCCGCCGCGCCTCTGTTCTATCAATAAGGATGGATGACATGGAGCATTCCGAGTTCGATGCCGCTTTCGCGAAGCTTGCGGAGGGATACAGAGAAGGGACTTATGAAGGCCGGCGTTTCAGCTTGATCGTCCGGCGATCTGGGGACGGACGTCGCAACAGTCTGTTCGCCAGGGAGTTGGACGGGACTGACATTGTCAGCTTCAACCTCTTCCGCGTTACATCAGATAGGACATTGTTGAAGCCGTGCGAAATGTCCGCCGAAAAGGTCGTAGCGTTCGTGCTGGAGTTCCGACCGGACACCTGACGGGCAGAAGAAGATCCCGGCCAACCGGCGCGCCTGCGACGGCCGGCTATCTAAGGCTGCGCAAGCCTATAGCCGCAGCTCATTGCACTTCGTCTGGCGAGGAATTCAACATCGATACGTCGCCATCCGCGGGGATATCGGTACAGGCGCCCGTGTAAGCCAGATTGAGAAATCCTAAGCGATGACTAACACCAATGACGCCACCCTTCCGACACATTCTATTCTTGAGGAATGCACAGCGATGGCTGTCGTCAACGCTCTGAAGATTATTCTGAAGAACAGCTACGCGATCTACCTTAAGACAAAAAATGCCACTCGGGCGCATCCCGCCCCTACTTCAGGGACTTTCACTTGCTTCTCGCTCTGTCACTCACAGCATCGGCACGCCCATGACGCATGGTATCCAGGCCTCATAATTTTCCCATATAACCTTCTTGTCTTTTGCGCACCCAGAAAGACTCGAGGCTTTAACTGGACAGATGAGCCCTCGAGGGTAGTGTTCACCTGATTGGCTTTCTCATATCTGATGTTGATTCGCACAGTGTGCCAACCAGGTGATAGTTTCAAAAAACCTGCGCTTCAGAGCGAATTAGACGATCTTCGATAAGAGCGATCCGCCTCAAAATCCAAAACATCTAACATTGTCCTAGAGCCATATTTGTACCTAGTACTATGGCGCTCCCATTAACACATTTGATGATGCACAGAAAACTTAGCTCATGATAGCTTTCAGCTAACAGCTATTCGGAAGCCCGAAAGGATTCAACCGTTTAAGCGTGAACCGTCGATTATAAATACTTTCGTAAGTTAGCTTTAAAGGACGCTTTTAGTCCTTGTAAATACGCATTACGACTCCACAGCTACCAAATCCATACGGCGCCAGCAACCATTAAAACACCCGACACTACTAAAACAATAGTAGAGGCGCGATTGCTGCCTTTCAAAGTATGACCAACACCCACATCCATAACTAGGTGTCGAATTCCGGCTACGAGATGATAAATAAATGAAGAGTATACCAACCAGAAACTAACTTTGCCGAAAGGTGAAGAAAAAATCTCCTTGACTTCATTAAAACCCTTTTCTGACTCCAACGATTTGCTCAGCATATACAGTATCAGTCCCAGAAAAATAAAGAGCATAATTCCTGAAATCCGGTGCAGAATCGATGTAAGCGCCGTGAGAGGAAGCTGAATGGTTCGAATATCAAGATTAACCGGCCGCTTTTTATTCATTTTGACTCCAGTCAACAATTCTAGTGGGGGATTTCAGTTTTCGATCTCATTCATCATAGCAGCTGTAACTAAGGCTGGCGGCGACAATAATGGAGATATTCTATATCTTATCTTAAACAAATCTCTAAAATGGAACAAGTCACATTTAAAGTGCTTTGCGCTCATCATGCTTGTGATTATTTTAAAGCAAACATGTAATCTTTCTTCTGCATCTAAAGCCTTGCCCATCAAGTGCTTACCACAATCATTTTATCGACGTATGCAGCGCTTCTTTGCAGGTCAGTATTTTGATTATCGTCAAATTTCTCAGTTGATTTTCAATATGTTTTCATTCGACCAAGTGCAACTGACTTTAGATAGAACCAATTGGAAATGGGGAAAACGAAATATTAATATCCTGATGCTCGCAATCGTTTATCGTGGAATAGCGATACCTATCCTTTGGACATTGCTTAATAAACGTGGAAATTCAGATACGAAAGAGCGCATTGCTTTGATTCAACGCTTTATAGCCATTTTTGGTAAAGACCGTATTGTGAATGTGTTCGCAGACAGAGAGTTTATCGGTGAGCAGTGGTTTACATGGTTAATTGAACAAGACATCAACTTCTGCATTCGTGTTAAAAAAACTTCATTGTCACCAATCATTTAGGAAAGAATCATAAAATTAGTGATTTATTTCGCCATCTTAAAGTTGGTCAAATTGAATGTCGTAAACGACGGATTTTGGTTGGTCGGGTGAAACTATATATAAGTGCACTACAGTTAGAAAATGGAGAGCTTTTACTCGTCGTTTCTCCTCAGTTTAATGCCAATGCTATTCAGGATTATGCATTACGCTGGGAAATTGAAACCTTATTCAGTTGTCTCAAAGGACGCGGGTTTAATCTTGAAAATACGCGCTTGACAGACCCTAGACGAGTGAAAAAATTGATTGCGGTGTTAGCTATAAGCTTCTGTTGGTGTTACTTAACGGGTGAATGGCAACATGATCAAAAAAAAGCGATAAAAATAAAGAAGCATGGACGACTCTCAATGAGTTTATTTCGCTATGGTTTAGACTATGTTCAAATGGCGATTCAGCGTTTAATTGGTTTTGGGAAAAAAGAAGAGTTTAAGGAAATTTTGGCAATTTTAAGAAGGCAGAATCCTGATAGGATAAGGGTTCTGTGAAATTTGTCGTGTACAGAGTTTTTTCATTTAACAATATCCTCATTACAGATTTTTATAGCATTGGTATTTGTTCGATCAGTTGAGAACATAACTGAATGTTGTTTTTTCATAAGCATATCGACATCATCATTTATGAGTAGAGGTAATAAGGAATTTTAAAGGTTGAGCCATATTCCACTACACCAAGTTTTAAGCGTTGTGCTTATTTAATTTAATTATAGTGAAAAAGTTAGCTTATAAATTTTAAAAAAAAATTAATGACCATGGTTTTTATTAAAATATCTATATAGACAATTAAGCTAATTAGGTGGGCAATTATGAATATGTTGGTAAATATAAAAAGAGAAGTGCAAGCATCTGAATTAGACTTTATTGAAGTCGAAAAGCTAATTTTGCAATGCGAAAAAGCAAAATCGTCAATAAAGGTTATTTATGAAAGCATCAAAGATATTGAACTTGATGCTTACCAGATTGTGAGTGCAATCACCCGAAAATCATATTCATCATCATTCAATACTGAAGAATCTGCTTTAAAACAAATATCGTCATGCTTCTGGAGGAAGTTAACTGAGATCATCAATCTTAGAAACTTTATATCTGAAAAAGAATATGATGCGTTGTCAGATAAAATTGCTCGTCATGAAATTGAAGATTTCACGATGGATAACGTGAATGTATTTTTAGAATCTATCTGGTCTACGCGCCACATGGCATATGCTCGTAAAGTTGATTCATTGTTTTGCCAATTATCAAGCAAATACAAAACCAATCTTGGTGCTGGTATTAACCCGTGCGTGATCATTCATCACAATAGCTACCATTCTTATTGCAGACGAGATAATTTAGTGGAAGAAGTACGCTTTATAGCAAGGCAGTTATTTGGCAAGCCTTTAGACCACACTAGATTAGATAAACTCAGGTTAGATCGTGGTATCTGGCATAGCATTGATGATAATTTATTACGCATTAAGATCTACGAAAACGGTAACTGTCATATCTTGTTTAATCAATGCGTAGTTGATCGCATTAACCAGGTATTAAACCTGTTATATCCGAATCAAATTGGCATAGATCCAAATGTAAAACACAAACGCCGTGCGTATGATGAACCCATTTTATAAAGCTCATTAAAAAACCATCAATTGTTATTGTGGTTTTTTTTTAGATATATACGGTACTAATTTTGCGATCGTGCCACTGGTGAACATACACTGACCATATCACTATGGATACTTGGGATAAATCATATCCCTTAAAGGCAGATTTAAATTTAGACTCCATTTTTCGGAGCTGCATTCTCTTATCACGAGATGGCTCTAATTCAATATCCCCAATGAATTGAGAATTGCAATAAGATCTTGTTCAGGTGTATCAGCAAGCACCGTCACGTTATAGCCACCGCTAAACTGGTGTAATTCAGCACAGTGCTCAACATCAGACGCCGTGAGTACCAATTCAACATCAAAATATTGAATCACTTTAAGCACCTGGTACTTTGCTTTAAAGAATCCGTTGTTTTCAGCTAACTTCATCGCTTCAGCAATGGTGATGTTTTCAAGCACAAGACGGTCTTGAGCTGGTTCAGCTTCATATGTTTTAAAACTTAACAATTTAATTAAACTTAATTAATTAGGGTCTGTTGACATTTCAAGTATAGAATTTACCCGATAAAGGTAGCCAAATAAATATACAAGCTAATGCAACTGCACCCTCATAGCTACACTTTAACTTATCATATCGTGTTGCTATTCCTCT
>NZ_QUWR01000031.1:0-16798 GCF_003419885.1 Acinetobacter sp. SWAC5
AAAATTGGGAACAGGGACGACGCTATCCAACTGGACCAGCAGCTACATTGATTCGAATTTTAGATGCTCACCCAAGCCTTATTTGAAAAAATTACTTAAAAAATGGGAGCTTAAGGCTCCCATTTTTTGTTATTCACCAATTAAAATGTCTATGCGATAAACCATTTAAAATGTCCTGTTTTTAACTGCAAGAGTCAAGAACAGGATTTAAATTTCTTTGTTCAATAACAACTTTCTGAGCTTTACGACTCGGCATACTTTTCTTGGCACGGGAACTTTTATTTTGTTTTTCCAACTCTTCATGTTGTTGCTGGATATGGGCCAGAACCGCACCTAATCTTTTATTCTCAACTACTTCATTCTGCTGCAGTCTAGCCAGTTTATTGAAAATACTGTAGTTGATCTTCCGTCCTTCGTGCATGATGGCCACAGTACCATCTGGATACTCTAAAAATGTTATGTATTGCCCAACAAGTTTGTGGTTCAGTGGTGTTGGCTCAAGCATATAAATACACTTGTCATACGTGATAGTCAGATTCTTCGTGACCTTACGCGGTTCCTGCCAGGTAAAAATATCCTCTAGCTCAGCATCAGATTCCGTTAAAGGTCGATGCAAGTTCTTCGAGTTTCTCGCACACTTGGCAAACTTCTGATTGAACTGCTCAATGAAGCAGGGCAGCCAAGCATTGGCCTCGGTAATTGAGCAGATGCCTTCCAAACGCATTTCCTTGATCAGGCGATCCTGCAGAGTTCTGTTGGCGCGTTCCACACGTCCTTTGGCCTGTGGTGAGTTGGCAAAGATAATATCGATGTTTAATTCGTTGAGAATCCTGCCAAATTGCGTGATCTGGCTGTCTTGCTTGGATTTCTGATTGACTCGAAATACTGAGTGTTTATCGCTATAAAAGGCCAAAGGCTTGCCGTATTGCTCAATGTAGGCTCGGGTTGAAAGCATATAATCAAAGGTCGTTTCGGCCTCACAAAAGCGCAGATGCAACAGCTTTCCAGTGGCATCATCAATATAAACCAACAAGCAGCATTTAGCGTCACGTCCTTCAAACCAATCGTGATATGAGCCATCAATCTGGATTAGCTCACCAAAGCAATCGCGGTTATATCGAGGTTGATATGGACGTTTCTGGCGCTTGGATCGCGGAATCCAGAGACCATTTGCAGTCATCCAGCGCCGAAGCGTTTCTACAGGGATATTCAGGTCAAACATGCTGTTGAGCTTCTCATGCGCCAAGGTGGGACCAAAGCCCAGCAGATGTTCAGAAATAATGGAAAGGCACTTTGATTTTAACAAGTCATCATGACGACGATGACCCGGTTGACCACGACTGGCATGTGCCAGACCTGAAACACCGTCTTGATTGAGCTTGTGCAATAATCGAGTAATTTGGCGTGTTGAAAGATTCAGAATTTCTGCAGCACGGACTTGTGTAATACGTTGATCTCGAACATCTTGCAGGACTGCAAGACGTTGTATTTCCTTGTCAGACATAGTGATCAGCATCTCAAGTTTATATCCAGTCCATGGTGATAAAAACCATCATAAACTAGACATTTTTATTGGTGAGAATATAGACACTTTAAATGGGTTCTAACACAAGCATTACGTATAAGGTGTATTATGTTAATTTTAGAAATTCTTAATTTTTAAATATTTTGGAGCATCCATTTTAATGAAGCAATTGGAGTTAATCCTTAAAACCTTTCATGAATATGAGTTTAAGGAAGGTTTAGATGATTTATTTTATTTGTGTGGGAACTTTCTTAAAGAAATAGATCCAAAGGTTAAGCTCGAATATGGACAAGATGTATCCTTCTTCAAAGTTCTAAAAATCCTGTTAGAAAGTGGTGATATTTCCTTATTTCATAATTTGAATGGTGAAGATCCATCTAGAGATGGAGAGTTACTGCTTGGAAGCCCACAAGAACAAATTGAACAGCTACAACAAGTTTGGATTGGTAGTTTTGCTATCCATCAAATGGATCAAAAAAATAACTATCTAGGGTGGTATTTCTTGATACATTGCCCTTATGCATTAGCTCATAAACTCTATGATGAAGATGGTAAATTCGTCCGTTGGTTATATACGGACTAGCTTTCTTAAGGCTTAAGTAGAGTAGTTACTAACTTGAATAGCCACCTATTTTGTAGACACTTATTATGTATGAAAATAGGTAATTAACATAAAATCTCTTATTACGAAATGAAGAAGCCTAGACCTAAGATCTAGACTTTAATTTAAAGTACACAAGTTAGATATAACTCTTTTTCCATTTATTTATGAGATTTGGCGCCCACGATACTAAGAATTTTCATCTATCCAACACTCACCCCCATCTTCGCGTTTTTTTAAATCAATAAAAAAGTACTTTTGCAGCCTTCACATGTATTCTCTGCTGAATTTAGTGCGCATTAAACCCAATCATCAACATATATTTTTTCAAATCAATCAAAGACAAAACTAAATATTCTCAATATGATAAAAAATAAGCCCATGAAAGTTGAAGAATGTGAATACCAATACAACATCGATACTCGTTACAGGCGCCACTGGCTATATTGCCAGCTGGGTCATTAAAAATCTGCTTGAACAAGGACATACAGTTCACGCCACCGTACGTGATCTGAATAAGAAAAAAAGCTTTGCTCACTTAGAAAATATCGCAAACCAAAGCGCTGGCACACTCAAACTGTTTCAAGCCAATTTACTTACACCGCATGCCTTTGATGAAGCCATGCAAGGCTGTGAAATTGTGTTGCACATGGCCTCACCTTTTGTAGTAACCAATTATAAAGATGCGGTAAAAGACATTATTGAGCCTGCGGTAATAGGCACAGAAAATGTCCTAAACAGCGTAAACCAAACAGAATCTGTAAAACGTGTGGTGGTAACCTCCAGTATTGCCTCTACTTATGGCGATGCGATCGACATTAAGCAAACAGCAAATAACCAATTTGATGAGTCTCACTGGAATACCACCAGCTCCGAAACCCATCAACCCTATCCATATTCAAAAGTCATGGCGGAGCGCAAAGCGTGGGATATGCAAAAAGCGCAAAACCGCTGGGAACTGGTTTGTGTCAACCCAGCGCTTGTGCTCGGCCCTTCACTGACAGCAATGACCAAGTCTGGCAGCGTTGAAGTGCTAGAGCAATTTGCCAACGGCATGACCCTCGCCGGTGTACCGCCGATGTGGAATGGCATTGTCGATGTTCGTGATGTTGCCGATGCTCACTTGCAGGCAGCTTTTAACCCAAATGCAAAAGGCCGTTATATCATCAGTGGTGGCTCACTCAGCCTGCTGGAAATGGGTAAAATTCTGCGCCAAAACTTCGGCCCTAAATTCCCCTTCCCGCGCAATCAGTTGCCTAAAGCTGCATTTAAATTGTTTGGCCCATTGGCTGGTTTTTCCAAATCTTTTGTTGAACTCAATATGGGTTATCCTATCTACTTTAATGCGTCTAAGAGCCAAGCCGAATTGGGTATTCAATATCGCAATATTGAAAACAGCTTAGTTGAGCATTTCCAGCAGCTGCTGGATGACGGTGTTGTGAAAAAATATATCCCTTAACAGATCATAAAAAAACCGCCCTAGGGCGGTTTTTTCAGCTTTGCAAATTATTCTATTTGCCCATGGCTTTTCATCAACTCAATAAATTCAGCTTCATTGATGACTGGAATACCTAATTTTTCAGCTTTTTCCAGTTTAGAACCAGCTTTTTCACCAGCAACCACACATTTGGTTTTACTTGAAACACTGCCGCTGACACGAGCGCCGAGTGTTTGTAGCAACTGCGTAGCTTCATCACGGCCCATCGTGCTCAGTGTACCCGTCACTACCCAACTTTCGCCATTCAATGGCTGACGGCTTGGCGCGACTGGCGCATCCCAATGAATGCCTGCAGCCAATAAACGCTCAACCACTTCTAAATTATGTGGCGCTTGGAAAAAGTCGATAATCCATTCTGCTGTGATATCACCGACATCAGGGGTTTTCTTTAAAGCCTCAATATCTGCATGACGCAGCGCTTCAAAGGTTTGGAAGGTATTGGCCAACATTCGTGCCGTGGTTTCACCTACACCACGAACACCCAAGGCATAGATGAATGAACCTAAAGTAGTTTTCTTGCTGTTTTCAATCGAGTCAATCAGATTTTGAACTGACTTCTCGCCCATCTTTTCAATGGTGAGTAATTTCTCGCGGTGCTCATGCAGGCTGTAAATATCGGCCACATCTTTGAGTAAATCCAAATGCAGCAACGATTCCGCCCAACGGTCGCCCAAGCCTTCAATATCCATGGCTTTACGTGAAACGAAATGACGGATCGCTTCGATACGCTGCGCCGCGCAATATAAACCGCCTGAACAGCGCGCTAATGCTTCGCCTTCAGGCATCACGACTGGCGATGCACACACAGGACAGCTTTCAGGCAGATGCACTTCAACAGCATCCACAGGACGAAACTCAGGCCAAACCTTTTCGACTTTTGGAATCACGTCACCGCTGCGGTACACACTCACGGTATCACCAATGCGTACATCCAAACGGTGAATTTCACCAATATTATGCAAGGTTACATTTGAAACCGTTACACCGCCCACTGAAACAGGATTTAGACGTGCCACAGGCGTTAAAGCACCTGTACGCCCCACTTGCCAGTCAATATTATCCACGGTGGTTAACGCTGCAACAGCAGGAAACTTATAGGCTGTTGCCCAGCGCGGTTCACGGCTTAAGAAGCCCAAAGTCTGCTGCTGTTTCAGATCATTGACTTTAATCACCATACCGTCAATTTCAACAGTCAGCTCAGGGCGCTCTGTATTTATCTGTTCATAAGCCTGCTGTACCGCCTGTATGCTGTCGCAAACAAAATGACGCTCGCCCACCGCAAAGCCAAACTGTGTCAGCCATTCAAGACTGGCTGACATGGTGCTTTGCCCATGATTCGGCTCACACTGTGCAATGCCATAAGCATAGAATGCCAATGGACGTGAGGCTGCAATACTTGGGTCAAGCTGACGCAAACTGCCTGCTGCTGCATTACGCGGATTGGCAAAGGTTTTTTCGCCCTTGGCTTCATTTTCCGCATTCAGCTTTTCAAAGCCGGCTTTCGGCATCAGCACCTCACCGCGTACTTCTAATAAAGCTGGAATTTCTGCAGAAGCTGATGTCAGCACTTTTGGCAGGTTGCGAATGGTTTTTACATTTTGAGTAATATCTTCACCTGTTTCACCATCACCGCGCGTCACACCGCGTACTAGCACGCCATGTTCATACCAAAGCGAAATCGCTAAGCCATCAAATTTCAGCTCGACATCATATTCAATTTTTTGATTCGGCAGACGCTCTTCAATACGGCGCGCAAAAGCAAATAAGTCTTCTTGATTAAACACGTTACCCAATGACAGCATCGGCACTGCATGGGTCACGCTTTCAAATTTAGACAGCGCTTTGCCACCGACTTTGTTGGTTGGCGTGTCTGCTTGAATATATTCAGGGTGCTGGGTTTCTAATGCTTTTAACTGGTGAAAAAGCTGATCATATTCACTGTCTTCAATGGTCGGCTGATCCATTACATAATAGGCATGATTGTGCTGCGCCAAAATTTGAATCAACTGGCGCATTTGCGCGATGACCGTTTGCGGTTGTGTCATATCTTCACCATAAAAAAGGGCGGTAAATTTCCGCCCTCAAAAAATTCTATCACTGATCTATATTATAAAAATCAGCGTGACCCGTTGCAATCCTAAGCTTCTACCGCTTGCCCTAAGCGATAATCAATGGCTTGATGGCGCCAATGTTCACGTAGCTGCGGCGTAAATTCCTGATTGTTTTGATCATATACCGTACCCGCAATTTCACGTGCAATCAGACGCGAAATACTGTCCATGGTATCAAATGCATTTTGCACATCGCTATGTGGTAATGCTAAGAAGAAGGCCAAACCTTTCACTTGCTCAGTCGACAATGTTTCTAAATCAAAACCTGCCGCCGCACCGTCATTACCAATTTGCAATACTGAGAACAATAACTTGCTATCGTCTTCACTATAACGATGGAAACATGCCATTTCACCAAAACGTAAACCATATTTCATCAGCACTTTCAGGGTTTTTTCACCTGATAATGCACGACTATCTGAATAGACATTCAAAGCAATATACGTTTCTGCTGTAGCCAAAGCACTTTCTTCATCCACCAACTTTTGCTCATGCAAATGTGCATCAAGAATATTACTTTCATCTTCAAATTCAGAAATTTCAGCTTTTTCAATGTGATTCAAGCTCAGCTCTGAAGGTTTTTCCTCGGCCTTCACCGCTTCAGCAATTACCGCCGTACTCACCGTCACTTCACGTACGGTTTGAACGTCGGCATTTTCAGCTTTTTCAACATTCGCATCATTTGTAGCGCTTTCTGCAACAGGTTCTGGCTGTGCTTCTTTGGCTTCAGTAGGTTCAGCTTCAGCTAAAACTGGCTCTTTACGCACTTCTGCTTCCGTTTGCAATTGCTCACGAACATGACGTGGAATCACAGGTTGCTGCGAGTCAGGATGAATATGTAAATCCGTTTCCAACGAAGGTGATACTTCTGCTGGCTTTTTCAGCAATAATCGAATGCCCAGTAGCATAATAACCACTGCAACAACAATCCCAAGGATTGTGGTAATTTCCATACTATGACTCCGCAACTAAACCGTATTCTTTTGCTTGTTCTAAATCGACAGTGACCAATTTAGACGTTCCCGGTTCTGGCATGGTCACACCGAGCAAATCAGTTGCCATGGTCATCGCCAGTTTATTATGTGTAATGTAAATGAATTGCACTTGTTCAGAAAGTTCTTTTACTAAATTACAAAATCTTCCTACATTGGCATCGTCCAAAGGCGCATCAACTTCATCCAATACGCAAAATGGTGCAGGATTCAAACGGAAGATCGCAAAGACCAGTGCCAAAGCAGTTAACGCCTTTTCACCACCTGAAAGCAAGGCCAATGAACTGTTGCGCTTACCCGGTGGACGAGCCATCAGCTTCACCCCAGATTGCCAACCATCTTCTAAACTTAAGCTAGCTTCACCACCATTAAAGACTTTTGGAAATAATTCCTGTAATTCAGCATTTACCCGATCAAAGGTATTCATAAAGAGCTTGCGGGTTTCTTGGTCAATGCTCTTCATGGCCGCTTGTAATTGCTCAACGGTTTTTTCCAAGTCTTCAATTTGATGACTCAGTTCTTCATAGCGTTTTGAGACTTCTTCATATTCTTCTGAAGCAGCCAAATTCACTGCACCGAGTTTTTCAAATTGCTTTTGTGCTTTTTCCAACTGCTGTTGATGACTGACAATATCAATATTTAAGCCAGTCAGCATCTCACTGTTCATTTCTTTTAATTGTTCAGTGTAATGTTGCAGATCTGACTGCGCCGATTGCCATGCTAAACGCTTTTGTTCGAGCTCTGTTCTGAGCTTTTCATCTTGCTGTTGATGACTATGACGTTGCTCAGTCAATTCACGTTGTTTATTCTGCACATTATTCAGTTCAAGTTGCCACTCCGTCCAAGTTTTTTGCAGTTTGGCAGTCAATTCAGACTGTTCACTGTATTGCGATTGCAAAGTTGGTAACTCGAGCTGTATTGGATCAACAAATTGTTGTGCATGCTCCATCTGCGTATGAATTTGTAAGCGTTGCGCCTTTAAAAATACGCTGTCTTTTTCCAACAATTCAATTTGCTGTGTGGCCTGTAATACTTGCCGACGAATCAGCTCTAATTCTTGTTGTGCTTGCTGTGTTGACTGCTGACGCGCGTCTAAATTCTGGTTCAACTCGTCCAGCTGGTATTGTAATGTTTTATATTGAGGTAAAGCCTGTTCTAGCTTCATATTCAAGGCATGCAAGTCGATGTCTAAATCATCTTTTTGCATTGCGTCTTCTTCCAGCTGTGCCTCAACCTGAATCAACTGATCAGACAATTGCTGCTTTTGAACTGCAAAAGCTTGTGCTGTACTTTGTACTTTTACAATGGCAACATCGGCTTGTTGCAATGCCTGTTGCAGTTGTTTGAGCTCTGTTTGCGCAGCCTGTAATTGTTGCTGTGCGTGTTGAACTTGCGCTAAAGACTGTGGAAGTGCCTCTTCTGCTTGTGTCAACAATGCGTGTTGCTGTACCAATTGCGTGTCAATTTCTTCCAAACGAATACGATGACTGAGCGCACCTTGGCCTGCTTGACTGTCTTCATCATAGTCCAAGCCAATCACCCAGTCGGGCCCAACATGATAACCATCCAAACTTAGGATGGACTGACCTGTCGTTAATTGGCTTTGATAGCGCAGTGCTGTGTTTAGGTCATCCGCCACCGCCACCTGTTGCCAAAGTGAATAGTGTGGCGTATCAATCCATGTGGCTAAACAAGCCAAATTGTCTAATTGAATCTGCGACAGATCAGCCGTCGCTTTTAACTGACGTGCATGGCCATCTTGAAAAGCGTCAGTTGCTGTTAAAACCTGCGCATGGAGCCATTTGGCCAAAAACTTTTCAATCAAAGCTGCATGTGTTTTACCTAAGGCAGACAATTGCAGTGACTGCATCAATTGCACCGTATCCGCTTGCTGTTTAGGCGTAGCTTTGGTGAGCAACTGATTTAAGTTTTTTTGCTCAGATAACAAAATCTGTATGTCTGACTTTAACTGTTGCACCTGTGCTTTTTGCTGTTGTTGCTGTGTATTGAGCTGTTCTAACTCGTTGCTAAACACCATCACCTGTTGCTCGGTGAGTTGATATTTCTCACGAATATCTTGCTTATTCTGCTCAAGCTGTTCGAGCTCATCTTGCTGTGCTTGATTTAAAATTTGCGATGCTTGATGTTGCAAGGTTGCTTTTTGTTGCTCTAAACGACTGATATTTTTACCTAGTTGTTCTAGCTGTGCCAGCATTTGGAGCTTATTTTGTTGTTGCTTTTCAACTTGCGTTTTAACTTGCTCAAACTGCTGCTGCACCATACTGTGCTGCGCTTTTAAATCACTCAAGCCTTGTGTTCTTTCTTGCCCCTGACTTTCTTGCACTGCGAGCTGAGCATTTAAATCATCTTGTTGCTCATGCAAAGTGTCCAATTGCAGTTCTAACAATTGTAGACGTTCTTTAGTTTGTGCCTTTTGCTGTTCGAGTTGCACCAAGTTGGCAGAGTTTTGTGAGAATAAACTTTGCTTTTGCTCCAAAGTCATTTTCAATTCAGCAGATTTTTTTTCAGCCTGTTGCCACTCTGTTTGTAAAGGCGTGGACTGCTGAATTAATCGCTGGAACAATTCACTGGTCGAACTTAAATCATGCTCAAGGGTGTTCAATTCAGAACGTACCAACTTAAAGTGTTCGCCCAAATCATTCATTTGAACAGTATATTCTTGTTGTAAACGACTGCTTTGCTCACACTGAAAAGACAGTACTTCTATTTTAATGGTACGAATTTGCTTTTCGAGGGTTTTATATTGCACTGCCGTTTCGGACTGGCGTTGCAATGTTTTGAGCTGTGATTTGAGCTCGGTCGCAATATCTTCTAAACGCGATAAATTTTGTGTGGTGTGCTCTAAATGCACATTGGTTTCACGACGGCGTGCTTGGTAACGCGAAACGCCTGCTGCCTCTTCCAAAAACACTCGCATTTCTTCAGGCTTGGCATCGACCATACGGTTAATCATGCCTTGTTCAATAATTGCGTATGAACGTGGCCCTAGACCTGTGCCCAAAAAGATATCGGTAATATCTCGACGGCGACATTTGGTTCCATTGAGGAAGTATTCAGATTTACCATCACGGTTTACCTGACGACGCACAGCCAATTCATTATAGGCATTATACGCACCACCTAATTTGCCATAGGTATTTTCAAAACGTAACTCAACACTGGCCACACCTACAGGTTTGCGCTTAGCTGTACCTGTAAAGATAACATCTTGCATGCTACCGCCACGTAACTGGCGCGCGCTCGACTCTCCCATCACCCAACGAATGGCATCAATCACATTGGATTTACCACAACCGTTTGGCCCAACTACAGCGGTGCGACTATCTTTAAAATGTAAAGTCGTATTATCGGCAAAAGATTTGAAGCCAGAAAGTTTTAAACTGCTTAAACGCATAATGTCCTGATTAACGCCGTGAACGTCTAGCCCACGCGAGTTCGATTTGTTTCATCCGTGTCAGTGATTCCAACACAAGGTTCCGTAAGTGTCGACAAAAATCTTCCATAAATAAAGTGGCTTGTTGTGCCTTTCGAATCAAAATTGCATCCGAAACCATCTTAAACAGCTCAAAAGATTCTTGTAGTTCTCTGCGAGAAATATTCAGGGTTAAAAAATAGCTCCGTCGCAATGATGGGAGCAGTTCCTGATAATAACGCATCAGATATGCATTCCCGACCATTTCATGCTGGCGTGCCATTGCCTGAAAGATCAGATCATAAAACTTTTCTGCATTGCCTTGTCGAGTTTCAATGCTCAATTGCTCTAATAATAGCTGAATGCGCTCTGCTTCGTAACTCCGCCATGTTTCAGAAACACGTTGAACAATCTGCCCGAGCAGGAGTGAAGCCATATCAAATAACGCCCGCACCTGTAAGGCCGACATTTCTGACACAATCGCACCGCGTCTGGGAAAAATTTCAATCAGCTGCGTACGTTCTAAAATAAGCAAAGCTTCGCGTACAGAGCCACGGCTCACATCAAGTTCTGCAGAGATGCGTAATTCTTGGATCCGCTCTCCTTCTACCAACTCACCGCGAATGATCTGCTCACTGATATGCTTGGCAATTTGCTCCGACAAGCTCTCCGCTTCTTGTTGCTGCATACTATTCCTATCTTGTTTTTATTGATGCATGAGATGCGATTTTTTATTGCAATCTGGTCTGATTTAACTGCTTTTTACACGACATTACCATAACATTGTAGGACAATATTTTGTCTATACAGTCAATTGCAGTCTATAACGCCATCCTTGGCGCTTTCAAGCCACTTTGTCTTAGGATTCAGCTTAAAAATGTAAAATTCCCTGGCAAATAAAATAAATGCCTACTGTACTGAGCAGGCTTGCAAAACATTTTTTTAACATGGCTGGCGACAAGCGATGTGCGACTTTTGCCCCGAGCTTTGCGGTCATAAAACTCATCACACTAATGCCAATAAAGGCATAAATATGCACATAGCCAATAGTATGTGGTAAATCTACTTGGGCTTGCTGACCAAACCACATAAACCCGAGCGCACCTGCAATTGCAATCGGCAAGCCACAAGCGGCAGACGTCGCTACAGCTTTTTGCATCACCACGCCACAACGGTTCAAATACGGCACCGTTAAGCTACCACCACCAATACCAAAGATTGCAGAAGCAATACCAATCCCGCCACCTGCAAGCATTTGCATAGGCGTAGACGGTAAATTTTGCGCTGGGTCAATTTTGGCATGTGCACCACGAAACATTTTAAAAGCTACCCAAAGCGCGAAGCCACCAATGAACAATTGCAGGCCTTGACCCGATAAATAATGCGCAATACCCGCCCCCAAAAATGAGCCCAACACCAAACCTGGAGCCAAATTGGCAAATACCTTCCATAACACGGCACCCTTTTTATGATGTGCAGACACCGAGCTCATAGAGGTGACAATGATTGTGGCTAAAGATGTACCGACAGCCATGTGCATTAAAACGGCTGGATCGTAGTTCATTTGACTAAAAACTATGTACAAAATAGGCACAATAATTAAACCGCCACCCACACCAAAGAGCCCCGCAGCAAAACCAGCGATTGCACCAATCAGCAAATATATGATTAACTCCATGAACACTATTCCACATTTCTCAGATTCAAATGGATTTAGAGACGCGACAACTGCAACACATATTGACTGAAGCCAATCAACTGCCAGAAGTCTTATTACTCAAACCCGTGACAACATCAACCAATGATGATGTACGCGAAATTGCCCTCAAAGGCATTCAGCAAGTCTTGGTGACCAGTATTCGGCAAACCCAAGGTCGAGGCCAACGTCAAAACCAATGGGTTTCACCTGAAGGAAATATCTATTTAAGCACATTGCTCAATACGCAAACACCTATTGATGGACGTTTGGCTTTGGAAATTGCCTTAAATATCCTACAAATGCCGAGCCTCGAGCATCTGAATTTACAGATAAAATGGCCCAATGACCTATATAGCACGCAAGGTAAATGGGGTGGCATTTTGGTTGAACCTCTCAATGCACATCAAGCTGTGGTCGGTGTTGGCCTGAATGTTCTACCTCTACCCAAACAAGGCATTGATCAAGCCACCAGTTCACTCACCGAATTAGGCCTAAGCGAATTTAACCGCATCCAACTCACAGCAGAATTATATCTGGCAATTCAGCAAGCTGGTGAATGGTTCAGTCATGGTTGTACCAATTTGGCAGCCCGCTTTAATCATTATGCGGCTTTCAAAAATCAAATGGTTGAATTTGAACACCTACAAGGCCTAACTACTGGTACTTTTTTGGGTATTCGAAATGATGGTGCCATCGAAATCCAACAGCAAGGCGAAGTACAGCACTTTTTCCAAGGCCGTTTGCGCTTAAAGTCTAAAGCCTAAGAGATGTCAAATATGAAAAGTTTATGGCTCGACATTGGTAACACACGCCTAAAATACTGGATCACGCAGAATGATCAAATTATAGAGCATGCAGCAGAGCTCCACCTGCAATCACCAGCAGAGCTCTTACTGGGCTTGATTCAACATTTTAAAAACTTAAACTTGCAACAAGTCGGTATTTCCTCGGTACAGGACAAAAAAAATAATGACCGTATTCAAAAAATTCTGAAGTTTTTAAATGTGCCCGTAACCTTTGCCAAGGTACATGCAGAATTTCAGGGCTTACGCTGTGCTTATGAAGACACCAGCAAATTAGGCATCGACCGCTGGCTGCAAATGCTGGCCGTGATTGACAACCCAGAACAACAGTATTGTGTTATTAGTTGTGGTACTGCGCTCACCATTGATTTATCTCAGGGTTATCAACACTTAGGTGGCTACATTTTACCGAATCTTTATTTACAACGTGATTCACTGATTCAAAATACCAAAGGGATTAAGATTCCAGATGCCTCTTTTGATGAACTTTCCCCAGGTAAAAACACCATTGATGCTGTTCATCATGGCATTTTACTTAGCCTACTCAGCACCATTGAAAAAGTCTTAGAAAAATATCCAAGCCAGCTCATTTTAACGGGTGGCGATGCAGCATTATTTGCCAAATATCTAAGCCCCTATGCCCCACGTATTGAAAATGATTTGCTCCTGAAAGGCCTGCAACACTATTTGCAACACAGCACACCGTAAAACAACTCACTGATCAAAATAAAAGGCGAACAGAAAATAGTTTTCTGTTCGCCTTTTATGTTCAGAGCCATAAAGAAAATACAAAGCAAAACATGGAAAACCTTAAGCCAATAAGGGTTGCAGTGTTTCCCACAATTGCTCGAACTCGATATAACCATCTTGTGCCATAAAGTGTCCTGCATTTTTGACTTCAATATTCTGAGCTTGAATTAAATTCGACAGTTGTAAGGTTAAAGGCGGTGGCACATAAGGATCATTACTTGAAAGTAAACATACCGATAAAGGCATGCCTTTAACCAGCACCAACCGATTCAGTTTGGCTTTTTGAATAAAATCGTTTAGTTCAGGAATAGCCTTTAAAGGTGACATAAAACCTGCCACAAAAATACCGGCTTTAATCTTGGATTTATGCACTTCAAAATAATTACTTAAATAATGTAACGTCGTTAAGCACCCAAGGCTATGTGCCACAATAATCGTATTTTCATCTAGCCGCGGCATCTGTAAGGACAAAAATTTTTGCCAATACTCAAAATTGGGCTGTTCAGATTCTGCCAACACAACACGTTTTGAGATATGACCTGCGTCATTCAAGCGCTTACTCAACCAAGGAAACCAATGATCATTGGGTGAGGCTTGGTAGCCATGCACAATATAAATATTTTTTTTGGTTGTTTTAATCATCGCTTTTAATTCTTATGTTGAATGAATGATCATCCTGAATATTTCAGACTTTTGTTTATTTCTTAAACACCATTGTGGCGTGATTCCAATCACTTTGACAAGTGTAAACACGCCATTTAGCACAATTATTTTTCAGATCAATAGCATTAAAAAAATCATAAAAAAAAGGCGCATAAAGCGCCTTTTTAAAATTCCAAATTTATTTTGGATCTTTATTACCAAAGAGTGGACCCATACCGCCGCCACCAAATTGTTTTTGCATACCGCTCAATGATTTCAACATTTTTGCCATACCCGATGGATTAGCAAATTTCTTCATCATTTTCGCCATTTGCGCATGTTGTTTAATCAGCTTATTCACTTCAACAACATCCATACCACAACCTGCTGCAATACGCTTTTTACGGCTTGGATTCATCAAGTCAGGATTACGGCGCTCTTTAATCGTCATCGATTGAATAATCGATTCCATTTTTTTCACTTGCTTTTCTGGGTTCGCTTGCGCAATTGCATCTTGAATACCGGCATTACTCATGCCTGGTAATTTATCCAAAAAGCCCATCATGCCGCCCATTTTATTCATTTGCTCAAACTGCATCAGCATATCTTCAAAGTTGAAGCTACCGCCCTTTTGCAATTTTTTCGCCATTTTTTCGGCTTTTTCTTTGTCGATTTTACGTTCAACTTCTTCGACCAAAGAAAGTACGTCACCCATGCCCAAAATACGCTGTGCGATACGTTCAGGATGGAATGGCTCTAAGGCATCAAGTTTTTCACCCATGCCCAAGAATTTAATTGGCTTACCCGTAATTGCACGAACTGAAAGTGCTGCACCACCTCGCGCATCACCGTCAGTTTTAGTTAAGATCACACCTGTTAAAGGCAAAGCATCATTAAAAGCTTTGGCCGTGTTGGCAGCATCTTGACCCGTCATTGCATCGACAACGAATAAAGTTTCAGTTGGCTTAATGGCCGCATGAAGCTCTTTAATTTCGTCCATCATTTCGTCATCTACATGAAGACGACCTGCTGTATCGACAATTAATACATCCGCAAACTGAATTTTCGCTTGTTCAATTGCACGATTGGCAATGGTAATTGGCTTTTCATCTGCGCTCGATTCGAAGAAAATCGCGCCAACTTCGCCTGCAACAGTCTGAAGCTGTTTAATCGCGGCTGGACGGTAAACGTCGGCAGACACCATCGCAACTTTTTTCTTTTGGCGTTCTTGTAAAAAGCGCGCTAATTTTGCAGCCGTTGTAGTTTTACCCGCACCTTGTAAACCTGCAAGCAGGACAACAACTGGAGGCTTAGCTGCAAGGTCAAGGCTTTCATTCGCCTCGCCCATCATTTTTGTTAATTCGTCATGTACGATTTTGACGAAAGCTTGGCCTGGCGATAACTGAGTCATCACTTCTTGGCCCAATGCTTCTTCCTTAACTTTCGCGATAAACTCACGAGTTACAGGTAACGCCACATCGGCTTCAAGAAGTGCCATACGTACTTCACGTAACGTATCTTTAATATTGTCTTCGGTTAGCTGCCCAGAGCCAGTAACATTTCTTAAACTCTGCGTGAGTCGTTCTGTTAAGGTATCAAACATTGCAAATTCCGCTTAAAATAGCCATGAGCAAAAAATTGTTTCTTAAAATAGAAAATTTATGCATAGAATGCTATAGGATACTTTAGTTCTTGCAGAAATTATATAAATGAATATTAATCATCCTGAAAAAGGTTTGACATGATCAGTCTCCCCTTGGTTTATACGATCTTAGCATTAATCGCCTATACCACCTCTTTTTGGTATTTGTTCATACACTTAATGTCTAAACGTAGCCCAAACCATTGGTTTATTGGCCTTATTTTAGGTTTAGGTCTTCTTTTACATGCAGGTGTTCTATTCAATGACATGCTGACCCCGGCTGGTATTAACTATAATGTTTTCAACATTTTGTCTTTTACCTCTGGGTTAATGTTACTACTGAGTCTTTTATTTAGTACCTACCGCCCAGTTCTTGCGCTCAGCCTCATTGGAATACCTGTAGCAGCAACAGGACTTATTTTCGGTTTTGCCTTTAGTAAACATGATCTGCTCATTAATCAAAACTCCCTAGGCTTAGACATTCATATCATTTTGTCACTTTCAGCCTATGCAATTTTATTAATGGCAACTATTCATGCCGTATTGCTTTGGTTTCAAGACCGCGAACTCAAAAACAAACAAAAACGCCGTGTATGGGTCAGTCTATTACCGTCATTTCAAGCCATGGAATCTCTGCTTTTTGACATGCTTATTGCTGGCTTTATATTGCTAACCCTCGCTCTTGGTTTTGGCTTTTTTACGATTGATAATTTCTTTGGCCAGCATCTTGCCCATAAAACTGCCTTTAGTATCGTTTCATGGTTTGTCTATGGTTCACTTTTAATTGGCCATTATCAATTTGGCTGGCGTGGACAAAAAGCCATTCGCTTTACAATCATCGGCTTTTTTCTACTTGCTATCGGCTTCATTGGATCTAAAATCGTTTTAGAAATGATTTTAGGCCGTTAATGCGTTACAAACTGTAAAAGATAATTTTCCAGTATTTTAATTGCTGATCTGAGTCTATATTTAATCTATTAGATCTCTTTCATAAATCAAAAAAAGATCTTTCTTTTGCCGATTATTTGTACCAAAGAATCTTAAATAATCGAGCATAATCTGCGTATGAAATATATCGATTCAAAGAAGCTTTCTGAAACAC
>NZ_QUWR01000032.1:0-16014 GCF_003419885.1 Acinetobacter sp. SWAC5
GAGATCCATGCACGTGTAGCCGTGTTAAATAAATTTACCGAGTTAGGTCAACCACATACCCAAGTTATGCCTTAAATTTGAGTAGATATGGGCAATCTTAATTTTTACATCTTTGTGCAACAAAGCCCTTATAAGGTTGAAGGTGTCAGTTTGAATTCAAATAAATTTGGATTTACTCACTATTTAATTTGTATTTTATGTGCCTACATAGGGTTATTGTGCTTTACTACTTTTGTTGAGTTTATCGCGCAAACGCGAGGTCACGGGTTTGATAATTACTTGAAGTTTTGGAATTTCTTTTAAAAAAAGCCCTTTCGGGCTTTTTTATATCATGGCAACTGCTTAATCGGGCTACCACCCAAAGCCTGCATCAAGGTCACATAAGCATTGTATTGACTCTGCTTGGTTTGCACCAAAGACAAACGTGCATCACGAGTCGTCTTCTGCGCATCAATCAAGTTTTTCAGGGCGACCGCGCCATTACGGTAACGTACTTCAGTCAAACGCTCAGTCTTTTCTGCAAGCTGCACATTACGCTCTTGAAGCTGTACCTGTTTGTCCAGTTCATTGCGCGCCGACAGCGCATTTTCTACATCAGCAAAGGCTGCATATAAAGTTTGACGGTACTGAATAATCGACTTTTCATATTCCAGTTCATTGACCTTTAAATCACGTTTCATGTCATTCCATTGTAAAAATGGCAAAGACAAACCCGCGCCTAAAATGGCTGCAGGATTGGATAAAACCTCAGTCAATGATGTACTGCTGCCGCCAGTTGTTAAACCGCCAGTTAAGCTGATTGAAGGGTAGTAACTGGCTTTATTGGCATCTTTATTGGCTAAGGCTTTACGCAAACGCAATTCTGACGCTTTTAGATCTGGACGGCGCGACAGTAGATCCGCAGGCAGGCCCGCTGCAATATTTGGTAGGGCTTTACGCGGTAAACGTGCAGGTTCTGCAATATTTAACTGCTGTACAGGACGCTGTAGTAAAACGGCCAATGCAGTACGCGTCTCGACCTTTTGCTGCTCAATTTGACTTAGGGTTGCTTTTTGGCTTTGTACGGCCTGTTCGGCAGATGTTAAGTCCAAACCTGATACAGCGCCTGCTTTGTATTGAACTTTAACCAAATCATAAGTCTTTTGCGTGCTGGCTAAATTTTGCTGCGCAACGGCAAAGCGTTCATTTAAATAGCCTAGCTGCCAATACAGATTGGCTGTCGTGGCAATTAAACTTTGTGCAGTTGCCTGCAAGTCTTGTTCAGAGGCTAAAGCTTCCCAGCGCGAAGCTTCAGTTTGGTTTGCCAGTTTGCCGAACAAATCCAGCTCATAACTGAGCCCAGGGTAGTTCAACGAAATACCATTTGAAGAGTCGCCATCGCCATCTAAGCTAAAACGATGTCCAACGGAAGCGCCTGCTGTGCCAATGCGGATGCCTTGCTGGCTTTGGTTTTGTTTTGCCTGAATGCGCGCTTGCTGTAGATTGATGCCTGCAACTGCTAAATCCGTATTGGCATTTAAGACTTGATCCACCAGCTGATTCAGCTGGGCATCATTAAATAATGTCCACCACTGATCTGCAGAAGCATCTGCATGTATTTGCTGACTCATGGCTTTGCTATTTTGAAAGCTGGCAGGCATATTTACCGCGGGCTGTTCGTATGGCGATTTCACCATCGCTGCGCAGCCCGTCAGGCTACCTCCGAGAATCAGGGCGCCTGCAAGTTTAGTTAAATTCATTTGCATTATGTTTTCCTTATTCTCTAGACAGAGCATCAACAGGGTTAAGGCGGGCGGCATTACGTGCAGGGATGAAACCGAACACAATACCGATCATGCTAGAGCAGACAAATGCTGCGATGATAGATGTCGTTGAATACGCCATTTGGAAGGTGCCACCAGCAAAATGGCTGATCAGTTGCCCAATACCCAAGGAGAGCAGTACACCTAAAATGCCACCTAAAATACAGACTAAAACTGCTTCAATCAGGAACTGTTGCAATATATCGCTTTGACGCGCGCCAACCGCCATGCGCACACCAATTTCTTGGGTACGCTCAGTCACAGACACCAGCATAATGTTCATTACGCCAATCCCGCCAACCACAAGGGAAATGACCGCAATAGCAGAAACCAAAAGGGTCATGGTTTGTGTGGTTTGCTGAATGGTTTCACGAATACTGTCTGAGTTTTGGGTAAACACATCTTGCGCGCCATGACGTTGCACCAGCAGATTCAAAATCGCATTTTCCGCGGCAGCGCTTGGATATTCGTCTTTCACCCGAACAATAATGCTACGCACATTGGACTGGCCTAGCATACGGCTCATCACTGTCGAATAGGGCAAATACACATTTAAACTGTCGTTGCCACCCATCATGCCTGTTTGCGCTTCAACTACACCAATAATTCGGCTGGGTACACTGCCCAGTAAAATGACTTGGCCAACGGGATTGCTACCATCACTGAAAAAAGTCTTTTTGGTATTGTCATCAATGACCACGTCCTGAGTTTGTTCAGTCACGCTTTCTTTATCAAATGGCTGCCCAGAGGCGAACTCCATACCTTTAACATAGAAGTAGTCTTCACTTACCCCATTGACGGTAGCAGAAGCCTCCGTGTCTTTAAAACGCGCTGTAACACTGCTGCTGACTGTCGGACTGACGCCTTCAACATAAGGCTGTTCAGACAACGCCGTAGCATCTGCTGGAATCAAGGTTTTAACTTGTGAGGAGCGGGAGTTATCACCAAAACCACGGCCTTGATACACCGTAATGGTGTTGGTGCCCAAACTGCTGATATTTTCCAGAATTTGCTTTTGTGAACCATTACCCAGAGCCACAACTGAAACCACAGAGGCGATACCAATGATAATGCCCAGCATGGTCAAGAAGGTACGCATACGGTGCGCATTCATGGCCAGCAGTGCCATACGGAAGGCTTCTGCTAAGCGGTCAATCCCCGAACGCCATGCCGAAGTTCTTTTTTTGATGGCTGGCTGCAATTCCTGCTGTACCAATGTCTCGCCTTCAATTTCAGGCACATTCGGTTGATCGGAAATAATATTACCGTCACTGATTTCAATAATACGAGTGGCATTCTTTGCCACATTATGATCATGGGTCACCAAAATAATTGTGTGGCCCTTGGCATTCAGTTCCCGCAAAATGCGCATGACTTCAATGCCACTATTTTTGTCCAAAGCACCCGTAGGTTCATCGGCCAAAATCACGTCGCCGCCGTTCATCAGCGCACGTGCAATGGATACACGTTGTTGCTGACCACCAGACAGTTGGCTTGGACGGTTTTGGGTTTTTTCACCTAGGCCAAGTTCAGTCAGCAAATCCTTTGCACGGGTTTGTCGTTCAGACGAATCTACACCTGCATAAATGGCTGGAACTTCGACGTTGCCTGCTGCGTTTAAATCACCCAATAGATGATAGCGCTGGAAAATAAAACCAAAATATTCACGGCGTAGCTGTGCCAGTTCATCGGCTTCAAGTTCGCGAGTTTCGCGCCCTTTAACTTTATAACTACCCGCTGTAGGCTGATCGAGACAGCCTAAAATATTCATCAGCGTTGATTTACCAGAGCCGGACTGACCCACAATCGCCACTAATTCTCCAGGGTAAATCGAAAGATTCACCCCTTTTAAGATCTGAACAGTGCTTTCACCCGCAGGGAACTCACGTGTCAGATCTTTGACCTCTAGTAGAGGCTGTTGATTTTGACTCATGATTACATTCTCATTGGGCCAGCGCCACCACGGCTGTTGCTACGTTTAGCCGAATCATTGCTGGTATCAGTTCCATCCGCAATAATGACTTTTTCGCCTTGTTTTAGACCTTTTAGGACTTGTGCAGTGACACGGTTATTTAAACCAATTAATACAGGTTGAGGCTGAGCGCTACCATCTGCTTGTACAACACGAACCATTGCCATAGATGCTTTGCCTTGTTTTACTAAGGCTTTTTCCTCTGCACTTAGTTCTAAGCGTTTAGGTCGTTGAGTCGCATCTGGGTTGTTGCTTGCTTCTGAGGCACTGCTGTCGGCATCGCTACGCGCTTTACGCGGACGGTTAGATGTTTGAATGGCAGCTGCTGGCACAGTCAGTACATTGCGCGCTTCATCTAAAATAATATAAACCTGTGCGGTCATATCAATACGTAGCTTGCCGTCTGCATTGGGTACATCAAACAAAGCATTGTAGTAAACCGCTGTACTTGATGATGAGGTAGAGCTGTTACTGGTTTCATTATTAATTGAAGAGGGCGCAGGTTCGACTTGGCGTAAAGTGGCGTAATGTTTGGTTTCGCTGTCACCAAGTGTTGTGAAGTAAACACGCTGGCCTTTTTCCACTTTCATCACATCTGCTTCAGAAATTTCAGCTTTGATGGTCATGTCATCCAGTTTTGCCAACTTCACAATCGTTGGCGCGCTTTGGTTGGCGTTCACCGTTTGGCCTTCTTCAGTCACGATTGCGACAATTGTGCCATCCATTGGTGCAACAATTTGTGTGTAGCCTAAATCTTCTTTGGCCGTTGCTAAGGTTAAGCGAGATTGTTCAATTTGTGCATTAATTGCCACAATATCAGCCTGAGCAGTTTTGTAGCTGGCCAGTGCCGATTCAAGTTCTGCACGTGATGTTGCATCTTGCGCATACATGGCTTGCTGACGCTGATATTCAGCTTCGACTTTGGCTAAATTCGCCTGTTTTACAGCAAGCTGTGCTTGTTGATTTTTAATGTTGGCTTCCGCAGTTTTTAATTCATTTTGTTGGCGTACAGAATCAATTTGTGCAATCAACTGGCCTTGTTTGACTTGATCACCCAGTTGCACATACATTTTTTTTACCTGCCCCGACACTTGAGCACCGACGCTGACCATTTTGGTCGCTTCTAATACGCCTGTGGCCAATACCGAGTTCTCTAAATCGCCGCGAGTAACTTCAGCAGTAATAAACTGTGGCTGTTGTTGTTTAGGTTTAAAAAAGTACCATGCCGTAAGGGCTATGGCGAGAGTGCAAATGATTGCTATAAGCAGTTTCGCTGGTTTTATTTTCGGCATGATTAATTGGAGAATTTGAATGAGAATAGATCAAGTATAGATTTTAATTACGGATAAATCGTGAATTTTTTATACAAACAGAAATGATTCTTATTATAAAGAAGCTGAGTGTTTAAGAAGTCAGCAGACTCAATCTCAATTATCATTGAGTCTACACATGAGGTTGATATAAATTAAAACAGGCTTCGACCACATAGGCTGGCAATCGCCTGTTGTACAAGGTGCTCTGGGTTTTCATGGCCAAGACCTTTAATTGATGCATCAATACGTAACAAAAGTGCAGGCCATGCTAAAAAAACATTAGGATTGAGGCGACGTAAGGCTTGTTGATACAAGCTGACTTTAGTTTTCCAAATCCCCAGCTGTAAGGCGTTTTGTGGCTGCTCAAACAGCGCCATCAATAAGCGCATATCTTTACTGATGCTCCACAAGATGAGACTCATCGGTTCGCCAGAGGCGATTAAATACTGAAAAATTTTAATCGACTGTGCCAAGTTGCCTTGTAGCATGGCATCGTTTAGATCGTAGGTGGTATAGCGAGATTGATCTTGTAGGCACGAATATAAATGATCAATTTGAATGATGTCGACATCAGCAAAGGTGTCGCTCACGCGCATTAAACTATTTTTGGCGGCTAATAGATTATGCTCATGGTGTTGCTCTAACCATTGCCATGCATCATTGGCTAATCTTATTCCTAGCTTTTGAGCTTCAACCGCCAAAATTTGCTGGCGATCTTTGGCATAGTTCGCGGTCAGTGCGACGTTAACGCCATTGGCGTCAATCGTTTGGAAGAAAGCGGTTTTTAAACTACTAGCATCTTGCTTGGGCATGACCACCAATAAGAGATTATGCTCATTATGCTGTAAATAGCTTTTGAGTTCTTTTAGCCCATTGGCATCAGGTTTAATGTTGCCATGCACTTCAATGGCCAACTGACTTGAAAACAGCGATAAGCTATTGAGTGCATTAAAGACGGTTTTCCAATCACTTACACTTGTAATATCAAAGCGTTGACGCTCGATTTCTTGCTTTTGCCAGCTGGCCCGAAAGGCATCAATTAAGTTTTGCTCAAGTAGAGGTTCTTGGCCATGTAAGACCCAAGCACCTCGAGCTTCATCAATACGTTTTAGGGCTTGTAGATAATCGAGCTTCATACGGTTTAAAGCTTATTCCGCAGCAGTTGCAGGTAGCGTAATACTCACAGGAGCATTCGTACGCTGTACAGCGGGTGGTAAACGATTCGATGAAATTTGGCGCGCAATTTGTTGTGCGACATCATCAATAATTACTTTGTTTAAATAAGTTTGTTCTTGATCATCCGTGTTTACAGTTGCCACGTCATATTGGTAGGTACGAGTTGCCATTACCGTACGTGGTTCAGTTACGGGGTTACCTTGTGCATCTTCAATGCGGAAGGTGACATTCAGACGCAATAGGGTTTCAATCAGTTTGCCATTCAACTCAAGACGGCGCGGGGTGTATTCCAGCACACGTAACACATAGTTGTTGCTGTCATTGCTTACTTTAACGCCAGCAGCACCTAAATAAATCTGAATTTTCTCTTCGAGGTCATCTGCATTTTTAGGAAGTGCCAAGCTCATGTTGGCATAAGTTACAGGTGCAACATTTGGGTTCGTGCCTTTCAAATGAAAGCCGCAGCCTGTAAGGCTTGCACCTAGACCCAAGGTTAATACAATTGCAGCAACACGTTGAACCAAATGCATGCGGTGTCCTCTGTCGTTATTAAACGCGATTTATATAAATTAAATTCTGTAGGGATTGTAAAGTCAAAGCCCGTTGGCTGGCAACGGGCTTTGTTTGGGAATTGTTTATTCCTTTTAGTTCCCCTCTTTCGTAAAGAGGGGTTAGGGGAGATTATTTTTGACGAAATCCCACCAAACCTCCCTTTGTAAAGGGAGGCTTAAAGGCTGTTAAACCACCAAGTTTACCAACTTATTCGGCACAACAATTTCTTTCTTAGTTGGGCTCGTTAAGTATTGTTGAACTTCTGGAAGTGCTTTTGCCATCGCCAAAATATCATCTTTAGACGCATCAACTGCAACTTCTAACTTAGCGCGAAGTTTGCCGTTAATTTGAACTACAATTGTTTGTGTGTTGCGTGTTAACGCAGATTCGTCAACGCTAGGGAATGCAGTAGCGGTCAATTCAATGCCAAACTCAGCCAATAATGTTTGGCTTAAGTGTGGTGCAAACGGTGCAAGCAACGTTAATAATGCGATGATAGATTCACGGGCAACCGCAACATCGTTATCATCTTTTGCTTCAAACTTGTTGTTTGCATTCAGCAATTCCATCATCGCTGCAATAGCAGTGTTAAATGCATGACGGCGCTCGATGTCATCCCCCACTTTTTGGATGGTTTCATGCGTTTTTCGACGTAGGTCTTGTGCATCTTTTGATAAGTTTGCCTTATCAATTGCAGTTGTTGCATTGCCTTTTTCAAGGAAACCTGTGGTTAAACGCCAAACACGTTTCAAGAAACGGTTCGCACCTTCAACACCTGCATCTGACCATTCAAGTGATTGATCTGGTGGTGCAGCAAACATCATGAATACACGTGCAGTATCTGCGCCGTATTGGTCAATAATGGCTTGCGGGTCGATACCGTTATTTTTCGATTTCGACATTTTCTCTTGACCGCCAACGATCACGTCTTGACCATCTTCTTTGTATTTCGCAGAAGTGATACGACCTTTTTCGTCTTTTTCAAGTTCGATATCGGCAGGGTTAAACCATGTTTTCTTGCCTGACTCAGCTTCACGGTAGTAAGTGTCTGCAAGCACCATGCCTTGTGTTAATAAGTTAGTGAATGGTTCATTACCTTGTACCACGCCTTCATCACGCATCAATTTGTGGAAGAAGCGTGCATAAAGTAAATGTAGAATCGCGTGCTCAACACCACCAATATATTGGTTTACAGGAAGCCAAGTTTGTCCCGCTTCAGGTTTTACCATGCCATCAGTGAAGTCTGGAGATGCATAACGTGCGTAGTACCAAGAAGATTCTACGAATGTATCCAAGGTATCTGTTTCACGACGTGCGTCGCCACCACAGCATGGGCAAGTCGTTTCATAGAATTCAGGCATTTTGTTCAATGGGTTGCCTGAACCATCTGGAACCACGTCAGTTGGAAGTACAACAGGCAGTTGCTCTTCTGGTACTGGCACTTGACCACAGGTATTACAGTTAATCATTGGAATTGGACAACCCCAATAACGCTGACGAGAAACACCCCAGTCGCGTAAACGGAATTGAACTTTAGCGTTTGCAAGTTCAGCAGGTTCTAATTTTGCAAGGAATGCATCAAATGCACCTTGGAAATCTAAACCGTCAAATTCGCCTGAATTGACCAGTTTACCTTCTTTAGAGCCGTACCATTCTTGCCAAGTTGTTGCATCAAAGTCAGCATCATCAGCGCCTTTGGCATCAATCACTTGTTTGATGGTTAAGCCATATTTGTTAGCAAATTCGAAGTCGCGCTCATCGTGTGATGGAACCGCCATCACCGCACCTGAACCATAAGACATCAATACGTAGTTTGCGATCCAAACAGGAACTTCTTCACCAGTTACTGGGTGTTTTACAGAAAGGCCTGTTGCCATGCCTTTCTTTTCAGCTTGAGCAAGGTCTGCTTCTGCAACAGAACCCATGCGACATTCTTCAATAAATGCAGCCAATTCTGGGTTTGTTTCAGCAGCTTTTAACGCCATTGGGTGTTCTGCAGCAACCGCAACATAGGTTACACCCATCAGTGTATCTGCACGTGTGGTATAAACAGTGAGGCTGTCTGCATAAACTGCTGGATTTGCAGAAGGGAAGGTAATTTCCATACCTTGCGAACGGCCAATCCAGTTACGTTGCATCGTAAGAACTTGCTGTGGCCAGCCGTCTTTTAATGTGTCTAGATCATCCAATAATTCTTGCGCATAGTCAGTAATGCGGAAGTAGTACATTGGAATATCGCGTTTTTCAACCAATGCACCCGAACGCCAACCACGACCATTTTCGACTTGTTCGTTCGCTAAAACAGTTTGATCTACTGGGTCCCAGTTCACTGTAGAAAGCTTACGGTAAATTAGGCCTTTCTTATAAAGCTGTACGAATAACCATTGTTCCCAACGGTAGTATTCAGGTGTGCAGGTTGCAAACTCGCGGTCCCAATCTACAGACAAGCCCAGTTTTTTCAGCTGATTGCGCATGTAGTCAATGTTTTCGAAAGTCCATTTAGCTGGAGCAACTTGGTGGGCAATCGCTGCGTTTTCTGCAGGTAGACCAAAAGCATCCCAACCCATAGGCTGAAGTACAGTTTCACCTTTGAGGCGGTGGAAACGGCTGATCACGTCACCAATCGTATAGTTACGCACATGACCCATGTGAAGCTTGCCACTTGGATAAGGGAACATCGAGAGGATATAACGACGTGGGCCTTCTACTTGGTCGGCAACTTTAAATGCTTTATTGGTTTCCCAAGCTTGTTGAACTTGAGGTTCAATCGCGCTCGCTTGATATTCAGGGTCGATGTGAGTAGTCATATACGTATATAGGAACAATGGTTAAAAAGTTTGTGACACAGCATAGCGCAAAACATACCTAAAAGTGAATTTGGCGATGCTTTAAAATAGGAAAAAGCCACCGATTCCTATAAACCAAAGTGAGTTGTCACTGTTTAGCTTAAAGGCTGTGGCTTTTTAATGGAGCAAGCCAAGTGGTTTAACGTGCATTTCCTGTGGCTGTAGCAGGTGGGGTTGATTGGCCTAAGTGTGGAGTGGGTGTAGGTTGGTTCTGCTGATTGTTATTCGATGTATTTGTGGCAGGGGCAGTTTGAGGTGTAGCAACTTGCTCATTTTCAGATGCATTGTTTGCTTTAGCTGCAGGTGTTGTTTTCCAGCCATACGTTTCTACTTTGCTTTTCTTCTTAGCGCTACTTGGTGGTGGTGTCGCCGTATAATGTGTTGAACCTTTGGCATCTACCCATTTATAAAAATTTTGAGCAAATGTGCTTGGTGCGATACTCGCTAGTGCAATTGAAAGGCCAAATAAGCCAATCGTTGTATAGGTATTTTTCATGTCGATTAGATGTCCTTTTTTATTCAATAACAAATCATGATAATGAAAATTATAAGGAAATTTTGCGCCATTTTTTATGAACACGCTATGTCTTTTTGTATGACAACAGATGAGTGGTGTTTATTAAATACAATGCTTTTAAAATAGGCTGTTATTGCTTGGAAATTCATCAAGATTTAAATAGTCATATAGATTGAATTGAGCAGAACTTAGGGCGAGGCAAATAAAAAATCATTTTTATATTTAAATTATTTATTCAATATATAAAAGTTTTTTATTTGTTTTAAGGATTTATGACGAAAAATCAGTGTAGGACGAGATTGTGCGCTATTTCGCAAAGATTAAAAAATATACGGTCTCTAAATAAACAAGAAAAAGCTAATTTTTAAACTTGACATTAAGGGTTTAAACCACAAAAATGCTGTCTTTAGTTTTATATGTCTTAGATCGATCACCCTTCGAATAAGTACATTTTAGCAATGGACTTCTTCTCTAGCCGAGAAGATGAACAAAGCCAACAAAATATGTTTATCCCAACATGTTTTAGGCCCCATATTGCTCAAACAGCAAGCAGGTCAGATTTTTTTCTTATTGCTATGAAAACTATGAAATTTGTGTGCTATAACAGTGCAGACAATCAATGAATGAGCGTCGCAAATGCCTCCCATTTGCCGACGAAAAAAGATTAGGGTGAATCACGTTGGAACTTTTATCTGGTGGTGAAATGCTTGTTCGCGCATTAGCGGACGAAGGCGTTGAACATGTTTTTGGATATCCAGGCGGCGCAGTACTGCATATTTACGATGCGCTATTTCAACAAGAAAGAATTAACCATTACCTCGTACGTCACGAACAAGCTGCTGGCCACATGGCAGATGCTTACTCACGTGTAACAGGTAAGACTGGTGTTGTTCTCGTAACATCAGGTCCGGGCGCGACCAATACAGTCACTCCAATTGCTACAGCCTACATGGACTCAATCCCAATGGTGATTTTGTCAGGCCAAGTTGCGAGTCACTTAATTGGTGAAGATGCATTCCAAGAAACTGATATGGTCGGTATTTCTCGTCCAATTGTAAAACATAGTTTCCAAGTGCGTCATGCTAGCGAAATCCCTGCAATTATCAAAAAAGCATTTTATATCGCTTCATCTGGTCGTCCAGGTCCAGTAGTAGTCGATATTCCAAAAGATGCGACCAATCCTGCAGAAAAGTTCGCTTACGAATATCCTGAAAAAGTAAAGATGCGCTCTTACCAGCCACCTCACCGTGGTCATTCAGGTCAAATCCGTAAAGCAATTGAAGAGCTTCTTAACGCTAAACGCCCAATTATTTATACGGGTGGTGGTGTTGTACAGGGCAATGCTTCAGCTTTATTGACAGAGCTTGCGCATTTATTGGGTTATCCAGTTACGAATACCTTAATGGGCTTAGGCGCATTCCCAGGTACTGATCCACAATTTGTGGGCATGCTGGGTATGCATGGTACATACGAAGCCAATATGACGATGGCGAATGCTGACGTGATTTTAGCGATTGGCGCGCGTTTTGATGACCGCGTAACAAACAATCCAGCTAAATTCTGTCCAAACGCCAAAGTCATTCATATTGATATCGACCCAGCGACGATTTCAAAAACAATTATGGCGCACATTCCAATTGTAGGTGCAGTTGAACCTGTACTTCAGGAAATGTTAGCGCAGTTGAAACAGCTGAATGTTTCTAAGCCAAACCCTGAAGCAATTGCGGACTGGTGGAAGCAAATCAATGCATGGCGCGAAGCGCATGGCTTAAAAATCGTTGCGCCGACTGACGGCACAATGAAGCCTCAACAAGTTGTTGCTGCATTGGACAAAATTACCAATAGCCAAGCGATCATTACTTCTGACGTAGGTCAGCACCAAATGTTCGGCGCGCTGTACTACAAATATACGCGTCCACGCCAATGGATTAACTCTGGTGGCTTAGGCACCATGGGTGTGGGCTTGCCGTATGCAATGGCTGCTAAGCTTGCATTCCCAGATCAACAAGTTGTTTGTATTACAGGTGAAGCATCCATTCAGATGTGTATCCAAGAACTTTCTACATGTAAGCAATATGGCTTAAATGTAAAAATTCTATGCTTGAACAACCGTGCGCTAGGTATGGTTAAACAATGGCAGGATATGAACTACGAAGGCCGTCATTCGAGCTCTTATGTAGAGTCATTGCCTGATTTCCCTAAATTGATGGAAGCATACGGTCACGTAGGCATTCAAATTGATCATGCGGATGAGCTTGAGTCTAAGCTTGCTGAAGCAATGGCAATTAATGATAAATGTGTATTCATCAACGTGATGGTTGATCGTACAGAGCACGTTTATCCAATGTTAGTTGCTGGCCAGTCAATGAAAGACATGTGGTTAGGCAAAGGGGAGCGCACATCATGAGACATATCATCTCTGTACTTGTAGAAAATGAAGCAGGCGCGCTTTCACGTTTGGTGGGTTTATTTTCTCAACGTAACTATAACATTGAGACTTTAAACGTAGCGCCAACTGAAGATTCGACACTTTCACGCCTGACTTTGACGACTTATGGTGATGACCACAAGATTGAGCAAATTACCAAGCAGTTGAACAAACTTGTTGAAGTTGTAAAGGTAGTGGATCTTTCTGAAGGTGCGCACATTGAGCGTGAATTGATGCTGATTAAAGTAAAAGCGCTAGGTTCAGCACGTGCTGAAATCAAACGCACAGCAGATATTTTCCGTGCCCAAGTAGTTGATGTAACACCAACGACGTATACGATTCAAATCGCGGGTACAACTGAAAAGATTGACGGTTTTATTGATGCTTTGGCTGAAAATACCATTCTTGAAGTTGTACGCTCAGGTGTTTCGGGCATCGCGCGCGGCGAAAAAGTTTTAACAATCTAATTTTTTAAACATACATGCCTGCCTGAAAGGGCAGGCGCTCAGCACGGCGAAGATCAAAAAACATCAATGTGTTGAGTTAAGGAAACAAAAAGCATTTTAGCGGAGACAGCAATGCAAATTTTTTACGATAAAGACTGCGACTTATCTATCATCCAATCTAAGAAAGTAGCGATCATTGGTTATGGTTCACAAGGCCATGCTCACGCGCTTAACCTTAAAGATTCTGGCGTTGACGTAACTGTAGGTTTACGTGCTGGTTCTACTTCTTGGAAAAAGGCTGAAAATTCTGGTCTTAAAGTTGCTGAAGTTCCTGCTGCTGTAGCACAAGCTGACGTAGTAATGATTTTGACTCCAGATGAGTTCCAATCTCAGCTTTACCGTGACGTAATTGAACCAAACATCAAGCAAGGTGCTACTTTAGCATTTGCTCATGGTTTCTCTGTTCTTTATAACCAAGTTGTTCCACGTGCTGACCTTGACGTAATCATGGTTGCGCCTAAAGCGCCTGGTCACACAGTACGTTCTGAATACCAACGCGGTTCAGGTGTTCCAGATCTTATCGCGATTCACCAAGATGCTTCTGGCAACGCTCGTAACCTTGCTCTTTCTTACGCTTCAGGCGTAGGTGGCGGCCGTACAGGTATCATCGAAACTTCATTCCGTGAAGAAACTGAAACTGACCTTTTCGGTGAGCAAGCAGTTCTTTGTGGCGGTGCAGTAGAATTAGTTAAAATGGGCTTCGAAACTCTAGTTGAAGCTGGTTATGCTCCAGAAATGGCTTACTTCGAATGTCTACACGAACTTAAATTGATCGTTGACTTAATGTTCGAAGGCGGTATCGCGGACATGAACTACTCAGTATCTAACAACGCTGAATACGGCGAATATGTAACTGGTACTGAAGTGATTAACGAACAGTCTCGTGAAGCTATGCGCAATGCACTTAAACGCATTCAATCTGGCGAATACGCGAAAATGTTCATCAACGAAGGTGCTTTAAACTACCCTTCAATGACTGCTCGCCGTCGTCAAAACGCTGCTCACGGTATTGAAGTAACTGGTAACAAGTTACGTGCGATGATGCCTTGGATTCAAGCGAACAAAATCGTAGACAAAGAAAAGAACTAAGTTCTAATTTCTGAGTCAAAAAAGCCCCTGTTTTAACAGGGGCTTTTTAAATGGTTGAAGGCGAAGGTTGCGTGCCTCCAAAGCAAGTAAAGCAGTGCTTTCCTTGCTTTACGTACCTTGGATTCAAGCGAACAAAATTGTAGACAAAGAAAAGAACTAAGTTCTAATTTCTAAGTCAAAAAGCCTCTGTTTTTAACAGGGGCTTTTTTTATGCCTTATTGAATATAGTATCAAAGTTACGTGCCTCAAATGATGTAAGCGATGCTTACATCATTTTCGTGCCTTGGATTCAAGCAAACAAAATCGTTGATAAAGAGAAAAACTAATTTCTCGAATCAATTGATTTGAATATAAAAACCCGCTCATTTTGAGTGGGTTTTTTAATGTCTAAAGTTACGTGCCTTAAAAATAGAAAAGCATACTTTTCTATTTTTGCGTGCCTTGGATTCAAGCGAACAAAATCGTAGACAAAGAAAAGAACTAAGTTCTAATTTCTAAGTCAGTCAAAAAGCCTCTGTTTTTAACAGGGGCTTTTTAAATGCTTGAAGGCGAAGGTTACGTGCCTCTAAAGCAAGTAAAGCAGTGCTTTCCTTGCTTTACGTACCGTGGATTCAGGCGGACAAAATTGTTGATAAAGAGAAAAACTAATTTCTTGAATCAATTGATTTGAATATAAAAACCCGCTCATTTTGAGTGGGTCTTTTAATGTGATTTGATAAAAATAGCTGCACAAAATGATGAATTTCTTTCTTACATCAGGTTTTCTTTTCTACGCGGTTGAATTTGAAACAGCGCCACTTGCTGATCTGCTGCCAGATAATGTCTATGCTGGCATAGCGCATAAAATAAATAGATGAAGCTAATGGCTATGACTGCAGTGCTGAGCAAGCCGAGCAAAATATTCAGAATAATGTCATCAATTACTTTGAACAGTGTTGAGTATAAGACCGTAATGGCCAATACACTCAGTACAGTCGCATAGAGGCTTAATTTGACGGCAAGTTTATTGTGTAAAGCTCTCTTTTCGGCATGGCTCAGCGGGTTTTTATTCTCCCAAATTAATTGAGGATGTTCGGGGTGGTTAGCTTTAATCGTCTGATACTGCACATGATTGAAAGAAGGCAAAGTTTGTGAGAGCGCAAGTTCAAAATCACCAAGATTGATAATCTGAGAATGCAGGGTGATATTTTCAAAGGCTTCACCGTGAAAGCTGTAATGCCAATGTTGATCCTGTTCTGAATAGTATAAGTAAATTTTTCTCAGATCATCAGGATGTAAACAAATTGGGCTAAGCAGTGGGCCATGATGGAAGAACCACCATCGAGCGCGATTTTGAAAAAATTTGCCTTTCTTAAAATATACAGCTGATTCTGTTGAATTGAGTAAATACAACTGAATTAATGTTTCTGATTCAGCAGATAAATACAGTGTGATAGGCTGATTGATTAAGGAAAGAATGTAACTTTCACGATTCTTAAAATCGTTTGGATTATAAATATCAGCTTGGTAGAAATGCTTAAAAACACGTGTGATAGTTTGAAATTTTGGATGGAGATATTTAATTTCAAACTCAATCAGATTGTCTTTGGGGTGATGCGAGATTATTTTTTTGATTGTGCCTGTTGTAGAAAAATAAGCAGATTGATCGATTTCGCGTTTAATTTTCCGTTTGATCTTACGATCCATCTGTTAGAACCCATTTAAAGTGTCTATATTCTCACCAATAAAAATGTCTAGTTTATGATGGTTTTTATCACCATGGACTGGATATAAATATAGATGCTGATCACTATGTCTGACAAAGAAATTCAAC
>NZ_QUWR01000033.1:0-15054 GCF_003419885.1 Acinetobacter sp. SWAC5
GAAAGTAACTTAGACCAGTGTTGATCATTCAGCATTGTACGAGGCATAGCGAGAAGTAAATTTGGTTTGGCGATTAAATTTTACTTTCTCGCTATTTTTTTGAACAGAAAATGTCAACAGACCCTAAAGAATAGCTATGGATAAATCATCGAATCTTTAACGTTTAAATGTGTTCACTATCCGTTTATTTAAAATCATCAACAATAAAAAACCCCAATCTTTCGACTGGGGTTTTTAGAATTTGGCGGAAGCGGTGTTAGTCACATTAAAACAATAAGACATTGAAAAATAATAATAAATAAAATAAATATTCAGTTTTTTACTGCTATTTTTACTGCTTCAAAAATCCACCAACTCGTTTGTTCAATCCTTGTTCATTCTAAACTAAATTGCCGTGAATAGCCTGATAGCTATCTATTAAACATCACTTTCAGCTTACTCATCATCAATCAACTCAAATTTTTTTAATTCATTGGATACTAAAGTTTGCAGTTTATCTTTAGGTAATAGGAGTTGATACTCAGCTACCCCGATAGGCTTACCTACATCCTGCAAGGCAATCTCGACATCTAAATGATCTTTATCAGCACAAAGAATTATGCCAATAGACTGATTTTCGTTTTCATCTTTTTCTAGCCTATCAAGCAACGATAGATATAGGTTCATTTTACCAACGTATTCCGCCTTAAAACCTCCTATCTTTAATTCAATCGCAACAAGGCTTCGCAAGCCACGATGAAAGAACAGCATATCTACAAAGTATTCTTTACCGTTATATTCCAATCGGTACTGATTACCAATAAAGGTAAATCCTTTACCAAGCTCCAATATGAAATATTTGATCTTCTCAATCAAACGTCTTTCTAGTTCCAGCTCCTTGATGGGTTCTGTGATTCCTAAAAATCCAAGATTGTATTGGTCGTGGAATATCTCATTGGCATAGTCTGCATGAGTTGCAGGAAGTGTGGTGTTAAAATTGTTCGATTTTAATTGTGTCTGGGTTTGACTATACATATCCATTTTGATGGCATTCAACAATAAATCCCTTGACCAATTTTTTTCAACGGTTTGTTGCATATACCAATGACGGACTTCTTTATCCTTGATTTTTTCCATTAATAAAATATTGTGCCCCCACGGCAATTTTGCAACAGGCTGTTGCAAAATTGAGGTTTCTGGATACTCCAAAGCAAAACGTAACATATAACCTAAGTTCCGTTCTGAAAAGCCTTTTAGGCTAGTAAATTCATGCTGTAAGTCTGCTGCTAGTCGTGGAATAACCTTTGCTGACCAGCCCTGCTGCTGCTGGCGTTCGGCTATCATTTTTCCTGTTTGCCAATAAAGCAATATCATTTCAGCATTTACAGCAAGGGCTGTTCGTAACCGTGTTTGTTGTATTGTATTTTTTATATCCTCTAACAATGATTGGTATGTTTCAATTGCTATTTCATTACTCATAAAAGAACCTAATCAGATCAGCATCTATCTTGGTAAATTTGGCATAACAACTTGATTCATTGCTTTATCCATGACGACATGAAAGCATAGCATAAGTTGAACTAAAGGATTTTTACTGTCGCTTAATTTACAACCAAAGCATCATTTTCAAAAACGGCCTGTAAGACTTGGTATAAATACTCCACAGCAATCACTTTTATAGAATCTATAAGCTGTTTGGGCTGATTCACTTTAGGTACGACTACAGTTTTAAATCCGTTCTTTTGTGCTTCCTTTATACGTTCCTGTGCATTGGGTACAGACCGAATCTCGCCAGACAAACCTACTTCACCAAACACAGCCAAGAGCGTGTAACCAAGTATTTTTAAAACTGTATTTACACAGAATTATTTACACCCTCGATTTGTTTTGTACTTAAAGTATTTCCTTCAATCGCAAGTGAACCTTTAATGGTACGGATACGATTGGCTTTCCTTAGTTTTATTTACAGTCTCACCACCTCTCTACTGTTATCTTCGCTATTGATCTCACTCCTGTATCAATATCATTTACCAAACCTAATGCACATTGATAATGTTCAGCACAAATTTTTCTAACTTCTGGATCTTCATCATTTATTAATTGAGTAGCACCCTCATAATATCGAGCACAAGCTTTGCGAATTTCTACCTCATGATCATTCACAAGTTCATCTACACAATCTATAGTGAACCGTACCGGGTTTGTCGGAGAGTCAATATTCTGAGAGACTACCCCGATGACAAAATTAAAATATACCCCTGAAATCAGTGAAAGAGCGGTTCAATTATTGATGGAATCTGAAAAAGATTATCCATCGAATTGGGCTGCGATCACAGTTATTGCTCCTAAAATCGGTTGTACTCCTGAAACACTACGTGTTTGGTATCAAAAATATTTAGATAAACAAAATCCAGTTAAAGTACAGCAACTTTCAGACCAAGAACGTATCAAACAACTCGAACGCGAAAATAAAGAACTGCAACGCGCCAATGAAATTCTACGTAAAGCAGCCGCTTTTTTCGCCCAGGCGGAGCTCGACCGCCCACACAAATAATGGTGGATTTCATCCATAACAATAAAGACTTATATGGTGTTGAAGCGATTTGTAGAATTTTACCGATTGCAGCTTCGACCTATTATCGGGCTTTAGATCTCGTTGATAACCCAGAACATCGAGCGAAACGTGCTCTGCATGATTTGCATCATGCTGAGGAGATTAAACGAATTTGGAAGGAAAGTTCAAGTCGGTATGGTGTAAGCAGATTCAGTTCCCCCCACAATTAAACATGGCTGACCCTTGAGTTTTAATGAAATTGGAAAAAATTCCATAAATTGTTCTACCCTTAGTCTGTATAGATTTTGGTTTAATGTAATTTCCCTTGATCCACATCCAATATTTCACCTTGCAAAAACTCAATTTCTTCAGGGTGATGCGTAACATAGAGCATTGGAATTTCTGTTTCTTCTTTGACAATTTTTAAAAAATCTAAAATTTGTTGTCTTAAGCGCAAATCCAGACCTGTTAAAGGCTCATCTAAAAGTATTAGTTGTGGTGAAGATAACAGTGCCCTTCCAATAGATACACGTTGTGCCTCTCCGCCTGAAAGTTGATGCGCTTTACGCTGTAATAAGGGCTTGAGTTCAAGTAAATTAACTATGTCATCTAACTCAAAATGTGATGTTTTGTGTTTCGCCCATTTATGTGCATATTTTAAATTTTGCAATACATTTAAATGTGCAAATAACAATGCTTGCTGAAATATTAAAGCTATATTACGACGATGCATTGGAACTAAAAGTTCTTTTTCTGCACTAAACAGCAACTGATCGTTTAATTGAATCAGACCATTTGAAGGTGTTAAAAGCCCTGCAATATTTTTTAAAATAGTACTTTTACCACTGCCTGAAGCACCAACAATTCCTTGAACTTGCTGTTGCATGCAAAAATCAACATCTAACACAAAATCGGGCAATTGATATTTGAATTGGCAAGTCAGCATCAAACACCCCCAAGCCTTTTTTGATAGCGCTGTAAAATAAAATAATTTGCCAACAGTGCTGTAAAGGCCAGAAGCATAGATAGCACCACAAGTCGCATGGCCATCACCTCGCCTTCTGGTTGTTGCAGCAATGTATAAATGGCGATGGGCACGGTACGAGTTTCTGAAGGAATATTCCCAACAAAAGTAATGGTTGCACCAAACTCACCAAGACTGCGACTAAAACATAAAATACTGCCAATCAATATTCCAGGAAGTGCAAGCGGTAAGCTAACACTCAGAAATACTTTATAAGGATGTACTCCTAGCGAACCTGCGACTTGTTCCAATTGCCGATTGATCATTTGAAAAGACAAGCGAATTGGTTGAACCATCAAAGGAAATGCCACAATAATTGATGCTAAAACTGCGCCTTTCCAGTTAAAGACCAAGCTAATTCCAAATTTCTGAAGAAATTGTCCAAATATTCCTTGCTGCCCAAACATAAGTAGTAAGAGATAACCTAAGACCACAGGAGGTAAAACCATTGGCATTTGCAGTAGAGCTTCACACAAGAATTTCAATTTAAACTCATAGCGTGCCAACACCCATGCTAGTCCAATAGCAAAAGGCAAAGAAATCACTGTGGCAAAACTGGCCACTTTGGCAGATAAATATATCGCACTGAGCTCTTCTGGACTTAACATGGCACGACTACCTCATTAAACCAAAGCCATAATGTTCAAATACTTTTTGACTGTCTATATGGTGAATAAGGTAGTTATAGAGGTGTATGGCTTCAGGATTTTTCTGCCCTTGACGTGTTAAGGCTAAGGGATAATGAATGGCTTGATGTGAATTTTTAGGTAATCTTCCTACAATGCTGACTTTTTTACTGATCAAGGCATCGGTACGATATACAATGCCAAGTTTGCATTCACCTCGCTCTACAAAGCTAAGCGCTGCACGTACATTATCTGTTTCTACCACCCGACCTTTTAAACTGTCCAACCAAGCATAATAAGTCAGGCTTTGTTTTGCATATTTACCCGCTGGTACGGACTGCATTTGTCCAGTACATAGATAACCATTCAACCAACGAGAAAATCTGAAGCTTTTATTGGGCTGAAATTTCCCTCGTGGTAACTCATTTTTGGGTGCAATCAATACCAAATCATTCCGTAACAAAGTCTTAGTCTGTTGAGCTTCAACTTTTTGTTGTTTTATCAAATAGTTCATCCAATCATTATCTGCAGAAAAGAATAAATCACTGGATGCGCCTGCCTGAATTTGCTTGGCTAACATTGATGATGATGCATAAACAGGAATCACCTTTCGTTCAGGGTGATGCTGTTGGTATTTTGCAATAATGTCGCCGACAGCATTATTCAGGCTCGATGCAGCATAAATTTTGACATCTGCCCACACGTGTGATGGCAAAATTAAGCTGAATAATAGAAAAGCAGTTAAAGCTTTTTTCATAGCATCTTCCGACCAAATATTTATGAAATCATCACACCTTGTACGCACGTACCTGCATCCAAAGTCATACCAGCAGGAATACGCACCAAACAATTGGCTTGCATTAAATTAGATAACATATGTGATTGTTGTTTTGCTAAGCTTGATACTCGGATTTCTCCATGCACAGTCATCATCTGCATACGTAAAAAACGTTCTCGTTGATCTGCTTTTATGGGATGTGTCAAACGTGCGGTGAACCAATTAATAGACTGTTTGTGCCCTTGTAAAGCATCTAGTAAAGTTGCGCCATAAATCTGCATTCCGACATAAACAGCAGCAGGATTACCAGGCAACCCCATCAAATAACATGGTAATTGTTGATTTCTAGCCAACTTGGCGAACAACATAGGTTTGCCTGGTTTTTGTTTGACTTTCCAAAATATCTGCTCAAAGCCAAGTTCCAAACTGACCGGTCGAATAAAATCATAATCCCCTACAGATACACCACCTGTAGTGAAAATCACATCATAGTCTTGAGCGAGTTGTGCAATTGTTGCTTTAACTTGCTCTTTTTCATCGGTTACATGAAACACCTCAACAGTTTGCTGACGATCAGCAAACCAAGCCCTGAGCATTGGGCCATTGGCGTCAAAAACCTGACCTGCTTGAAGTTCTGCTATTGAAGTTGTAATTTCATCACCTGTAATGATTACCGCAACTTTCGGATAAGCCCTAACCTCAACTTGCTCAATACCTAACATACTTAATGCAGCAATCGCCCCCACATGCAAACGCTGTCCTTGGTTTGCGACGCACTGCCCCAATTCAATTTCTTCCCCACGATGACGTATATCCACATCTAGATTTAATTCTTGAATCAATTGAATTTGAGTCTGACCATTACACTTTACGATTTCTTGGCGCGCTACCGTTGTCGTGCCATGCGGAATCTTGCCACCAGTAAAAATACGGACTGCTTGCCCCTGTTTAAGCGCTACATTTACGACTTGACCTGCACGAATTTCCCGTGTCAATTCAAAGTATTCATCTTGCTTAACTGAATGTGATGTACAAATGGCATATCCATCCACGGCACTTTGACTAAACAAGGGTAATTCGGTCGCTGAGAAGATATCTTTTGCCAAATAGCGATTTAACGCACTTTTTAAGGGCAAGACTTCACTTGGTAAAGATTTCACACTAGCGATCACTTTTGCTAAGGCTTGATCTACAGTAATTAACCCTTGTTCTGCACCACATCCTGACATTATTGATATCCTCCAACATGAGGAATATTTTTCTGCACATCAAATAGATGAACTAAAGCGGGTAAAATTGCTGTTAAGGACTCCAATGCCCCTTGACGACTGCCTGGTAGAGTAATTACAAGACTTTGATCAATATATCCTGCTACACCACGACTCAAGGCTGCATAAGGGGTACGGCGCTGCCCGAAATTACGTGAAGCTTCCATTAAGCCTGGTATTTCTCTTTTTAATAAAGGTTGAATAGTTTCAACTGTTAAATCTTTAGGCCCAAGCCCTGTACCACCTACCGTTACAATTAATGGATATTGATTTTTTTGTTGTTCAATCAAATTTAATAGCTGCTCTGGTGAATCAGGAATCACTTGATAATGAATATCTTTAAAATTTGCTTCTTCCAAAATCTCTAAAACATGTTGCCCTGCTGTATCCGGTTTTTTGCCTGCAGCAACCGTATCAGATAAAACAATAATTGATGCTGACAAACTTTCTTTTAACGCACGGGTAAAATGCGATTTTCCACCTTTTTTCTTTTGTAATTTAATCTGATCTAATAATAAATCTTCAGGTTCACAATGTGGTTTTAACATGTCATAGATGGTTAGTCCTGCCAAACTCACCGCAGTCAATGCCTCCATTTCCACCCCTGTTGGACCAATAGTTTCTACAGTTGCAATAATTTCAACGTAATTTTCTGCTAGTACATACTCCACATCTGCACGATAGATAGGCAAAGGATGACAAAGTGGAATAAGTTCATCAGTTTTTTTAGCCGCCAAAATACCAGCAATACGTGCAGTTTTTAGGGCATCGCCTTTTTCTGTATTACCTATTCTCAATAATTCAATACAATGTGCTGGCGCATGTAAAATGCCTGTAGCCACCGCGGTACGGTAACTGTCTGCTTTCATTCCGACATTTTTCATGACGCTTTTCCCTTTAATTACATTTCAAAATAATAATGACTGTTCTTTAAGCATGATGTTCATGCTGACAATGCGCATGTGAATGAACAATTTTTTTCTGATGTTGTTCAACTTCAGGCGAATGATCTTTCCGAATACAGCACCCCGCCACATATTGACTACTACCATCCATATAGAACTCTTCTTTCCATACAGGCACTTCATGCTTGACTCGTTCTACTGCTTCTTCACAGGCAGCAAAGGCTTCACGGCGATGCGGTGCATAAACCATGGCAATAATTGCAGTATCACCAATATCTAAATAGCCAATTCGATGAATCACCCGTACATAAGACACATCGTGTCTGGCTTGAATCTCTTGTTCAATTTCACGAATCATTTTTTCCGCTACAGGTGCGTAGGATGTATATCTCAGTGCTTTCACTGCTTTGCCTTCATGATGATTGCGGACAGTACCCACAAAAATTCCAATCCCGCCACATTCTGGGAAACACTGAATCGGATCAAAGGCATCGTGAGTTAAGAATGTATCCTGAATACGGTCAAAGTTTTTCAACTGTAATGACATCTCAACCTCCTGCCACAGGTGATAACAGCACCAAAGTCGTTGAATGTTCTATCGTATAATGGCGTGGCACAATATTTTCACCAATCGCACAGGCACATTGATCGAGTAATAGCTGACTTTTCGGGAATAACACAGCAAGTTCAGCAAATACATCACCAATCAGGATTTCTGGTTCACAATTCAGGCTAAATTGATATGGAATTAGGCGTTCAATTGCGCCAAAACTTTCAATTTTAATCTCGATAGTGGTCACGCTAACCTCCTAGCATATGCATGCTAATTTTTCGGGTTTGGGTATAGCGAAAAATCTCAGCATAACCGGATTTTTTCTGCCAAATATATTTTTGTAGTAATGCTAGAAGCTCAGTCGAATCTTGACTTTCAAGCTGTTGAATATAAGGTTTCAAAGCAATGCCTTGTGTAGCAAACAGGCATGTATAGAACTCACCTTTTGCTGTTAAACGAACACGGTCACAGCGACTACAAAACGAATGAGTAATGGTTGAAATAATTCCAAAAGAATGACCATTAGCAAGATATTGCCGAGCAGGATCAGCGCCTTGAGAACTTAAACAAGTGACATTGAAGTGTATTTTTAATGCAGCCAATATTTCAGCTTCACTCACCACATGTGCTGCATTCCAGTTTCGGTCACCATCCAACGGCATAAATTCAATAAATCTCAGAGTAATATTTTGCTCAATTGACCATTTAATTAGGTTTGAAATCTCATGATCGTTGACACCTTTAATTAACACACTATTGATTTTGATTGGTAAACCAACCGCTTTGGCTGCATTAATTCCAGATAGCACAGGCTCGATTGATTTTTGAGTTAATTGTTGAAACGTAGTCGGATTTAAACTATCTAAACTAATATTTAGATCATCTAAACCTGCTTGCTGAAGTGCCTGCGCATAATCTGATAGATAATGCCCGTTGGTCGTCAACGAAATACGTTTTAAACCCAAAGGACGCAATTTTTGTAAATCCCGAACAAAATGTACGACTCCTTGACGCATTAAAGGCTCACCACCTGTAATACGAATAAACTCAATGCCGTTTTCCACCATCAATCTGCAAAAAGTGAAAAGCTGCTCAAAACTCAGCAAGTCATGTTTTTTTTCCCATGTCGGATGCTCTGGCATGCAATAGATACACTTAAAATTACAGCGATCGGTCACTGAAATTCGAAGTTTGCGTTTTTGCCGACCATATTGATCAATCCAATATGCTTTTCTTTCATGAAGCTGCATCATATTTATCAACATCTCTGGGAATGGTTACACTATACCTAGGGTTTAAATTCTGTTTAATGCGTTTGACCCTGTGTAAACAGCAATAAATGTTCCAAATTTATACTCTCATAAATTTTTCAAATTTGAAGCGATTTTAGTTGTTTGTACTGTTGTAATTCGTCTAATGAATTAATGCTGTGCAACATTAAAGTTTCATCCTCAAAATCTGCTATCTGAGCAGACATTTTTGAAAAACATTGCTTTAAACTGCGCTGTTGTTGTGCAATAGATTCTTCAATTTGCGCCAAAGCACAGCGTTTAATTAAACACAAGGGATAAAGTGCAATGCCATTCATATTGGCATACACCACTTTTGCTGAAGAATCCTGTGCTAATGCTTGGTGCAACTTTTTAAGAAGTTGTTTTGGTATTTCAGTCACATCACAAGGTATGAATAAAACATAATCTGCACCAACATGTGACCATGCACTTTTGATTCCCATTAAGGGCCCTTGAAAACTTGTTTCATCATCCTGATAACATTGCACTTGAGGCACTAAAAGCCGATAAGTTGAATAATCACGATGACTATTAATCCAAATATCATTCACCTGAGACTTCAATTGCTGATAAATCTTGATGAGTTGAATTTGCTGATCAAAAGTTTGCAACAGTTTATTCACCCCATTCATTCGTCTAGCTTGCCCACCAGCTAAAATCACTAGATCCGTCTTTGGATATGTATATGAGTATTTCGAGTCTACAGTATCTTGTTTTGGCATCTACACACCCTCCGCCTGACAAGCTTTAATCAAGCCACGTATTTCAGGTAAACATGAACCACAATTACCACCCAAAATTTTAATCACATAAAGTTCAAAGCCAATCAAAGTACTGAAATACAGCATAAAAAACTTCAATGTGATTATCATCAACATTTCTGATAAAGCTATCTTCGAAAAAATACTAAAATATTTTTTGCAATTCAACAGGAATACCGTTGAGTGCCGCATTTCCCGATAAGGTATCAATAAAGTTATGGTCTGTAATATCATTTACACTGATACCAGGATTAGATGAAGCGATTGAGAGTTGCATACCTTTTCGATGATGTCCCCATCCATGCGGTAAGCTGACTACATTTGGCATAATATCTTCTGTGACAGCTATAGTAACTTTTAACGCACCAATCTCACTCGTAATATAGACTTGTTCTCCATGTTCAATACTATAAACATTTGCTGTTTGTGGATGTATAAACAAATCACAACGATTTTTACCTTTTACTAACCGTTGACTATTGTGCATCCATGAATTGTTTGTGCGCAAATCACGCCGACCAATTAGAGTCAATTTCTGCACATGTTCATGCCGTTTAATGTAATCCTGTAAACGATTCAAATCATTGACGAATTGTTGTGGAAATAAATTTATTTTTTTATCTTGGGTAAAAAGTTTATCTGGTAAACGAGGTTCAAGCGCTCCTAGATCTAGTCCATGTTTATATTGTTTGAGTTTCTCTAAAGTTAAGCCTTCACCTGTAATATAGCTCTTCCAACCACCACCATAATAACCATTACGTAGTCCCATATCGACAATACGCTCAATCGTCATCAATTCCTTTAGCTTATGTTTTTGCTTCATTTTTAATTTAGAGAAAACTTTTTGTTTACCAGCTTTTAACTCTTCAATACGATTGGTCAAAACTGTATAGATTTGTGCATCAGAACGCATAAAACTTTTTTTCTTGAAGAGTGGTTCAGAGAATCTTGTCACATTTCGAACAGCTAAATTAGTAAAAACTAGATCATAAAGTGGATGCTCAAATGGTCCACATGGTGGAAGAATAATATCAGCATGTTTTGTAGTCTCATTAATATAAAAATCGATCGCGACCATAAACTCCAAATTAGCCAATGCTTGCTCCAAACGGATGCCATTGGGTGTTGAAATCACAGGATTGCCTGCCGTAACAACAAAAGCTTTGACCTGCCCCTCACCAGATGTAAGCATTTCATCAGCCAAAGTCGCAGATGGTAACTCACGATTAAACTCTGGTAATTTACGCACCCGACTGTAAAAACTTGCGAAACTGCCCCGACCCGCAATATCAGTCATATCTATCGCAGGTGTCGTAAACATCATCCCTCCTACACTGTCTAAATTCCCAGTAACAATATTGAGAAGCTGGATGAGCCAATGATTCAGAGCACCGAACTCTTGGGCTGCGATTCCCATTCGACCATAACATACAGATTTTTCTGCTGTTGCAAATTCCACAGCAATACGTTCTATTTCTGCGACAGGAATATGCGTTAGCTCTGAAATTTTGGTTAATGGAATTGTATTAACCAAAGATTCTATATCTTTGATATTTCCATTTAGTGGAAGCTTGGACTGAACATGAGCTAAGCCTTTAGAAAAAATGACTTGAATCAGTCCAAGTAGAAACAGTGCATCACTTCCAGGTTTAATAAAATGATGTTCACTCGCATATAAAGCTGTCTCAGTTCGACGAGGGTCAACTAAGACTAATTTACCACCACGTGCCTTAATACGTTCTAAACGCCCTAAGATATCGCCAGCCGTCATCAAACTACCATTCGATGCCGCAGGATTTGCCCCAAGCATTAGCATATAGTCTGTGCGATCAATATCAGGAATCGTAAAATTCATACTATGACCATACATCAAATATGAGGTCAACATATGTGGCATTTGGTCAAGGCTTGATGCCGTAAACATATTCTTTGAAGCAAGTGCTTTTTTAAAGGGGCCCATATTGATCATGACCTCAATATTATGCGAGGCGGGATTACCCCAATAAGCAGCTACAGCATCATTTCCATATTTTTTTTGAATCATGACAATTCGCTGTGCGACTTCTTCTAATGCCTCATCCCAATCAATATCAATCCACTGATCACCGATTCGCTTTTTCGGGGTTTTTAAACGATCTGGATCATTATGTAAATCCTGTAAGGCATATCCTTTAGGGCAAATATGCCCATCACTATGTTTATCATGCTGATCTCCTGCTATCGAAATAATCTTTTCACCTTGATACTCAACAACAATGCCACACATTGCCTCACAAAGTGTACAAGTACGATAGTGTGTCTGAATCGGTTGAGATGAATCATAGTTTTTTACAGATACCACATTTTCATTCTCAGAAGTTGCTTTAGCGATTAGTGCTTGATTTGCTGATTTAACATGCATCATTTCCTCTATATCAATTAACTTACGACGAGGACGACCAACAGAAAGGCCTAACTTCATCTCATGGATATCTAATGCAATCCAATCAGAAAATGTGAAAAAATGAACGCCTTTTTGACTCAAATATTTTTTAAGTGAAATGGGTTCATCAATCTTCGAATCAGTATTTTTTTCATCTAAATCAGCCACAAGTGTTTTAACAGTATTCACAGCACATTGCTTATTTGTACCAATTACACCACTCGCACCACGCTTAATCCAACCTGCAACATATTCCTTTTCCGAAAGGCTATCATTTGCCAGCAATGCTCTGCCTTCACGATGAACTATCGTACCGCGCATTGCATCAAATTTTAGACCCAATATAGATTTGCCTTGATAACCCGTTGCACTAATGATTACACCTGTTTCCAGTGTTTTACTTTCACCTGTGGCTTCCACGGCAATATTTTGTTCAGAATCTAAAGTGACTTTATTAATCCCAACTTTTAAACCTTGAATACCTTGATCAGTGTGAATGACCTCTTCCGGATTAGCATTAAAAATGAATTGAATGGTTTTTTCTGCTTTAACTTCTCGTTTTAGAATACTGCGCAGCAAAGCCACATTTTCCTTCGCTTCACTATTTTCGGGCAAATCCAAGAAGGCTTCTGTTGCTTGATCCAATGCCAGATCCAGGGGATTAACCTTAAGGTCAATTCCAGAATGGTTGATCAATTGTCGTAATTCTTTAGGTGTAAATGCCGCTTGAGCAGGTCCCTTTCGAGCAATCACATTCACTGTTTGAATGCGACTTTTAACGATCATTTGTAAAGCATGATCAGCAATATCTGTTTTATGTAGCTCCTCTTCAGGTAAACAAACAATACGTGCAATATCAAGTGCAACATTTCCCATACCAATAATAGACATACTGCTACAGTTTAAGTTTGGTGCAAGGAACGCTTGTTCAGGGTGACCATTATACCAGCCAACAAATTCAGCCGAACCATAAATCCCCAAGGCTGAAGCACCTTGAATAGTTAATGCTTTGCTTGCTGACCCGCCCGTTGTATAAATAATTGCATCATAGTTTCTAAGCAAAGTTTCCCTATCAATATCTTTACCAACTTCTACATTACCGTAGAATTTAAGATTAGGGTTCTTTTTGACAAGCTGAGCAAAGTTTCCTGAAACAGATTTTATATCAGGGTGATCAGGTGCCACACCAAAGCGAACTAGACCAAACGGTGTTGGAAGCTTTTCTATTAAATCAATATATGCGCCAGGATATTGTTTAAGTAACGCTTCACTGGCAAAGAAACCAGAAGGACCTGCCCCCACAACAGCAAACCGTTTATGAGATACAATCATGTCTTGAGTCTTTTGCGTACTTTCAGTTTTACGTTCGGTAATAATAGGGTGGCGTTTCGACTCAATAGCATTGATTTGAATATATTCAATTTGGTCTTCTGGAACGGATGACTCTGGGTAAATGGCACGTGTAGGACATTCGGTTAAGCAAGCATTACAACTGATGCAAACATCTGGGTCGATATAGAGAATATTATCGCCCTCACGAAATGCATTTACGGGGCAAACATCAACACAGTTTGTGTATTTAGCGCCACTACATGCACCAGTAATTACATATGCCATTTTCCAATACCTACCATCACCCTTTAGACCACTAAAATATTAATGCAGTAGAAAATACGTGTATTGACAAAATTTAGGCTATTTGTCATTTTGTGCCAAAGACACGGTCAAAAGATAAATATGTCAAAAAACTTTGTTTCATCTAGCTTTCTAAATACTTTACTCGTCTATTTGGAATCCAATGACTATGACGATATCGAACTTATTTCAAAAATAGAACAATTCAAAGAACGTTATCAGTGGCGGATGCCGAGAGAGGATTTTCTTCATTTACTGACTTTAATCAAAGCTCGTTATAATCAACCTGCTTTAGGCTTTAGAATTGGTCGTGGATTAAAACCAGAACACTTTGGGGTAGTTGGATATATGGGAGTTTCCTGTTCAAGTTTAGGGCAAGCTTTACGCCGTTATCACCATCACCAACTATTAGTCGATTCAACACTCAACACATCATTTGAAACAACGAACACACAAATTACGATACGATGGTGGCAGAATGATCCAACAGCACGTGGTATTTGGGGTGAATTTGGAGTCATGGTTTTTATTAATTTCTATCAAGCACTCATTGGGCGTGATATACCTCCTGAATACGTAGAACTCCCCTATAAACCTGATGGAGATCCCAAAATCTATGAAATCCTTTCAGGTTGTCCTGTTAAATTTGAAACAGATACTGTAGGAATTACTTTACCTAGATCATTATATTCAATGAAAATAAGTACAAGTGACCCCTATCTTCGTAGTTTATATGATAGACAAGCAACAGCACTTCTTCATGACTTTTCTGAAAGAAATGATTTCCTTTCCTTAGTGAAACAAGCAATTAAAGAGGGTTTACAGGATGAGCAAGATAAAGCAGAAGATATTGCAAAAAAATTAGGCTTATCACTACGAACCTTTTACAGACGTTTAGACGAACAAGGCTTTCGTTATCGTGCCTTACTAGCAGATACACGTTTTGTCTTAGCTAAAACTTATCTTCAAGATAAAACTCTATCACTTTCAGAAATATCATTGATGCTCGGCTATGCTGAACAAAGTGCTTTTACTAGAGCATTCATAAGTTGGGGAGGTTTGTCTCCTTCGACATATCGTAATAGCTATTATGGCGTAAAATAAAAATCATATTTTATATTCAAAAGTATATTAGGGTCTGTTGACATTTCAAGTATAGAATTTACCCGATAAAGGTAGCCAAATAAATATACAAGCTAATGCAACTGCACCCTCATAGCTACACTTTAACTTATCATATCGTGTTGCTATTCCTCT
>NZ_QUWR01000034.1:0-14930 GCF_003419885.1 Acinetobacter sp. SWAC5
AAAATTGGGAACAGGGACGACGCTATCCAACTGGACCAGCAGCTACATTGATTCGAATTTTAGATGCTCACCCAAGCCTTATTTGAAAAAATTACTTAAAAAATGGGAGCTTAAGGCTCCCATTTTTATTTCGTATAAGGTGTATTATGTTAATTTTAGAAAATCTTCACTACTATTATTTTAAAATAAGCCTTATATCCAAGCATAAAACAAGGTTGTCTAGACTTCTTTTAACAGTAAAGTTATCATAAAACTGAATTTTATTTTTTAGGTAAGTTTATGCATTCTATCCGCATTCGTTAAGACACAACTATTTGCATAGTGACACTATTTTATAATGGTGGGCTTTTGTTGTGTCTTTAAGAATATATGCGGATATATAAAGTAAAAGTATGCTTAATTTATAAGTATGCTTTTAGTGCATAGTTTCCAGTTATAACTTAATTGACTAGCTATTTGTCCACCCTGTGGATGAATAGCTTTTTTTTTGGGAGGACACTGTGATGCTAGCTTTTGTTTTCACCTAAATCCTGTTTGCTGCATAAAAAATTTCAAGAGCTAAACAGGAGTAAATAAAAATGAGTTTAATTATTAAAGCGAGAAACATACGCTTGGATTATGCTGGGCGTGATGTTTTGGATATTGATGAATTGGAAATTCACTCTTATGACCGTATTGGTCTTGTGGGTGATAACGGAGCAGGAAAGAGTAGTTTACTCAAAGTACTTAATGGCGAAATTGTTTTAGCCGAAGCGACATTACAGCGTTTTGGTGATTTTGCACATATCAGCCAACTGGGCGGAATCGAAATAGAAACGGTCGAAGACCGGGCAATGTTATCTCGCCTTGGTGTTTCCAATGTACAAAACGACACAATGAGTGGCGGAGAGGAAACTCGTGCAAAAATTGCTGCCGCATTTTCCCAACAAGTACATGGCATTCTAGCGGATGAACCAACCAGCCACCTTGATCTCAATGGAATAGATCTACTTATTGGTCAACTTAAAGCATTTGATGGAGCATTACTTGTTATCAGTCATGACCGATATTTTCTTGATATGGTTGTAGACAAGATATGGGAGTTAAAAGACGGTAAAATTACGGAATATTGGGGTGGTTACTCGGATTACTTGCGTCAAAAAGAAGAAGAGCGACAACACCAAGCCGTAGAATATGAGCTGATGATGAAGGAACGGGAGCGATTAGAATCTGCTGTGCAAGAAAAACGCCAGCAAGCTAATCGATTAGACAATAAGAAAAAAGGAGAAAAATCCAAAAACTCTACCGAAAGTGCTGGACGACTTGGGCATGCAAAAATGACTGGCACCAAGCAAAGAAAACTGTATCAGGCAGCTAAGAGTATGGAAAAGCGTTTGGCTGCATTAGAAGATATTCAAGCACCAGAGCATTTGCGTTCTATTCGTTTTCGTCAAAGTTCAGCCCTAGAACTGCACAATAAGTTCCCGATTACGGCAGATGGTCTGAGCTTAAAATTTGGTAGCCGTACTATCTTTGATGACGCTAACTTTATAATACCGCTTGGCGCTAAAGTCGCTATAACTGGATCGAATGGAACAGGGAAAACGTCCTTGTTAAAAATGATATCAGAACGTGCTGATGGATTAACCATATCTCCAAAAGCTGAAATTGGCTACTTTACACAAACAGGATATAAATTTAACACGCATAAATCTGTGCTCTCCTTTATGCAGGAAGAGTGCGAGTACACAGTTGCGGAAATTCGTGCAGTATTGGCTTCAATGGGGATCGGAGCGAATGATATTCAAAAAAACTTATCCGACTTATCGGGAGGTGAAATCATCAAACTGCTTTTATCCAAAATGCTTTTAGGAAAATATAATATTTTGCTTATGGATGAACCAGGAAACTATCTTGACCTAAAAAGTATTGCCGCATTAGAAACAATGATGAAGTCCTATGCAGGAACTATTATCTTCGTATCTCATGACAAGCAATTGGTCGATAATATTGCTGACATTATCTACGAGATCAAAGACCACAAAATCATCAAGACTTTTGAGAGAGATTGTTAATGATAGCCAATCTAATCCGAACATTAATTATTGAACTCTTTAAAGGAAATTAAAAATGACAATTCAAGATATTCAATCACTTGCTGAAGCACACGGCTTGTTGCTTACGGACAAAATGAATTTCAATGAAATGGGCATTGATTTTAAGGTCGTTTTTGCTCTTGATACAAAGGGGCAACAATGGTTGCTGCGTATTCCTCGTCGTGATGGCATGAGGGAACAAATCAAGAAAGAAAAACGCATTTTAGAATTGGTAAAAAAACATCTTTCTGTAGAGGTTCCTGATTGGAGAATTTCATCTACAGAATTAGTGGCTTATCCCATACTTAAAGATAATCCTGTTTTAAATTTGGATGCTGAAACCTATGAAATAATTTGGAATATGGACAAAGATAGCCCGAAATACATAACATCTTTGGCAAAAACCTTATTTGAAATCCATAGTATTCCTGAAAAAGAAGTTCGGGAAAATGATTTGAAAATTATGAAACCTTCAGATTTAAGACCTGAAATAGCAAACAATTTGCAGTTAGTAAAATCTGAAATTGGTATAAGTGAGCAATTGGAAACCCGCTACAGAAAATGGTTGGATAATGATGTTCTATGGGCAGATTTCACCCAATTTATACATGGCGATTTATATGCTGGGCATGTACTAGCTTCAAAGGATGGAGCTGTTTCAGGCGTTATTGATTGGTCAACAGCCCATATAGATGACCCAGCGATTGATTTTGCTGGGCATGTAACTTTGTTTGGAGAAGAAAGCCTCAAAACTCTAATCATCGAGTATGAAAAACTAGGGGGTAAAGTTTGGAATAAACTATATGAACAGACTTTAGAAAGAGCAGCGGCCTCTCCTTTGATGTATGGTTTATTTGCCTTAGAAACTCAAAATGAAAGCCTTATCGTTGGAGCAAAAGCTCAGTTGGGAGTTATATAATTTAAAAATATGATTGCTGAGAACTGCCTTGTTTTGAAACTTGGTTGGCTTTAATTAGTTTTTAGTATTCTTTATAGAAAATGCCTCGATCAAGGGGCATTTCTAACAATCATTTAACATAAAATTTCTTATGTGAAGTAACCTTGTTAGAAACCATTTAAAGTGTCTATATTCTCACCAATAAAAATGTCTAGTTTATGATGGTTTTTACCATCATGGACTGGATATAAATTAGAGATGTTGATCACTATGTCTGACAAGGAAATTCAACGTCTTGCAGTTCTGCAAGACGTTCGAGATCATCGTATTACCCAGGTCCGTGCTGCTGAAATCCTGAATCTTTCCACTCGTCAAATTACCCGGTTATTGCAGAAACTCAATCAAGACGGTGTTTCAGGTCTGGCACATGCCAGTCGTGGTCAACCTGGCCATCATCGCCATGATGAGTTATTAAAATCAAAATGTCTTTCCATTATTTCTGAACATCTGCTGGGCTTTGGACCTACCTTGGCGCATGAGAAGCTCAGCAGCATATTTGACCTGAATATCCCGGTAGAAACGGTTCGGCGCTGGATGATGGCCAATGACCTCTGGATTCCGCGATCCAAGCGCCTTAAACGTCCATATCAGCCACGTTATAACCGGGATTGCTTCGGTGAGCTGATCCAGATTGATGGCTCATATCATGACTGGTTCGAAGGACGCGCTGCTAAGTGCTGTTTATTGGTGTATATCGATGATGCCACTGGAAAGCTGTTGCATCTACGCTTCTGTGAGGCGGAAACCACCTTCGACTATATGCTTTCAACCCGAGCCTACATTGAACAATACGGCAAACCTCTGGCCTTTTATAGCGACAAACATTCGGTATTCAGAGTTAATCAGAAATCCAGGAAAGACAGCCAGATCACGCAATTTGGGCGGATTCTGAACGAGTTAAATATTGATATTATCTTTGCCAACTCACCACAGGCTAAAGGTCGCGTAGAACGCGCGAATAGAACCCTTCAAGACCGTTTGATCAAGGAGATGCGTCTGGAAGGCATCAGTTCAATTGCCGAAGCCAATGCATGGCTACCCTGCTTCATTGAGCACTTCAATCAGAAGTTTGCCAAGTGTGCGAGAAACTCGAAGAATTTACATCGATCTTTAACGGAATCTGATGCTGAGCTGGAGGATATATTCACTTGGCAGGAACCGCGTAAGGTCACGAAGAACCTAACCATCACCTATGACAAGTGTATTTATCTGCTTGAACCGACAGAGCTGAATCATAAGCTTGTTGGGCAATACATTTCATTTCTGGAGTACCCGGATGGCACTGTGGCCCTCATGCATGAAGGACGGAAGATCAACGGCACTGTTGCAAATAGGCTGACATGATAAGCTAAATATCTTATTTATTTCGAGATACAGCAGATGAATCCCTTCCACGGTCGGCACTTTCAAGGTGAAATCATTCTTTGGGCTGTTCGTTGGTATTGTAAATATGGCATCAGCTATCGTGAACTTCAGGAAATGCTGGCCGAACGTGGAGTGAATGTTGATCACACCACAATTTATCGCTGGGTTCAGCGTTATGCTCCAGAAATGGAAAAACGTTTACGTTGGTATTGGCGTAATCCTACAGATCGACATTTATGGCATCTGGATGAAACTTACGTAAAAGTGAATGGCAAATGGGCATATCTATACCGTGCAGTTGACCAACGTGGCCATACTCTTGATTTCTATCTTTCTGCTAGACGAAATACCCATTCAGCTTATTGTTTTCTTGGAAAAATTTTAAATAATGTGAAGAAGTGGCAAATTCCACAAGTGATCAACACGGATAAAGCACCCACATATGGACGTGCTTTATCACGGTTAAAACGGGAAGGTAAATGTCCACCAGACCTTGAGCACAGGCAGATTAAGTATAAAAATAACGTGATTGAATGTGATCATAGCAAGCTAAAGCGGATCATCAGGGCCACATTAGGATTCAAATCTATGAAGACGGCTTATGCCACAATTAAAGGTATTGAAGTCATGCGTGCACTACGTAAAGGACAAGCATCGTCATTTTATTATGGTCAGCCTCAGGGTGAAGTGTGTCTAATCAACAGGGTTTTCGGTCTCTAAGTACTTTTTAAAGGGAACATCATCGACTCAAATCTCTATTTGCAACAGTGCCCCATGAAGTGCCTGCCTGCGTCTGTTAGCCGAACGCCCCGCGCATGGCGCTCAAATAGCAGGACACCAAGGTTATCCTCCAGCGCTTTCACACGCGCGCTGACGCTCGACTGGCTGATACCAAGTGCCTTGGCCGCATGCCGAAAATTCAGATGCTCGGCGACGGCGATGAACTGAACAAGGGAAATGAGCGGTATCCTGCCAGACAGGATACCGACATTCACGAGGTTTCGATGGTTAGTGCGCCGCATCGGAGCGGGCCTGCTACCAGTCGTCGGTTAGACGACTGGCGACTTCTCGGTGGCAGCCCCACGGAGCCGAAGGAGCACCAGCCCCAACGAAACCAGTACCGCCATCGCCGTGGCGTAACAGATCACGGGCCACGCTGTGTCACCGTTTAAAAGTGCCACCGCCAATGTCCCGACAATGCTGACTATCAGGCTTTGAACGCAGAAGTAGAACGCGACCGCTGATCCCGCGATGTCGTCGAACTCTGCCAAAGCGCCGTTCGCGGTAACGGACACCGTGAAGACAATACCGACCGCGACAACCCACATCGGTAGGATGAAGGTGAGGAATGACGGCGAGCCGTAAAGTTCGCCGATCCCCAACAGGACCGCTCCGCAAACAAGCAACGCCATCCCACGCGCCACGCATCCTGCGATGCCCCATCTGGCGACAAAGGACTTCGCGAAACGGGTTGTCACGATCATTACAAGCGCGACAGTGGCGAAGGCAAAGCTGAATCCGATCTCGGAATATTCCGCTTGGCCTATGAGCACACGGGGAGCCGTCGAGAAGAAGACGAAGAAGGTGCCCATACCGGCGCTAAAGCCGACAGTGTAAACCCAAAAAGCCGGACTCGCGAAGATCGGCAAGACAGATCGGCGCGTCTTGACTTGATCCAGAGGGCGGGTTTCGTGCCACCTGAAACCCGCATTTAGGAGTGCGAGCATCGCCAGTATAGCCAAAGTAATGAATATCGCCTGCCATCCCAAGAACTCGCCGATCAATGCTCCGGCGATAGGGCCGAGCGCAGGCACGAACGCCAGCATCGAACTGAAAAGGCCGTAGATGACGACACCCTCAGGACGGTTGGCATAAACGTCGCGAACCGTCGCGAACGTCGCCACCAGCATGGCCGACGCGCCCACTGCTTGAAGTAGACGGAAAGCGACAAAGGCCGGTGCAGTTGAAGACCAAGCTGCTCCCAGAGACGCAATGACGAAAGCCGTTGCGCCCGCAAGTAGAATTGGCCGTCGCCCGATTCTGTCTGAGAGCGGACCAAAAATCACCTGGCCCACGCCGAGCATCACCATATAGAGGCTCAACGTGAGTTGGATCATAGCGGGCGTCGTGTTCAGGATGCCGGGCATCGCTGGAACGACAGGGAGATAAATATCCATCGCCAGTGAAGCGAGGATGTCGAAAGGAGCCATCAGCAGCAGTGCTGCCGGCAGCGTATAGGCCCACGCGGGGCGTGTGGTGGTCATGACGAATCAACCCTCGATTAAGGAATACCGGGCGACGTCTGCTCGTCAGCAATCAGATGAGACTAGCCTTACAGAGCGCCGCAACAACAATACTGGTTGTTGCGGCTTACTTGTCTGCTGACTTGGAATTTCCCATCTGATTACTCCACGCTTACGAATATGAATTGCTACATTTTATCCGATTATCTTTTGCTTCGCAATGCGGCATGGGCGCACTCAGCGTTCCAGCCCCCTCTGCCGCCCTAAATGCTTGCTCCAATGCATCGAGCACCATATCTGTATTCATCCGTGTCGATACTTTCCATCCAACAATTGCTCGTGAGAACACATCAATAATAAATGCAGTATAAACCCAGCCTGAATTTGTTTGAATATACGTAAAGTCACTCACCCACAGTTGGTCAGGATGATCAGCAGTAAAATTACGTTTTACCAAGTCATCCGCTCGTTTTTGATCATCTCGGCTACGGGTGGTTTGTTTGTTCTTACCACGCCAAACACCTTTTATACCTAGCTTTTGCATTAATCGAGCAACAGTACAGCGCGCAATAATATAGCCTTCACGTTTCAGTTTTTGCCAGACTTTACGTACACCATACCGACCTGAACTTTCCTTCCAAATTCGTTTAATCTCCTCAGCATGATGCAAGTCATGTAAATCTCGCTTTGCTCGATGTTCTGGATTTTCACAGAGATCTAGAGTCCGGTAATAGGTTGAAGGTGCGATCGGTAAAATTCTACAAATCGCCTCGACTCCGTACAGCTCTTTATTATTATGGATAAAATCCACCATTATTTGTGTGGGCGGTCGAGCTCCGCCTGGGCGAAAAAAGCGGCTGCTTTACGTAGAATTTCATTGGCGCGTTGCAGTTCTTTATTTTCGCGTTCGAGTTGTTTGATACGTTCTTGGTCTGAAAGCTGCTGTACTTTAACTGGATTTTGTTTATCTAAATATTTTTGATACCAAACACGTAGTGTTTCAGGAGTACAACCCTTGCGCAGTATACTGCTCAGGGAGCAATAGCGGTGATCGCAGCCCAATTCGATGGATAATCTTTCTCGGATTCAATCAATAATTGAACCGCTCTTTCTCTGATTTCAGGGGTATATTTTACTTTTTTCATCGGGACATTCTCTCAGAAAGCTTGGTCTCCGACAAACCCGGTACGGTTCAAAAATCTTCCATTGATTTATTTATATCTGTTAAACCAGTCGCATTATGAAATGTAATATAAGTAGAAATTTCAGTATAAATGGTCATGATCTTTTCTAAATTTGAATATCTAAGCGTCTTCATTAATCAACCTTATTGATTATTAGTTTCTTCTTTTAAAGCTCTTTGTACTGTTGCTATCCCTACTTTAAACTTTTCTGCAACACCTCTAAATGTTGAATTTTCTTCAGCCATTGCTTTTCGTATTTCAACATAGTCAACCTTCCGCTTTCTTCCCTTATATAAGCCCTTCGCTTTGGCTTTTGCAATTCCTTCCTTTTGACGCTCACGGATCATGGAGCGTTCAAACTCTGCAAATGCAGCAAGCATCTGAAACATGAGTTTATTTATTGCCGATTGTGCTACATCATGACTGAAGGTCAAATTCTCTTTATGAAAAATAATGGTTATACCACGATCATTCAGACTATTCACAATTTCGTTCAGATCATTTGTATTACGTGCCAGACGATCAATACTATGAACATGCACCGTATCACCTTCACGCAGATAGTCGAGCATTGCATTTAACTGAGGACGTTCACGGCTACCACCGCTTGCCTTTTCAGTAAAGGTCTTATCCAGGCTGATTCCATCTAATTGACGTTCAGTATTTTGTTCAGTTGAACTGACTCGAATATATCCGACCTGATTAGGCATTCTGTACCGTTAGAGTTTAGATAATTAAATACATATTGTACCGAAATTAAATATTAAGTCTATAAATACGGTTTTTGAGTTGCTTTTTAAGACTTTATTTTGTTCCGTTAGGCTATAGTCTAAAGTAACAGAATGAATATTCTACCCCCGATAGAAACAGCCGTACTCTGGGGGGAGATTTTTTTGATGTGCAGGTGCCGACCCTTACCAGAAGGCACTGTTGAAAATAACCACGAATCGTAAGCTGAATACTCTTTTAGCTAAAGGAGCAGCATATGAATTCTTTCCATAAAATTTAGGCTTGTATACCCAGAAAAATGTGGAACTTCTTAGGTTTCATACATGAGGATTTTGATAGGCTCACTGACTATTTTAAATTGTGTGCCTTAACTCTCTGTTCTAAAAGGCTATTCAGAATTTTTAGACTGTTTATTTTGAACATTCTTTTTACTCTGTGGTGGCGATGCCGTAATTGGACCTTGCAAGATGCATGGTCGTGTATGGGCGATGTCCAGAAAGAATTTGACTCAAAACTATTTTAGTTGGGAAGGAATGCTAAAAATTGGAGATTGATACATCTCATCGTTTGTTTAAATATTTTTTGATTAAATTTTCCCTTTAAAAATTCTATTTTTTTTAATGTCTTAACTTGTATTTAATATAGGAGATCCCCATAACAACAAAAGCACTACAGGAATACAACAATATGGCGAATCCACAAAAACACTATGCTAAGTTCCACACAAATATTCGATTAGGTCGTTATGACGAAGAAAGTACATTACGTGAAAAACGTGACCTTTTGATTAGCACCTTAAAAGATGAACTCAAAAAGGATCCAAATGGTCCTCAATTTGTTGAATACTTTAATCAAGGTAGTTATGCCTTGGGCACAGGGATTAAGCCTAAGAATGGAGATTATGATATTGATGTAGGAGTTTTATTAGATTGTGACAAAGAGGAATATGGCTCAGTAGAAATTAAAAAAATTGTTAGAGATGCTTTAACTCATTCAAATAGAACTGTAACGATCAAACGACCTTGCGTAACTGTCACTTATCTCAAAAATGGTAGTCCCGATTATCATGTAGATCTGCCCATCTACGCTGAAGACGACAAAGGCAATATGTATCTAGCTCGAGGTAAGGAATTCTCCTCTGAAGACCTTAAGACTTGGGATATTTCAAATCCTACTGAACTTACCGATACAATTTTGGGAAAATTTGAAGATGATTCAGATTTACGTCATCAGTTTAGACGATGTACTCGCTACTTGAAACAATGGCGAAATGAGAAAGGTCTAGATTTTTTTAAGAGTATTGCTATCACTACAGCTGTATATGAGCATATAACAGCTGAAGATTATGAGAATGATAATAAGGTATTACTTTCTATAGTAAATAATGTATTAGATCAATTCACTACCTTTAGCATTGATCCAGAAAATAACGAGTATTACTTCAGACTCGTAATTAATTTACCTGCACATCAAGGTGTAGACTTACTCGAAAAATTGACCCGAAAACAAATGGAGCACTTAAAATCAAAACTTGAAGATTTAAAATCATCTTTAGAAGCTGTAAATGAGGAAACTGATACAGTAGAAGCTTGCAAAATTTTAAATAAAACTTTTGGAAGACAATTCCCTATCCCTGAAATACAAGAAGTGTCCGAACCAGTAGTACAAACTTATTACACTCAAGAAGGAAAATCTGCTTAGGAAAACTCAATGTTTTTTGATAACCCAAAGTTAGACAATATTGAAAAGCTATTAAGTGAACATGGAGCTCAAAATATCCATGTCACTTCTATTACTAAGGATTGGGTTAATCTAAAATTTGATTTTCTCATTAATACACAACAGGTTTGCCTTGGTCTAATTTTTCAAAATAGAGCTAATTGGACGATACCTCCCATTTTTAGAATATTGACACGACCAATGTCTGCCTTAGATCATGTGAGTCAAAGTGGGGAAATTTGTACTACGGATCATCAAGGTGAAAACTTTGAAGGCTATAGACATAAAGAACTTATTACTGAATTCTTTGAAAGGGCTATAGATATACTCAAGCAATCTTTTATTAATTTTCAATTAAACAACCGAGTAAGCTTGTATAACGAACTAGAAGGATATTTAGGCAGCACTCAAAATATAAATGAGGATGTAATATTACATTGCGACCCTACTTCTACATTTAATTTATATGGTTGGTTAAGAAAATCATCAAAAGGGAATCATCAAATATTAGAGCATATTGATGATGGCGATAGTTCTTACATAAACCACAACCAGCTCACAAAAGTAAAAATTCATAAGATATTATTAGAAGATGCTTCTGTTTTCCCCATACCAGATATAGGAGATTATTTTAATGAGGACTATTTTCTAAAAATTGTTAATACCCTCTCTAATGAGAACAAACGATCTTTGTTAAAACAAGGCAATCATTATGCCCTAGTGGGAATTCCAAATGAACATGGATTTGCTTATGTGATTTTTTATTATGCCATTTGGTATTCTTTCAAAGAAAAAGTATCCTTCAAAGGCTTTAAAGTCTCTTTAACACAAAGAGCGTGGATAGATTATTTATTAAATAGAACGGGGCAAGAGAAAAAAACAAGACATATAGCGATTATCGGATGTGGGGCTTTAGGCTCAAAGATTGCAGAGATATTAGCTCAAACAGGCGTAAATAAATTTTCTTTCATAGATCCAGAGCTTTTAAAAACAGATAATATTTATCGTCATTCTTTAGGTTTGCAGTATGTTAATACCTATAAATCTACTTCTTTAGCTAATAAGTTTTTAATAGAAAGGCCCGGATTAACTATTTTTCCATTCGTAAGCCATGGTGAAAGCTGGATAAAATCAAAAATTACTGAAGATATTGATACTATCATCATAGCAATTGGCCATACTCCTACTGAGATTTCTCTCGTAAAAACTATTTATGAAATAAGTGCAAACATTCAAGTAATAATAGGCTGGTTAGAACCTTATGATTTAGGTGGACATTTTATTTCTTTCAATAATAAACATGTAGGATGTTTAAACTGCTTATATTTTGATGAAAAATCAAATAAAAGTCTTACCCCTATGTATAAATATGTACAATCTGGACAGCTAATTGCTAAAAATATTACAGGGTGTGCTGGTGCATTTACCCCCTTCTCTTCTTTAAATTGCATGAAGCTAGCAAGCTATATTTCTGAATATGTCCTGAATCAACAATTAGGATTTGTTTCTATTTCTGGCGACAATCAGAATGCAAATAAAAATGGAATAATTACTACCCCTTTTTATAATTCAGTAAATAATTCAAATGGAATTAATATATTGAATTTAAAAGAAATTTATAAAGAAGTATGCCCATGTTGCAATACATAACTCAAGGGAGGATTAAATGTGACACACCTACAGGCCAAGTCTTTATTATTCAAGCAAATGTTTTAAAGAGTTTAAAGCAATTTATACAATTAGAATCAGATTCTCCAGAATCGGGTGGCATTCTAATTGGAAGAACAGACATAGAAACTAAAGCTAAAATCATTGAAAGCTTTACCTCTCCTATGGAAGGAGACTGTCAAACACGTATGTCTTTCTTTAGGTCAAAGTCCCACCAATATGCTTTAATACAAGCTTGGAACGAATCTAAAAAATTCTATAATTTTCAAGGCCTATGGCATACACATCCTGAAGATGTACCAACACCCTCTCCAACCGATTTAAGGGATATAGATACTGTTCTAAATGGCATTACCAATCTTAATGACCCAGTTTTATATTTAATAATCGGAAGAGTAAAAACTGGAATCTGGATTGGTAGAAAAAATTTTAAAATCAAACTGTTAGGTTATATTGAGTTAAATTGAAAATGCAACTAGACCCATCCCTAAGTTTACAGACTTCTTTATCAGCAATAGATGATTTATCAAATGCAAATAAATATATAGAAGAAATTTTAAAGCATATTTGTATAGATTCATTAGGTGTATTAGTTGATGAAGAACGTAAAAATATAATTTTTGTCTTATTGAAAAATAAAAGCCCTGAAAGTTTTTTCCGTATAATTCTCAATTATGATGATACTTTAACTTTTGTCCGAAGATTGCTTGCCAAAAAAATTTCCATTTATGCACGCTTTCTTCAAGGTCACATAATTGATGCCCACACTCTACATGATTTTGAAAAGTTAAAAGAAACATGGAATTTAACCTCCTCTCAAGAGAGCGAAGTTAAAGATGTAGATTTTGTTCCTAGAAAGATTCCTAAACAAAAACCAAACCCTGTAAACCAATTAGAATATTTCATAAAAAGAATTTTTGATTTTGAGCATCTTACAGGTAGGGGTAACGATTTATCTGAAAAAGATAAAAACCAGATTTATCTCTCAAGTCATGGCCGATGTATGTTTAAAGGATGTGGTGCAAAATTAAACATAGATGAAATAACTGGATTTGAAGGTACATATGGCGTTTTAGCTCATAATGTTGCAGCATCAGAAAATTCTACTCGCGGTATCCCCTTCTTCTCATATCAACTATCAGATGATCCAACGAATATTTTATTATTATGTGAAAAACATCATAGGTTAATTGATAAAGTTGCTGGCGCAGAATATACAGCTTCAAGACTCTCGCAAATGAGAAGTAATTTCACAGCACAATGCGAAGATTTATTAGATTCTTTAAGCTTTACTCCTATGCCAGTGTATTTATTTTTCTGGCCCGTGAATCGCAATATTCCTCAGTCTCCTTCACGACGTGATATTGCAAGCTGCCTTCTCCCATTAAAATCTATTTTGCATAAAGATAAGACACTAATTCATGAACCATTACCAGCTCATTTAAGAGCTTCAGCTGATGAGTTCTATAAAAAGTATTTTTTAGAAGAATTTGAAGTTCAAACAGAACAATTACTTAGGGAAACTAAATTTGATGATAAGAGAGTAGCTATTTTTGGCTTCGGCCCTATGCCATGCCTAATAGCATTAGGAAGTAAATTAGGAAATAAAGGGAAATTTATACCTATGCTTATGTATAGGGATGGAAGTTGTTGGATGTGGCCTGATCTTATATGTACAACCAAAGCGTATGAAATTAATAATTTCAGTGAAATAGAAGATTGTACTGAAATTACTATTAGATTGAATCTCACTGCTGATCCAGAAACCTCTAAAAATAAGGCTGTTGAATTAGGACATCCGGTAATTAATATTACTGCTAAACCAGAATATATGGGGAATGGAGCAATAAGAAATCCTGAACGAGGACTAAGTTTCATGCAAGATATTCATGCGTTATTTCATAGTCTAACAGATAAAGGAATTACCAAAATTCATGTCTTACCATGTGCATCCAATGCTGCTTGTATATGGTTTGGACAAGCATTTGATCTGCATCATCCTGAAATGGTTATTTATGATTACTTAAATAATTCAATGGTTCCAAGACTTCAAATTCGAAATAATGGAAGCAAGAATGAAATCGCTGTAATTTAAACAGTATATTTGATAGTACTTTCATACCATTAGATTTAAATATGACATTAGTAAATGGAGTTTAGCTCTAATGGGGCTTTGTTGCATAAATATCTAAGACTATGATTTTGTTTAATTTATTTTTGGATTAAAATTTAAACAAATCCTTAAAAATCAGTATCTTGAAGAATTTTTATACAACAAAGCCGTTTTAAACTAAAAAATGTTTGTAATACTATTTTATTTAAATCACTCTGCGATCTAGGTATTAAATTTAAGACTTTCCATGGTTTTAAATAATCTTGCAGATTTTTTTGTGGTTCGAGAATATTTAAATCTTTATTAATATCAAAATTTGAGGGAATTCCATTTGTATTTTTTGCTAATAATTCCTTAACTAAATTTGTTGGAATAGCTCCATTTAAATGAACGTGTAAATCACCCTTAGGAAGATTCACTATCATATCTTCATTAATTTTTTGTAGTGCAGACATAAGTGTAGAAATTAATATAGCTGATTGAATTTTATCATAAAATCTATTTCCAAGTTATTTATTTTTAAATTTTTCTATTTCAATTCTGAATGGCTTTGTTGCACAAACCTATCTGTAAAGGGTTTTTCAGCGATATAATTTTCAAATGAAGAAGCCTACACACAAAATCTACCGCACAACCAATTGGCCCGCATATAACCGAGCACTCATGAGTCGAGGAAATATTGCCATTTGGTTTGATCCTGCTACGCAATGATATGCTCCATCAAAAGGCAAACAAGGGCGAAATCAAATCTACTCCGACGCAGCCATCCAATGCTGCTTAATGATTAAATCCTTATTCCGTCTGTCTTTACGTATGGTCACTGGCTTTGTGCAAAGTCTGATTAAACTTTGCGGATTAAATTGGATAGCTCCAGAT
>NZ_QUWR01000035.1:0-14704 GCF_003419885.1 Acinetobacter sp. SWAC5
CTTCTTGAGTAAGATGAGTATAGTTCATGATGCAACTTTGACTTTGGTCGGTCGGAAGCATAATGCTAACTCATCTTGCTTTCTTCCAATACATTAATCTCTGTTGCACTTCATTTGAGAATCTAAGATATAAAAAAACCGCCACAAAGGGCGGTTTTTTTATATCGAAGAATTCTTGCGAATTAACGACCTTGGATGTCGCGTTCAACTTCACCAGTGTAAAGCTGACGTGGACGACCAATTTTGTAAGGTGCGCTGTGCATTTCTAACCAGTGGCTGATCCAACCAACAGTACGTGCAAGAGCGAAGATTACAGTAAACATTTCTGTTGGGATACCAATCGCTTTAAGGATGATACCAGAGTAGAAGTCTACGTTAGGGTAAAGGTTACGTTTGATGAAGTATTCGTCAGAAAGCGCAATACGTTCAAGTTCCATAGCCAAAGCAAGTTGTGGATCGTTGATACCAAGTGCAGTTAACACTTCGTCACAAGTTTCTTTCATTACTTTCGCACGTGGATCGAAGTTTTTGTAAACTCGGTGACCGAAGCCCATAAGTTTAACTTCTTTAGTTTTCACTTTTTCCATGAACGGAGCAACGTTCTCTACAGTGCCGATTTCATCAAGCATCTTAAGAACAGCTTCGTTTGCACCGCCGTGAGCAGGGCCCCAAAGTGCAGCGATACCAGCAGCGATACATGCGTACGGGTTAGCACCAGTAGAACCAGCAAGACGTACTGTAGACGTAGAAGCATTTTGTTCGTGGTCTGCATGAAGCGTGAAGATACGGTCCATTGCTTTCGCAAGAATAGGGTCAACTTTGTAATCACGATCTGCTGGAGTAGCAAACATCATGTACAAGAAGTTTTCTGCATAGCTTAAATCGTTACGTGGGTAAACGAATGGTTGACCTACTGTGTATTTGTAAGTCCAAGCAGCCAAAGTAGGTACTTTAGCGATTAAGCGGATTGCAGTGATTTCACGGTGGTCAATGTTTTCAACATCGAAGCCGTTGTGATAGAACGCAGAAAGCGCGCCAACAACACCACACATGATCGCCATAGGGTGCGCATCACGGCGGAAGCCATTGAAGAAACGGCTAACTTGGTCGTGAACCATAGTGTGGTTACGAACTTTAGCATCAAATACTTCTTTTTGTTCAGCTGTTGGAAGCTCACCATTCAAAAGAAGGTAACAAGTTTCTAAGTAGTCTGCTTTAGTTGCAAGCTGAGCGATTGGGTAACCACGGTGTAAAAGAACGCCTTTACCGCCATCGATGAATGTGATTTTAGATTCACATGCAGCTGTAGATACAAAACCAGGATCAAAAGTAAAGTGACCTGCGGCCAATACATCTTTAACGTCGATTACATCTGGGCCCAATGTGCCGCTGTAAATTGGTAATTCAATTTCTTTGCCATCAAGCTGTAAAATAGCTTTCTTGCCAGTTGCTTCAGACATTCAATAGATCTCCTGTCCCGGTGAGTGTTTATCTGACTCTTAATGCTAATATTTTAATGCGAGAATCAGACGGATCAAAATTTGCTATAAGATTAGTGAGTACTGAAATTTTGTCAATTATACTTATGGATAAAAGTGCCACCTTCACACAGGTTTGGTCATCTCTTTATCCAACTTGAAATGAGTCAATTACAGCATCGACGCAGTATGATAAGTCAAATTAGAGCAGAGTTGCAGACTTAAATGATGTTGCTGCTTTATTTGTAAACAAATTTTAATTGCTAAAAACTCTGAATGTTTCTTATTAATCAAGTCATATTATGACTTAAATTATTATAATTCTCGTAACTTACAGGTTTGTGATTCATGAAAGTGTCGTTTTATTACTCATAATTAAAAGCGCTAAATAGAAGTTGTAAAAAAGTTTGTTTGCTCAAAAAATGACTTATTAAAAGTATAAAATTGGGTGTTTAGTATTCGATTTTTAATTTTTTTGCCAGTTAAATGGCAGTTTTTAGCGTTAAAATTGTGCAAAACATAGAGTTATTCACAGACTAAGTTGTTATTAAGTCACGTGATATTTCACAAATGTTTTTGAAAATAAATAATAAGTATTTAGTTGCTAAATAATGGTGTTGGATAAACTTATGTTTTTGATTAAAATAAAGAGGGGACAGACATAAACTTTTTTTGTGCTTTAGTCTAAAGTAAAAAACAACTATTACAACGCCAAAAACTATTTATGAAAATAACATTTAATATTTGAAAACCAATAACATAGTGTTTAAATCTGATCTTTTTACATTGTTTTTATGTTTAAATTAATTGTTAATGATTCTTATTTAAGGATTTTTTTGATTATTTCCTAAATGGCATTGTTTGTATTTTGATAGTTCACGTTTTATAATTCAGTGTCGTTAAAAGTTTAGGTCTTATTTATCTAGCTTTAATATATAAATAAGTCCGAACAATGCCAGCTTTCCTTCGAATTAATTCCAACAAACTCCGGATGGAGTTTTTACTTACAGGATGCCCGCTGTGAAAAGCAACAGACCTGTCAATTTGTCCATGGGTCAAGTTTTATCAGTAAACTTAAAATCCCCTGTGGCTATTGCATCAATTTTACACCGTCTTTCAGGTGTTATCGTATTTTTACTTGTACCGGTACTGCTTTGGTTATTAGACAAATCATTGTCTTCACCAGAAGGCTTTGCAGCGGTTCAAGAAATCTTTAATGGTTTCATTGTTCGCTTCATCGTATGGGTATTTGTAGCCGGTTTAATCTATCACTTTATTGCTGGTGTTAAGCATTTGCTTGCTGACGTTGGCGTAGCGGAAGAGCTACAAAGTGGTCGTACAGCAGCTACTATCGCATTAATCTTGTCTGCAATCGGTATTATTGCGGCATTTGTATGGATCGTACTCTAATGAAAAGTGCTTCAGGTTTTTCGGGTTCAGGTTCTCGTGATTGGTTTGTCCAACGCTTAAGTGCTGTGGTACTGGCTGTATATACTGTTGTTGTCTTTGGTTGGATCCTTTGCAACAGTGGTTTTACATTTGAACAGTGGTACGGCTTTATGATGACATTACCAATGAAGATTATGTCTTTATTGGCTGTCTTATCTCTTGTTGCGCATGCGTGGATCGGTATGTGGCAAGTATTCACAGACTATGTGACTACTCGTCAAATGGGTCCTTCAGCAAATGGTCTGCGTTTAGTGCTGACTTCTGCAGTTATTATTGCTGTATTTGCATACGCAATCTGGGCGATCCAGATTTTTTGGGCGAATTGATAGGAAACAATCATGGGCGCTATAACCCCTAAAGAAGATTACACAAATATTCCACACGAAACTTTCGATGCAGTCATCGTTGGTGGTGGTGGTTCAGGTATGCGTGCTTCTTACCAACTTGCTCAAGCTGGTTTGAAAGTTGCTGTATTGACTAAAGTATTCCCAACTCGTTCACACACTGTAGCGGCGCAGGGTGGTATCGGTGCATCTCTTGGTAACATGCAAGAAGATAACTGGCACTATCACTTCTACGACACTGTTAAGGGTTCTGACTGGTTAGGCGACCAAGACGCAATCGAGTTCATGACTCGTGAAGCGCCTCAAGTTGTATACGAGCTTGAACACCTTGGTATGCCATTTGACCGTAACGCTGACGGTACAATTTACCAACGTCCATTTGGTGGCCATGCTGCGAACTATGGTGAAAAACCAGTTCCACGTGCATGTGCAGCTGCCGACCGTACAGGTCACGCGCTTCTTCACACGCTTTATCAAAGCAACGTGAAAATGGGTACTCAATTCTTCGTAGAATGGATCGCGCTTGATCTTATTCGTAACGAAGCTGGTGATGTACTTGGTGTTACAGCAATTGACCAAGAAACTGGTAAAATTGCAGTATTCCAAGGTAAAGCAACATTGTTCGCTACTGGTGGTGCTGGTCGTGTTTACCGTGCATCTACTAACGCTTATATCAACACTGGTGACGGTCTTGGTATGGCGGCTCGTGCAGGTATTCCATTACAAGATATGGAATTCTGGCAATTCCACCCAACAGGTGTTGCGGGCGCAGGCGTATTGTTGACAGAAGGTTGTCGTGGTGAAGGTGCAATCCTTCGTAACGATGCTGGTGAGCCGTTCATGGAACGTTATGCTCCGACACTTAAAGACTTGGCACCTCGTGACTTCGTATCACGTTCTATGGACCAAGAAATTAAAGAAGGTCGTGGCTGTGGTCCTAAGAAAGACTACATCTTGCTTGATATGACGCATCTTGGTGCTGATACAATCATGAAACGTCTTCCATCTGTATTCGAGATTGGTAAGAAATTCGCGAACGTTGACATTACTAAAGAGCCAATTCCTGTAGTACCTACAATCCATTACCAAATGGGTGGTATTCCTACAAACATTCATGGTCAAGTAGTTGTTCCTGTAGCTCGTGAAACTGAAGCTTTGGTTGCGAACTACAACAAAGAAACTGATGTGTACTCACACAACGCGGGCGACCGTGATTTCACTAAACCAGTGAAAGGTTTCTATGCAATCGGTGAATGTTCATGTGTATCTGTACACGGTGCAAACCGTCTAGGTACAAACTCATTGCTTGACTTGGTTGTATTTGGTAAAGCTGCTGGTGAACATATTGTTGACTATGTAACTAAACACCATGGTGATGAATACGCTCCATTACCTACAACTGTTCTTGAAAACACTTTGAATCGTGTTCGTCATCTTGATGAATCTACTTCTGGTGAAAATGCTCAAGAAGTTGCAGATGCAATCCGTGACATCGTTCAAGACCACGCTGGTGTATTCCGTACATCTGCACTTCTTGAAGAAGGTGTGAAACAGATTCTTGCGATCGAACCACGTGTACGTAACATTCACTTGAAAGACAAATCTAAAGTATTTAACACAGCGCGTGTTGAAGCTCTAGAAGTTGAAAACTTGTATGAAGTTGCGAAAGCTACATTAATTTCTGCAGCTGCACGTAAAGAATGTCGTGGTGCGCATACAGTGGTAGATTTCGAATTACCACCTGATCATGCTGACTACCCATACGGCCGTCGTGATGATGAGTGGATGAAACACACTTTATGGTTCTCTGTAGATAACCGTCTAGAGTACAAACCAGTACGTTACCGTCCATTGTCGGTAGATGCTATTCCACCTAAACCACGTACATTCTAATTGGGAGAAGTAAGATGAGTAGAGGTACTCGTACATTTAATATCTACCGCTACGATCCTGATAAGGATGCAGCTCCGTACATGCAAACTTTTAAACTAGAGTTGACAGACAAGCACCGTATGTTGCTTGATGCGCTTCTAGCATTAAAAGTGCAAGACGAATCTTTAACGTTCCGTCGTTCATGCCGTGAAGGTATTTGTGGTTCTGATGGTGTAAACATCAATGGTAAAAATGGTTTAGCGTGTCTTTGGAACCTAAACGACTTACCTGACGTGATTACGATTCGTCCATTACCAGGTCTTCCAGTAGTGAAAGACTTGGTTGTAGATATGAATCAGTTCTACGATCAGTACAACAAAATCCATCCGTTCCTAATCAACAATCAGCCAGCGCCTCCTAAAGAGCGTTTGCAGTCTCCTGAAGATCGTGAACACTTAGATGGTTTGTATGAATGTATTCTTTGTGCATGTTGTTCAACTTCATGCCCGTCATTCTGGTGGAACCCAGACAAGTTCTTGGGTCCTTCAGCATTGTTAAATGCATACCGTTTCATCATTGACTCACGTGATACATCTACACAAGAGCGTTTGGAGCGTCTTGACGACCCATTCTCGCTTTTCCGTTGTAAAGGTATCATGAACTGTGTGTCAGTATGTCCTAAAGGCTTGAACCCTACTAAAGCAATCGGTCACATCCGTAACATGCTTTTAGATATGGCTGGCTAATGCGGTACTGATGTAAGTCAAAAAAACGCACCTTTGGGTGCGTTTTTTTTATGCTGATCATTTATGTCATGGGAATGTCATGAAAACTTATGCAAAATAGCGATGTTTAAAATAGCTTTAAAATATAACGCTACAGTATTGAGTTGCTAGATGTCAGCAAAATTGATGAAATTTGCAAAATTATTGTGGTTAATAAATGACGGGTTGCTCAGCTGGGCATGTAAATGTGAATGGAAAATGTTATCATATAACGCATAAGAGGGTGTCGGTAGAAATATTGAACACTCTTTTGTTTTATTTGGCACTATTTGTTAAGACTTTAGTATCGATTGCAAGATTTTTGAACTTAAAGCACCATATCTTAGCTGGAAAATATTGAACTGTATTTAGCCAATTTATGGGAGGTATGTGTCAAAAAAATCAATTGAAAACAGGTTACGTGTTAGCATTTAACATACGACTATATGCGAAAAATGTGAATGAAATTGGTACATTTTTTCTACATTTTAAAGCATTAAAGCAGTATATAAATGTCAGATGACATGTTTTGAAGTCGGTTTAGACAAAGTAAATAGTCGAATTTATTTTATCTAAGACGATTTGCAAAAAATTGCCCGGTTTTGCTGGGTATTACAATGAGTGATGATGCCGCTGAGGGGTGTTATTGTTCGTTAATCACATTGGGAAATCCTAATGTAGTGATAACGCCTCATGGCTTAAGCCTAATGGGGACTAATGTCTTTTTACCAATAAGACATTATTAATCATGGGTTCGCTTAAAAAGCATCCTGAAATGTTTTTGCAATAGGAAATGGGTCCACAAATGCAAGAAGTTGCTGACGCACTGCGTCTTGACACTGAACTTTCCGCTGACAGTGCAGCGTATATTGAAGAACTTTATGAGCAGTATTTAACGGCTCCAGACTCAGTGGAAGCTGACTGGCGCGAATACTTCGATAAATTCCCTAAAGGTGATCAACCGCACAGCAATGTACGTGAGCAATTCCTATTATTAGGACGTAATTCAAGTCGTGTTCAACCTGTCGTTCAAAGCGCAGTAAGCACTGATCACGAACGCCGTCAAATTGGTGTATTACAACTCATCGCTGCATACCGTAACCGCGGTCATCAAAAAGCAAAATTAGATCCACTTGGTTTGGCTAAGCGCGAAATCGTGCCTGATCTAGACCTTGCTGCACATGGTTTAACTCAATCAGATATTGATACACCGTTCAACACGGGTAATCTTGCGATTGGTAAAACTGAAGCAACTCTAGGTGAAATGGTTCAAGCGATGGAAGCAACTTATGCTGCTTCAATTGGTGCTGAATACATGCACATTGTTGATACCAAAGAAAAACGTTGGATTCAACAACGCCTTGAAGGTGCTAAAGGTCAATTTGGCTTTAGCGCTGAACAGAAAAAGCATGTACTTGAACGCTTAACAGCTGCTGAAGGCCTTGAAAAATACCTAGGTAACAAGTTCGTTGGTGCGAAGCGTTTTGGTGTAGAGGGTGGTGAATCATTCATCCCTATGGTTGACTCTTTGATTCAACGTGCAGGTTCTGTAGGTTGTAAAGAAGTGGTTATCGGTATGCCTCACCGTGGCCGTTTAAACCTTCTTGTAAACATCATGGGTAAAAACCCAGCTGACCTATTTGGTGAGTTCGAAGGTAAAGCACTTCATAAAAAAGGCTCTGGTGACGTTAAATACCACCAAGGTTTCTCTTCAAACGTTATGACTCCGGGTGGCGAAGTTCACTTGGCACTAGCGTTTAACCCATCACATTTAGAAATCGTTGGACCTGTAGTTGAAGGTTCTGTACGCGCACGTCAAGTACGTCGTAAAGATATCGGTGGTGATGATGTATTACCAATCATCGTTCACGGTGATGCTGCATTTGCAGGTCAAGGTGTTAACCAAGAAACCTTCCAAATGTCACAAACTCGTGGTTACACAGTGGGTGGTACAGTTCATATCGTCGTGAACAACCAAGTTGGTTTCACAACGTCTGATCCACGTGATGCACGTTCTACAGAATACTGTACTGACATCGCGAAAATGATCCAAGCACCGATCTTCCATGTGAACGGTGATGATCCTGAAGCTGTATTGTTTGTTTCTCAATTGGCACACGATTTCCGTCATACATTCCGTAAAGACGTCGTAATCGACATGTTCTGCTACCGTCGTCGTGGTCATAACGAAGCCGACGAGCCAGCTGCAACTCAGCCAATGATGTATCAAATCATCAATAAAAAAGCGACTACTCGTACGCTTTATGCTGACAAACTTGTACAAGAAGGCGTTCTTGATCGTGCTTCTGCTGATGCAATGGTTGAACAGTATCGTTCTGACCTTGAAGCAGGTAAACACGTTGCAAATGCGTTGGTACTTGAGCCAAATACAAAAATGTTTGTGGACTGGAAACCTTACCTAGGCCATGAATATACAGACAAATGGGATACCACTTTCCCAATCGAACGTCTAAAAGAGCTTGGTGCGAAAATGCGCGAGCTTCCTGAAGGCTTCGTGATGCAACGTCAGGTTGCTAAAGTGATTGATGATCGTCTGAAAATGCAGACTGGTGAAATGCCATTGAACTGGGGTGCAGCTGAAACTTTAGCTTATGCATCTATTCTAGATGAAGGCTTCCTTGTTCGTTTAACAGGTGAAGACGTTGGCCGTGGTACATTCTCACACCGTCATGCAAAACTTCATAACCAAGTAGATGGTTCAACTTACATTCCATTATGTAACTTGAAAGAAAACCAACCACGTACTGCAATTTATGACTCATTATTGTCAGAAATGGCGGTTCTTGCATTCGAATACGGTTATGCAACGACTCTTCCGAAGAGCCTTGTAATTTGGGAAGCGCAATTTGGTGACTTCGCAAACTGTGCACAAGTTGTAATCGATCAGTTCATCGCGTCTGGCGAAACGAAGTGGGAGCGTGTATGCGGTCTGACTATGCTTCTTCCACACGGCTTTGAAGGTCAAGGTCCTGAGCATTCATCAGCTCGTTTAGAGCGTTTCTTACAGCTATGTGCTGAAGAAAACATGCAAGTGATCACACCGACTACACCAGCGCAGATTTACCATGCGATGCGTCGTCAAGCACTTCGTCCAATCCGTAAGCCAATGATCGTGACTTCACCGAAGTCTCTTCTTCGTCACAAACTTGCAACATCTACATTAGAAGAGCTTGCAAATGGTACATTCCAAACTGTGATCGACGAAATCGACAACATCAACAAGTCAGACGTAACTCGTCTCGTACTTTGTGGTGGTAAGGTTTACTACGACTTACTTGAAAAACGTCGTGAAAAAGAATTGAACAACACAGCAATTGTTCGTATCGAACAATTGTATCCGTACCCAGAAGCGCGTCTTGCTGAGGTTCTTGCACAATATCCAAACGCTACTGAATTGGTTTGGGCTCAAGAAGAACCGAAAAACCAAGGTGCTTGGTTGTTCATTGCGCCACGTCTATACGAAGGTGTAATGAAGTCTGGCAAACAGCTTCAAATTAGTTACGCAGGCCGTGAAGCTTCAGCTGCACCGGCATGTGGTTCACCATATTTGCATGCAAAACAACAAGCTCAGCTCGTAAATGATGCTTTAGCGATCGTAGCTGAATAACAGGAGATTCTTAATAATGGCAACCGAAATTAAAGCACCGGTATTCCCAGAGTCAGTTGCTGACGGTACAGTTGCAACTTGGCACAAACAACCTGGTGAAGCAGTATCACGTGATGAAGTGATTTGTGATATTGAAACAGACAAAGTTGTTTTAGAAGTTGTAGCTCCTGCTGATGGTACGCTTGTTACAATCATCAAAAACGAAGGTGATACTGTTCTTTCTGCTGAAGTGATTGCTGAATTTGCTGAAGGTGCTGTTTCTGGCGCTGCAGCAACTCAAGCAGTTCAATCTGAAGAGAAAGTAGAACAAGCTGCTGCACAAACTCAAGCGGGCAATGCACCGATTGTTGAACGTGCTCAAGTTGCTGACCAAGCACCTGCAGTGCGTAAAGCATTAACTGAGTCTGGTATTGCTGCAACTGATGTTGCGGGTACTGGTCGCGGTGGTCGTATTACTAAAGAAGATGTTGCAAATCATCAAACTAAACCAGCTGCTGCTCCTGTTGCACCGCTAAGTGTTGCTGTAGGCGAACGCATCGAAAAACGTGTTCCAATGACTCGTCTTCGTAAGCGTGTTGCTGAACGTCTACTTGCTGCTACTCAAGAAACAGCAATGTTAACTACGTTCAACGAAGTAAACATGAAACCAATCATGGAAATGCGTGCGCAATACAAAGATGCTTTTGAAAAGCGTCATGGTGCACGTCTTGGCTTCATGTCATTCTTCGTTAAAGCGGCAACTGAAGCACTTAAACGCTACCCAGCTGTAAATGCTTCAATTGATGGCGACGACATCGTTTACCACGGTTTCTACGACATCGGTGTAGCGGTTTCTTCTGACCGTGGTCTAGTGGTTCCAGTTCTTCGTGATACTGACCGCATGAACTATGCTGAAGTTGAAAACGGTATCCGTGCATACGCTGGTAAAGCGCGTGATGGTAAATTGGGCATCGAAGATATGACTGGTGGTACGTTCACTATTACTAATGGTGGTACTTTCGGTTCATTGCTTTCTACACCTATCTTAAATACGCCACAAACTGCGATTTTGGGTATGCATAAAATCCAAGAACGTCCTATGGCTGTAAATGGTCAAGTAGAAATCTTGCCAATGATGTACTTAGCGCTTTCTTATGACCACCGTCTAATCGATGGTAAAGAAGCAGTAGGCTTCCTTGTAACAATCAAAGAATTGTTAGAAGAACCAGCTAAGCTAATCCTTGATCTTTAATACTTCAGAATAATGCAATGGGCTTAGAGCGATCCTCTAGGCCCATTTTTGGAGATACACATGTCTCAATTTGATTTAGTTGTTATTGGTGGCGGTCCTGGTGGTTATGAAGCTGCTATCCGCGCTGCTCAATTAGGCTTTAAAGTAGCTTGTATTGAAAAACGTATTCATAAAGGTAAACCATCTTTAGGTGGTACTTGCTTAAACGTGGGTTGTATCCCATCTAAAGCATTACTTGATTCATCTCACCGTTATGAAGATACAGTTCATCACTTAGATGACCACGGTATTACCACAGGTGAAGTGAAGTTTGACCTTGCAAAATTACTTGCACGTAAAGACAAAATCGTTGACCAATTAACTGGCGGTATTGACCAGTTATTAAAAGGTAACGGTATTGAATGGTTAAAAGGTACTGGTAAATTACTTGCTGGTAAAAAAGTTGAGTTCGTATCTCACGAAGGCGAAACTCAAATTTTAGAACCTAAATACGTGATTCTTGCGACTGGTTCTGTACCTGTAAATATTCCTGTAGCTCCTGTAGATCAAGACATCATTGTTGACTCTACTGGCGCTTTAGAATTCCAAGAAGTGCCTAAGCGTCTTGGTGTGATTGGTGCAGGTGTAATCGGTCTAGAACTTGGTTCAGTTTGGCGTCGTCTAGGTGCAGAAGTTGTTGTATTTGAAGCAATGGATGCATTCTTACCAATGGCTGACAAAGCTTTGGCAAAAGACTACCAAAAACTATTAACTAAACAAGGTCTTGATATCCGTGTTGGCGCTAAAGTTGCTGGTACTGAAATCAACGGTTCTGAAGTTACAGTTAAATACACTCAAGGCGGCGAAGAAAAAACTCAAGCATTCGATAAATTAATCGTTTGTGTGGGTCGTCGTGCTTATGCAGAAGGTCTATTGGCTGATGACTGCGGTATTAAATTGACTGAACGTGGTTTAGTTGAAGTGAACGATTGGTGTGCAACTTCAGTTGAAGGCGTATACGCAATTGGTGACTTGGTACGCGGTCCAATGCTTGCACATAAAGCAATGGAAGAAGGCGTAATGGCTGTTGAACGTATTCACGGTCATGCAGCACAAGTGAACTATGACACGATCATTTCTGTAATCTACACACACCCAGAAGCGGCGTGGGTAGGCTTAACAGAACAACAAGCGACTGAAAAAGGTCACGAAGTTAAAACTGGTCAATTCGGTTTTGCTGTGAACGGTCGTGCGTTGGCTGCTGGCGAAGGTGCTGGTTTTGTTAAGTTTGTTGCAGATGCAAAAACGGATCGTTTACTTGGTATGCACGTGATTGGACCTGCAGCATCTGATATCGTACACCAAGGTATGATCGCGCTTGAGTTTGTATCAAGTGTTGAAGATCTTCAGTTAATGACTTTCGGTCACCCGACATTCTCTGAAGTGGTTCATGAAGCTGCGCTTGCAGTCGATGGACGTGCGATTCACGCGATTCAGCGTAAACGTAAATAAGATGTTAAAAAGAGTGGCTTTGGCCGCTCTTTTTTGTTTTGATGGTTGTTTTTGTATGAACAATCATCTATTAATAAAGAATAAAGAAATTGAATAACAAGCCAATATTGTGTTGATGGATGTCTAAATATTGGTCGGTAATAACAAAGTAAAAGCAGTAAAAAGGTAATTGAATGAATTTACATGAGTACCAATCCAAAGCGTTATTAAAAAAATATGGCATGCCAGTCCAAGAAGGCGTATTTGTTACGACTGCAGAAGAAGCGGTAAAAGCTTTTGAGCAATTGGGTGGTAAATTTGCAGTACTCAAAGCCCAAGTTCACGCAGGTGGCCGTGGTAAAGCAGGTGGTGTTAAGGTTGTAAAATCTGCACAAGAAGCGACAGACTACGTTAACCAAATGGTTGGTTCACGCTTAGTGACCTATCAAACAGATGCATTGGGTCAACCTGTAAGCGGTATTTTGGTTTCTGAAGATGTATATCCTGTAGAGCGCGAATTGTACCTAGGTGCAGTTGTAGATCGTTCAAGTCGTCGTGTGACCTTTATGGCTTCGACTGAAGGTGGTGTCGAAATTGAAAAAGTCGCAGAAGAAACACCTGAAAAAATTATTAAAGTTGAAGTTGATCCATTGGTGGGTTTAATGCCATTCCAAGCCCGCGAAGTGGCATTTGCTTTAAATCTTAAAGATGGTCAAATCAACCAATTTGTCAAAATTATGACGGCAGCTTACCAAGCTTTCATTGAAAATGATTTTGCTTTATTTGAAATTAACCCACTTTCGGTACGTGAAAATGGCGAAATTTTATGTGTTGATGCAAAAATTGGTATCGACTCAAATGCCTTGTATCGTTTACCTGAAATTGCAGCGCTACGCGATAAATCGCAAGAAAATGAGCGTGAACTTAAAGCTTCTGAGTTTGACCTCAACTATGTGGCTTTAGAAGGGAATATTGGTTGTATGGTCAATGGCGCAGGCCTCGCAATGGCGACCATGGACATTATTAAATTGTATGGTGGACAACCTGCAAACTTCCTTGATGTTGGTGGTGGTGCAACCAAAGAACGTGTAATTGAAGCTTTTAAAATTATTTTGGCAGATACGTCTGTACAAGGGGTTTTAATCAATATTTTTGGTGGAATTGTACGTTGTGACATGATTGCTGAAGCAATTATTGCGGCGGTTCAAGAAGTCAATGTGACTGTGCCTGTAGTGGTGCGTTTGGAAGGAAATAACGCAGAACTCGGTGCAAAACTACTAGACGAATCTGGACTGAAATTGATTTCTGCAAACGGCCTAGCCGACGCTGCAGAAAAAATTGTTGCTGCTGTAAAAGGCTAAGGGGAATCAAGCATGAGCGTATTAGTAAATAAAGACACAAAAGTATTGGTACAAGGCTTTACTGGTAAAAACGGGACATTCCATTCTGAGCAATCCATTGCTTATGGTACAAAAGTTGTGGGTGGTGTAACGCCGGGTAAAGGTGGTCAAAAACATTTAGACCTACCCGTGTTCAATACTATGAAAGAAGCAGTGCGTGAAACAGGTGCGACAGCAACTTCTATCTATGTACCTGCACCTTTTGTTTTAGATTCAATTATCGAATCCATTGATTCGGGTATTGAGCTGATTGTTGTAATTACAGAAGGTGTGCCAACCTTAGACATGCTAAAAGCCAAGCGTTACTTAGAAACATACGGCAATAACGCACGCTTAATTGGGCCAAACTGTCCAGGTATTATTACCCCAGGTGAATGCAAAATTGGCATTATGCCAGGTCATATTCACCAAGCAGGCAAAATTGGTATTATTTCGCGTTCAGGCACATTAACTTACGAAGCTGTAGCGCAAACTACCAAGCTTGGTCTTGGTCAGTCGACTTGTATTGGTATTGGCGGTGACCCAATTCCGGGAATGAACCAAATTGATTGCTTGAAACTGTTCCAAGAAGACCCACAAACCGAAGCCATCATTATGATTGGTGAAATTGGCGGTACAGCGGAAGAGGAGGCAGCTGAATATATCCAGTCGAATGTAACTAAGCCTGTGGTTGGTTATATTGCTGGGGTAACTGCGCCAAAAGGTAAACGTATGGGTCACGCTGGGGCGATTATTTCGGGTGGTAAAGGCACAGCAGAAGAAAAATTTGCTGCCTTTGAAAAAGCGGGTATGGCGTATACACGCAGTCCTGCTGAATTAGGCTCGACCATGTACGAAGTGCTAAAAGGCAAAGGTCTGGTTTAAACACTTGATCTAAACATAAAAAAGAGAGTCTTAGGATTCTCTTTTTTTTTGTGCGCTAAAAGGCGTTTTTAAGCTTGCTTAGATTCTCAAATGAAGTGCAACAGAGATTAATGTATTGGAAGAAAGCAAGATGAGTTAGCATTATGCTTCCGACCGACCAAAGTCAAAGTTGCATCATGAACTATACTCATCTTACTCAAGAAG
>NZ_QUWR01000036.1:0-14355 GCF_003419885.1 Acinetobacter sp. SWAC5
AGAGATGGATCCGTAAATTTGAACAACTCCTATAAGTGATATTCTGCTCCTCAAATGATGTTATAAACATCAATATATGGAGTATTTTATGGCACGTAGACCAAGAAGAAATCATTCAAATGATTTTAAAGCTAAGGTAGCACTTGCTGCGATTAAAGCAGAAAAAACACTTGCTGAATTGAGTGCTGAGTTTGATGTTCATCAAAACCAAATTATTGACTGGAAAAATCAATTGATCTCAGCTTCCTCGCAAGCTTTCGATCAATCAAAAGCTCCAACAGAACCACCCATCGATCTAAAAAAACTACATGCAAAAATCGGTGAGCAGGCATTAGAAATTGATTTTTTAGAAGGTGTGTTGAAGAAACTGGGCCGCTTCAACCACAAAAGTTAATCGATGACTCACTTCAGATTTCAGTATCTAAGCAAGCTAAGCTGCTGAAAGTCTCCCGTGGTTGTTATTACTATCGCCCAAAACCTGTGAGTGAATCAGATCTGAAGCTGATGAGCTGTATGGATGAGTTACATATGCAATACCCTTTTGCAGGTAGCCGTATGATGCGTGATTTATTGAATCGTCAAGGACATCATATAGGACGACGTCATACACGTACTTTAATGAAGAAAATGGGCATTAATGCGTTATATCGTAAACCAAATCTAAGTCAGGCCAATCAAGCTCACCGTAAATATCCATATCTGCTCAAAGGATTGGCTATTCAGCGCAGTAATCAAGTGTGGTGTACGGATATAACGTATATCCCTATGGCAAAAGGCTTTGTTTATTTATGTGCTGTGATTGATTGGCATAGCCGCAAGGTACTTGCGCATAGGGTATCGATTAGTATGGAGGTGGATTTTTGTATTTCGGCTTTAAATGAAGCGATTGAAAAATATGGATCACCTGAAATATTTAATACAGACCAGGGCAGTCAGTTCACCAGTGATGCATTTATTGATGCATTTATTGATGTATTGAAATCAAATGGCATTCAAATCAGTATGGATGGTAAAGGTCGATGGATTGATAATGTGATGGTTGAACGGTTATGGAGAAGCGTTAAATATGAAGAGGTGTATCTCAAAGCTTATAGCAGTGTTACCGATGCGAAAAAGCAATTGAGTGCATATTTTGAATTTTATAATTTGAAACGACCTCATTCGAGTCTGGACAAAATGACTCCAGATGAGTTTTACTATGACCAGCTACCACAACAAAATAAGGTAGCTTAACTAGAGCAGAATATCACTTATAAATACGCTTTTAGTTGTTCAAACAAGTGGGACCACCTCTATATCTCGATAGGTATAGTGTTTTGCAGTTTAGAGGAGATATCGCGATGCATACGCGGAAGGCAATAACGGAGGCGCTTCAAAAACTCGGAGTCCAAACCGGTGACCTCTTGATGGTGCATGCCTCACTTAAAGCGATTGGTCCGGTCGAAGGAGGAGCGGAGACGGTCGTTGCCGCGTTACGCTCCGCGGTTGGGCCGACTGGCACTGTGATGGGATACGCGTCGTGGGACCGATCACCCTACGAGGAGACTCTGAATGGCGCTCGGCTGGATGACGAAGCCCGCCGTACCTGGCTGCCGTTCGATCCCGCAACAGCCGGGACTTACCGTGGGTTCGGCCTGCTGAATCAATTTCTGGTTCAAGCCCCCGGCGCGCGGCGCAGCGCGCACCCCGATGCATCGATGGTCGCGGTTGGTCCGCTGGCTGAAACGCTGACGGAGCCTCACGAACTCGGTCACGCCTTGGGGGAAGGATCGCCCGTCGAGCGGTTCGTTCGCCTTGGCGGGAAGGCCCTGCTGTTGGGTGCGCCGCTAAACTCCGTTACCGCATTGCACTACGCCGAGGCGGTTGCCGATATCCCCAACAAACGGTGGGTGACGTATGAGATGCCGATGCTTGGAAGAGACGGTGAAGTCGCCTGGAAAACGGCATCGGATTACGATTCAAACGGCATTCTCGATTGCTTTGCTATCGAAGGAAAGCCGGATGCGGTTGAAACTATAGCAAATGCTTACGTGAAGCTCGGTCGCCATCGAGAAGGTGTCGTGGGCTTTGCTCAGTGCTACCTGTTCGACGCGCAGGACATCGTGACGTTCGGCGTCACCTATCTTGAGAAGCATTTCGGAACCACTCCGATCGTGCCTCCGCACGAGGCCGTCGAGCGCTCTTGCGAGCCTTCAGGTTAGAGGCCGTCGACAATGATAATCTGGATCAACGGACCTTTCGGCGCCGGAAAGACGACGCTCGCTAAGCGGCTGCGCGATCGGCGTTCCAAATCGCTGATCTTTGACCCCGAGGAAATCGGGTTCGTGGTGAAAGAAACGGTCCCCATGCCAGCGAGCGGAGACTATCAGGATCTCCCCTTGTGGAGGGGACTTACGATCGCGGCGGTCAGGGAGATTCGAAGGAATTACTCGCAGGACATCATCATCCCAATGACGCTCGTGCACCCGGACTATCTGACTGAGATACTCGACGGGGTAAGGCGGATCGACGATCAGCTGCTGCACATCTTTCTGACGCTCAACGAGGACCTATTGCGTCACCGGATCGCGAACCAGACCATGCATCCTGACCCGAATCGAAATGCGGAGATTCGAGAGTGGCGATTAGCGAATGTCGCCCGATGCTTGGCCGCAAGGGAACGGCTTCCATGCACAACCCGTGTTCTCGATAGTGGTGCACACACCAGCGATGAACTCGCAGCGATGGTGCTCGACGGAATCGATGGGCGCACCTGATCGCCTTCGACGCCTGCGCAAAGCGTAGCGCGAGGGTGGCGGGCTCACGACCAAACGCCCAGAGGTCGATCATCGCAGGGATGTTTGGCTTTGTGGTGCGGACGACGGGACTCGAACCCGTACTCTCACAGAGAAGCAGATTTTCGTACCACCTCGACTTTCGCCGCCGTCTGATGACGTTCGTGGTCTGGACTGTCCCTTCGCCATTGCCCGAAGGCTTTAGGCGCCGCCCGTCCAGTCTCTACACCTTCCCCCGAAGGGGCTTGGCTCGGGATTGGCTTAGGGTATTGCCCGTTAGCGTTCCCCGACTTTGAGCGGTTCTACTCCGCGGATTTCCCCGCGGGCACTCCAATTTTAAAGTCTGCTGCGTCTACCGATTTCGCCACGTCCGCCTTTTTTCGCCGTTCCTAGCGCTCGTGCGATGCACCTATGTTGCACCTAGCGCCGAATCGTTCTTCGTCATCCTGAAAAACCACGTCTCCTAAAGCCTTGCATAGCTTATCTTTTCTCCACCACGAACTTTTTTGTGGGATGGTAGAAAAAAAGACTTTTTAAGTCCGCTGGCTTGCCAGGCCTTGTTAGCTTGTACGGTCATGGTTATCGGGTAAAGAATATTGACGGCATCGCTGGTGTCGGTGGCTGAAAAGCCGGCTCCCATCAGGGCAATAGCCATTTCAGATGCAGGCGTACAGGGCAATGGTCAACAGCTACAGCCTGTCTGACGATTCCGGCGTCATGGCTGCGGCGGCTATCACGCATTTTTTGTTCGGTCAGGCGGTGTTTTCGTACCTCAATGGTTGGAGCGTGTTGATCGGACCTGGTACAGGTTTGGACAGCACGGGCTGCAAATACGCAAGGGATTTAATGGGCCTGGTGGCGTTCACGGCTTTTATCGTGACGTTTCTGTTCAGGGGCTACTCATAATCTCGTGGCTCGGCGGTTCCCGGCACACCATGACAGTAAGGAAGGACCCTGTGTCTCAACTCTCCCAGCTTCGAAGCCCCGCCGCCGTGCAGGCTGCCATCGATGAGTTCGTGCAACTGGGCCGCACGAAATTCCTGGCGCGCCACGGCTACGGCAAGTCCCGCGACTTCCTGGTACGTGATCCGAAGACCGGCACCGATTGCGATTCCAAGGCCATCGCCGGTGTGGCCTTCGGCAAGCAATTTCCCGAGCAGGGCCCGCTCACTGCTGACAGCTTCTCCGGTGGCGAGGCGACCGTCGTTCCGGCGCTGACGCGGCTCGGGTTTCGCATCATTCGCATCGGCGAAGACTGGTCCGAAGAAGAGGTCCTGGCCACGGTCGAAGACTATTTCGACATGCTGCGTGCCGAGGCGGCTGGGGAGCCGTACAACAAGTCCGAGCACAACCAGGCACTGCGCCAACTGCTGAACGGTCGCAGCAAGTCTTCAGTCGAGCTCAAGCACCAGAACATTAGCGCCGTACTCGATGCCCTGGGCCTGCCCTATATCAACGGCTACAAGCCACGCGGCAACAGCCAACTGCTGCTGCGTAAATCCGTACACGCCTACGTTCTGGAACATCAGCAGACGGTCGGCGCTCTTGTCGATGCCCTGGAGGAGGTAAAACTTCCGGGTGACAAAACCTACCGAGCGGCTTTGGTAGAACCACCCGCCCGTGAAGTGCTTGTGCGTACCCCGGCATCTCTACGGCAACGCCTACCGCGAAAGTTCGATTATGCCGCTCGCGATGAAGCCAACCGCAAGCTGGGCCGGGCAGGGGAGCAGTGGGTGATTGGCTACGAACAGCAACGCCTGACCGAGCTCGGCCACCCAGAGCTTTTTCAGCGGCTGGATTGGGTGTCCGACACCCAGGGAGACGGTGCGGGGTTCGACATCCTGTCGTTCGAAGAGGACGCCCATGAGCGCTTCATCGAGGTGAAAACCACCAATGGCGGGGTAGGCTCGTCTTTCTTGGTCAGCCACAACGAACTCGAATTCTCCAAGGAGGCGGGCGATCAATTCCATCTGTATCGCGTGTTCCAGTTTCGGGACGGTCCGCGCCTGTTCACGCTACCCGGCGACCTCAGCCAACATGTGCATCTCAAGCCGACGGACTACCGGGCGAGTTTCCGGAGTTTGGTGGGGTAAAGGCAGGGTTCTGTTGAGCCGAATGGCTGTGTGCGGCCGATTCTGTTGAAAAAGTAGCGGCCTCCCCATGCCGTTGGCAAAATTGCTTTGTCAGCGAGCGTGGGGGCGAACAGCATGATGGGACAGTTACCGGGAGGACAGCAGCGCCTGTTCTACTCGTTCAATCTGGAAGATCACGTCCCGGCCCAACATCTCCTGCGCAGCATCGACCAGTGCTTGGATCTCAGTGATCTACGTGCCTACCTGGCAGATTTCTATAGCCCCATCGGGCGTCCCTCGATTGACCCGGAGTTGATGGTGCGCATGCTGGTCGTCGGCTACTTGCTATGGCATTCGTTCCGAGCGGCGATTGTGCGAAGAGGTGCACCTGAACCTGGCCTATCGCTGGTTCTGCCGGTTGGGTCTGGAAGACGAAGTCCCCAATCACTCGACCTTCTCGAAGAATCGCCATGGGCGTTTTCGTGACAGCGATCTATTCCGCTGGTTATTCAATGAGGTGCTGCGGCGCTGCATGGCAGCCGGCCTAGTCAAGGGTGAAGGTTTCGCCGTCGACGCCAGCATCATTAAGGCGGATGCCAGCCGGCAACGTGGGGTGGCGGGAGATGAGGTCGATTGGAACGATCCAAAGCTCAGCAGCCGCGCAGTGCGCGAGTACCTCGAAGCCCTTGATGAAGAGGCGCTGGCTGAGGCTCTTCCCAAGAAAATTTCGCTCACTGATCCTCAGTCCCGTTGGACAGCAGCGCCAGGTGGCCCGGCCTTTTTTGCCTACTCCACGAATTACCTGATCGACACTGAGCACGGTGTGATCATGGACGTGGAAGCTACCCCGGCGCACCGTACCGCCGAAGTCGATTCGACTAGGACGATGGTCGAGCGTGTCGAGGCGCAGTTCGATCTCACACCGGAACGCCTTATCGGCGATACCGCTTATGGCACCGCCCCGATGCTGGCCTGGATGGTCGAAGAAAAGGACATCGAACCGCATGTGCCGGTGTGGGACAAGACCGAGCGCAAGGACGACAGCCTCTCCAGTAACGACTTTCACTGGAGTCAGGACGCCAATGAATATCGCTGCCCAGCCGGCAAACCGCTACGCAGTGAATGGCGCGCCTTCACCCAGCAAAGGTCGCGGGTAACTAAGGCCAAAACCGTCATTTACCGCTCCAGCCAAACCGACTGCGCCACCTGCCCGTTGAAAGCGAAATGCTGCCCCAACACGCCGAATCGGAAGATCGTCCGCAGCATCCATGAGGCTGCCCGCGACGTGGCTCGACGCATCGCCAAGACACCGGAGTACCTCGTCTCTCGCTGCGAACGAAAGAAGGTGGAGATGCTTTTCGCCCACCTCAAACGGATCATGAAACTCGACCGTTTACGACTGCGTGGCCTAACGGGTGCCACTGACGAATTCACCTTGGCTGCGATGGTGCAGAACCTGCGCCGCATGGCCAAGCTTTTGCCTCAAGGGCCACCGCTGACGGGATAGGTATGCCTGCTACGAGCAGAAACCCTCAAATTAACCCTTAAACCTGAGCAAGGACGCTCAGTGAAACGCCGGAAGGCAACTTGAAGTGGCTTGCAGCCACTTCGACAGCAGGCACACCTGATCGGCAGGCTGCCGCTAAAGCTACTTTTTCAACAGAATCGGCCGATTTGTGCCGGTCGTCAAGGACCGCTTCGGATCACTCTCAACCGGATCGCGGGCCAGCTGATTTGCTAAAACCCGCGCCAAACTCAACGAAGGATTTCGCATGATCCGTTTTTTTTGGCGATCACGCTCGGCCTGATGGTTGGCTGCTCGTCGAGTTCAAGTTCGATCTGATCAGTGAGCGGTAGCGCAAGTGGATCGCCTCAGCCAAGCAGCGTTGTTGCCGGCGGCCGGAAGAAAGCCTTGAACTAGTAGCGGAAAGGATGAAACTTTATTTTTACGATTCTCAGCATTTTCCAAGGTTGAGCGAAAATTAGGATGATACTTTAATGATTCCGGCCTCCATCCCCACAAAACGCTTGCAGATGGCAGAATTGAAATAAGTCATTGTTTTAAATGGATTTTTGCAGGAATTGCTACGTTGCAGGGTCCTGTAGTTAGGATGACACTTTATTTTCCTCCCACAATCAAAGCATCCATCCATGCATTTGTGAAATCAGAACCCATTGAACGCATTGAGTTTGAAAAAAACTTGCTGAACTTAGGTATCGTGAACAATTATGAAAAATATATAGACTACAATAATTTGCTGTTTCACGTTTTGTTTAGCAAATGGATTAACAGTCCAGTTGACTTTGGATATTTTGTCGATCAAAACTTTTACGGTGCCAGCTAAGCTCACTCAAAACATCTACGGTGTAATACACCGTAAAAAGAATTGCACCTGGTACTTGCCACTAAAAAATGACAGTGAATGACATTTTGAGAGAAAAAAATTGTGGGGTAGTGCCTTTTTTACTCCTTTGAGAATTTTAATTATGACAATTCCGATACACCTAACAATAACTTCATATTTTTCTTTCTTGAACTAAGATTCAATAACTTAACTAATTTCTATTTCAATCATAAAATATGATATGTTGACCTTAAGAATAATTCATAAACTTTACTATGTTTGCTTTAAAAACAATTCATTTAGAAAAGAAAGTCTCAAACGAAAATCAAATTATTCTTTTATTTGATTTAGATTCATTCTGTCCATGTATGTACCCTATGCTGTACACCATGAAATTTCTTAGATTTCAAAGTATCTCTACGCAGCATGCAGATTTAATCGCAATAAAATTTTGGTATGAATTTTGGTTTGAAAAGTTTGCCACGTCCTTTTGTGAGTCGTTCTATTCGACATCCTATAATTTTGAGATCATTCAATGTGAAATTGATAATTTCATTGTTTACTTAGAAAATAATAAAAAACTTGAAAGTAATCTTATACGGCTAAGCAATTCAGAACATATTAATTACACAACAATTGGTCATAGAGTTAGATCCTTCTTAAAGTTTTACAACTTCTTGATTAATGAATACTTAAGCATGCAATCACAGCCACAACTTACGTTGAAGGAAATTCAAAAAATTAAAGAAAACTTGAATAAATATATGACAATAAAGAAAAAAATTATAAATAATTTTTCAAAAGCCAATAAGACAATTAAAAGTGAGATAAATCATAATTTTAAGAGCATGAATCAGGAAATGATTAAAGGATTGTATTCAGTCATTTCACCAAGTAACTCTAATAAATACAATGAATTAAATCCTTTTAGATCTAAAAATGTACAACTCAGAAACTTTCTGATCATACATCTCATGCTCAACTATGGTCTTAGAATTGGTGAGCTTATGCTACTAACAACCAACTCTATTAAAAAATCAATTCAGAATCATAGTTTTAGTTTAATTATTACAAATACAGATGATGAGTTCGATGATCGATCAAAAAAGCCAAAAATCAAAAATGAATATTCGTACCGAGTAATTAAACTGCAGGAACGAGACTACAGAATTCTTCAAATCTATATAAATGAAATCCGAAAAGAAATTCCTTCACATATCTTATTTACATCCTTAAAGCCTCCCTATTCTGCTTTAAGTTATGGTAATCCTCCCATAAATAACCGAAGTTAAAAGTAGAGGTTAAGCAGCCCTTAGAGGTGGCTTTCCTTTGTTAGCTTGATGTGGTCTTTCATGGTTGTAATGCCACAACCAGTTTGTTGCATAATCTTGTACTTCTTCCAGTGTGTCAAATAGATGCTTGCTTAGCCAGCTATAACGTATAGTCCGATTATAACGTTCAATATACGTAAGCGTCCGCTGAATCCCATACCAATTTTAATTCGATTTAGGTTTCCAGCAGTGTGGCAGTAACTCTTCAATCTGGGTCACTTTATGTGTCGGCAGCCTTTTCAGCACATCACTTAAATAGGCATACGGATCCAAGCCATTCAGCTTTGCTGACTGGATTAACGTCATGATGTTTGCCGCTCGCTGACCACTGCGCAGCGAACCTGCAAACAGCCAGTTCTTGCGCCCCAACGCCCAGGGACGCATCTGATTCTCGACCCAATTATTGCAAATAGGTAGATTGCCATCATCCAGATAGCGGCTTAAAGCTGGCCAACGCTTCAGAGTGTAATTGATGGCCTTGGCGGTGGGAGAACTCGATGGCACTGTCAGATGATGTTGGTTGAGCCATTCATATAGTTGTTGCATCACTGGTTGACTATGCTGTTGTCGGTATTCGCGGCGGTCTTCCGCTGTACCATCGGTCTTTTTCCTGAGCTCTGCTTCTATCGCATACAGTTTCTGAATCAGCACTAATGCCTGTTCAGCGACCTGACTTTTCCCAGTTACATGCAGTTCATGGAATTTACGACGTGCATGGGCCATGCAGCCCACCTCAATGACCTGGCCTGATTTAAAGCGTGCTTTATAACCACTGTAATCATCACAGACTAGATAACCCTGCCAGCCTTTCAAGAACTCTGCAGCATGCTGGCCTGAACGACTATCCTGAAAGTCATAGATCACCGCCTGAACTGGATTGTACTGTGTAGTGGCATAGGCCCAGACATAACCTTTCTTCGGTTTTTTATCATTCTCACCCATCCGCATGATGGTGACCGGTGTTTCATCTGCATGCAGCACCTGCTGTTGTAGTACCACCTCTTTTAAGGCATTGGCTAGAGGTTCCAGTTCTACACCGCAGCGACCTATCCAGTCAGATAAAGTTGATCTAGAAAGTTCGATTCCCGCCCGCTGATAGATCAGACGTTGACGGTACAGCGGCAAATGATCGGCATATTTCGATACCAAAACATGGCTGAGCAGTTCAGGTGAAGCAATGCCTTTATCAATCACATAGGCGGGCATCGCTTGCTGAGTCAGGGTGTCACACTGATCACAGACCCATTTACCACGCACATGCTGTTCCTTATAGAACTGTGCCGGTCTGAAATGCAGTTTTTCACTGACATCTTCGCCGATACGACGGAGTTGGCAGCCACAAGCGCATTGGGTTGATGCAGGTTCATGCTCAATACGGATGGTGTGTAGATGATCTGGCAGTGGTCGACGTTTAGGTTTATTGGTTTTGGCTTTCTGTGTCGCTGCATCGGTTTTATCTGCATTTAGCCGTTCCAGTTCTAGATCAACCGCAGCAATATCTTCTTCAACCGCTTCATCCCACAGGTGGATTTGTTTTGCAGTGAGATGTTCGTTTTTACTGCCGAATTTGTGCTGTTTAAATAGTGCGAGTTCATGCTCGTATTTTTGATTGAGAATAGAAAGATGTTGAACTTTAGAATCTAATTGCTGATTGGTGACTTCAAGATGTTGAACTTTGGCATCCAATTGCTGGTTTGATTTTTCTAATTCTTGATTTGATTGTGCTAGAGACTGATGCTGCATCGCCAACTGTCTGGTGAATTCCAGCAGTTGTTCATGGGTCAGTTGGCTTAAGTCAGGCAGCGTATTCATGACCGCAGTATGCCTGAGGTCATGAGAAGAATGAAATAGAACGTTTGGAGAATAGCAGAATGGAACAGCCTGGTTTAAAGCATCGTCACCACCTGCTGTCGTCCAATGCGCTGCCAGGGCAAACCTTGGATCAGTGCCTGTAACTGTTCCGGGCTGAGGGCCACGGTTTCACCTTGGTGAACTTGAGCCCAGTGAAATTTGCCCTGTTCCAGCCGCCGGGCACACAGCCAGATGCCCAGTCCATCATGTACCAGTACTTTCATGCGATGGCCACGTTTATTACAGAACAGGTAAGCACAATGCGGTTTGATGTAGCCAAAGGCTCTCACCACCTGAGCCATGGTCGTATCCATACCTGCACGCATGTCCATGGGCTGAGTAGACAACCAGATTTCATCAATGCGGATCATGTTGCAAGTGCCTTGAGTAATTCTGCCAAGGCAGGTATTTCTGATGTCTGCCATTTTAGCTGAATATCATTATTCGTATGAGGCACGGTGATACACAACGTGATCCTCTCATCAATAGGTTGGCTGATTGCAGCAGTGTAAGGCAAAGCAATAAATGCTGGATTCACATGAGTAGGATCCTGCACGGCACCCTCATGATGGCTGAAGATCCTGATCCAACGACTGACAAGGTTGGCATTAATACTATGTTGCAGTGCGACCGAAGCGATCGAGGTATTAGGATTTTTACAGGCATTGACAATACTGAGTTTGAATTCTTTGCTGTATGTTCTGCGTTTTTTAGCAACAGGAGGTGTTGCTGAATATATATCCATGTTCATGGATTAAGTCCCCACTTGTTTTTAGGTGGGAACTAAATTAAGGCTTATAGGATCGCTTGGTAAGGCTGTGTTAGCCGGATGCTTACGTTCATTAGATAAATTAAGTTTTATATTAAATTGTAGAAGTTTAGGTATCTCTATTAAAGATATAGAGTCTCTATGTGAGGAGTTAGAAACTCCTAATCAAAATTGTACTAAAGTAAATAACCTTATAAAAAAACATACAAAAGAATTAGATAATAGAATTAAGCAATTAACCTCCTTCAAGAAACAATTAGATGACTTAGAAAATCTTTGTGGGGATAATCGTAAAATTGAGAACTGTTATATCATCAAAAAATTAGAAATGAATAGCTGAAATTCCCCTCAATTTAACATAATGGGCGTTATACGAAATGCACAAATTGAAAAATATAAAAATCAAAAACTTATGATATAAATTATTTGCTCGATGATGTTCAAAAGCCGACTTGGAAACAAGTCGGCTTTTTTATGAGCAGTTTTGATAGTTCTTGCCAATAAATTTGACTAAAAATTACGCTTCTCAACTTGAGTTATACAATTTTGTGATACATTATTGTATATACAAATTTGAATGTTTTTTATGGAACAGTATTTTGAATGGGATGAGGCTAAGAATCGAAAGAATCAGAAAAAGCATGATATCTCTTTCGAAACTGCAAGCCTTGTTTTTGAAGATCCATTACGGATCTCAATCCAAGACAGACATACCGATGGTGAAGAACGTTGGCAAACCATTGGACGAGTTAAAGGCGTACTAATGTTATTGGTGGCTCACACCATTTTTGATGAAGATGACTGTGAAATCATACGAATCATTAGTGCAAGGCAAGTGACTAAAGCGGAGCGAAACAAATATGAGCATGGTTAGATACTCACGCAAAGAGCTGAATGAGAAATTTGGTGAGAAGCAAGATGCTGAAATTCAACGCTTGCTTGCTAAAGGCACGGTTCCTGATGATCAGCTAGATCTATCAGATATTCCTGAAATTACCGATTGGAGCAGTGCTGTACGCCAAAATCAATTTTACCGCCCAGTGAAGCAACAAACTTCAATTCGGTTAGATGCTGATGTACTTGCTTGGTTCAAAGCACAAGGCAAAGGTTATCAAACACGAATGAATGAAATTTTACGGGATGCTATGCTGAAAGAATTAAAAAATCATCAATAAAAATGGGAGCTTAAGCTCCCATTTTTGACTTCGCATAACGCCCATTATGTTAATTTTAGTTTTCCTTAATACGACAAAAATATCTACTTCATTTCACGAGAATTTCTTTTGCTAAAAGTTCTTCTTTCGTTACACCGAAATATCTTATTTCTAATTTAGGCCTGCCTAACATCTTTAAAAGATTGTTTTCATCATTTATATTTTTTATAGCTTTGCTTACACAATCAATTACGTCATTAGTTTTAGAAATAGCTTCTTTTTCAGATACTTGATCGCTTACTTTTCGAGATATTAAGTCATCAAAATATATCCTATATTCTTCACAAACTAGATAAAAATAAGGGTCTAATCTATCTAAATCATATTCAGATTCAAAGGGTTTACGATCTAATAAATCTTTTTCAGGATAAATAATCAATTGTCCTGCATCGAACCAAAACTCCACAGAAAAATTATCAAACTCAATTCCATTTAAATCATTACTAAAATTTTGAAAATACTGTAATAAAAGATTTTCTATATCCTCTAAAAACTCTTTATTCTTAATATCAAATATTAAAGATTCATTAGAAATAGCTTTGATACAATCTTCTTGAATATCTAACCCCTTTAAAGTCATTTTTACTCCATTTAAATTTTTAGGTTTTGGTGCATTAAGAATTTTGATTAACTTAACATAATGGCGGTTATACGAAATTCACCGTTTCGAGCCCCAAATATCAAGTTTATTTCTTGCATAAATGTATCCTATAGGATACATTCTACTTATGTACTCAATATATACCACTGAAGTCTTTGATGACTGGTTCACCAAGTTAAAAGACCAGCAGGCAAAAAGACGCATACAAGTCCGAATTGATCGGGTTGAAGATGGAAACTTTGGAGATACTGAGCCGGTCGGTGAAGGTGTTTCTGAATTACGTTTCTTCTTTGGGCCAGGCTATAGGATTTATTACTGCAAGCAAGGGCAAAGGGTTGTTATTCTTTTAGCAGGCGGAGATAAGTCTACGCAAAGTAAAGATATAAAACTTGCCCTGCAATTGGCACAAGATTTAGAGGAGGAGCTATAAATGGCTATTAAACTTCGCAAATGGGACAGTGCTGAGCATCTTAAAACAGAGGATGATATGCAGGCTTACTTACAAGCATGTATTGAAGAATCTAATGGCGATGCCGCATTCATTGCAAAGGCTTTAGGTAACATTGCAAAAGCTAAAGGAATGGCTCAATTATCACGAGATACAGGCTTAGGCCGAGAAAGTCTTTATAAAGCACTTTCTGGTGATGTTAACCCTAGTTTTGATACTGTGATTAAAGTTGTAAAAGCACTGAATTTACGCTTAGCAATTTAAAAAAAGTTATTAAAAAATGGAGCTTTAGGCTCCATTTTTTAATTTCGTATAAGGTGTATTATGTTAATTTTAGAAATTCTTAATTTCCATCTATCCAAACTTGCTTGATCCAATCTGCTAAATCTTCCCACTGCTCATCGCTATATCCATCTGCTGTCCAATATCTAATTTTATGATTAGGAGATAGGCAATAATAACTACCATTATCTTCACAAATAGGTAGCCAATCTTCTGGCAGACCTTGCTCCCTAGCATCATTTAATATCTGAGATAGCCCTCGATAGCATTCTTTCTCATCTGTAAGAGACGCTAATTCAATTGTTCCATAAAAGATATTGCTAATCTCTTTCAAAACTTTTTTATAATCTTTTGGAAAAATAAAACCTATTTTTCGTTCATAAGCAGATATGAAAATATCATCAGGTAGTTCTATGTTTAGACGACTATTCCCAGATAGTTCTTTTAATTCTTGAATAATGTTATCAAGCTTATTTTGCATATACATTCTGCTCTATCGCATTAAAGTTCTTACTACAATTTAACATAATGGCTGTTATGCGAAACGAGATTGTTAGAACCCATTTAAAGTGTCTATATTCTCACCAATAAAAATGTCTAGTTTATGATGGTTTTTATCACCATGGACTGGATATAAATATAGATGCTGATCACTATGTCTGACAAAG
>NZ_QUWR01000037.1:0-14051 GCF_003419885.1 Acinetobacter sp. SWAC5
TTGAATGATTTCTTCTTGGTCTACGTGCCATAAAATACTCCATATATTGATGTTTATAACATCATTTGAGGAGCAGAATATCACTTATAGGAGTTGTTCAAATTTACGGATCCATCTCTTTGCTTGGCTTCACGTACTTCGGGAGCTTATTGAATTCAGTATCCACATTTCTTTTGATCGCAGAAAAGTCTTTATCAAGCGACTCGAATGCTGCACTGGTTGACTCAAGCTGTATACGTTCAGAAACTCTATGGTCGATGTTTTGGAACACCAGGAACACACATACAAAAACTAAACTAGCAATTAAACTATTTTTTAGAACAACTGTATCCATTTTAAAGCCCTTTAACATTTCTTTGATATTTTTAGTATAATCACTTTAATGTCTTTAAAATTTTTTTAAAAAATATGTCTAAAGCCTCCAACGTTGAGCTCTTAAACTTTTATAGTCTTGTTAAAGTACCTTTTAAATATGCTCACAAAGAGGTGTTGTTCTCCATTTCTATTTTATATTTTAACGGTAAAACTAAATCATACGTTCATTATCACAAATTTGAAGATGAAGAATTGCAGACTGTTCTAGGGTATGTGGTTTCGGAGAGTCTGGCGTGGACCTTTGGATCTTTGAAAACTGATAAATTCACTGTTAATCAGAATTTTATTTTCAATACTGTGCAAGAAGTGGAAAAAAGCCTTAAAGAACAAATAAATGCTTTATATAAAAGCACGGGTATAAATGCTAAGTTTTCCATGCAATATGCCTTAAAGGATAAGCCATCTGCAGAAAACAACGACTTATTAGAGAAGATATTTGCGATTGATAAAATGCTACCATTTGCTTTTACATTTAATAATAACGGCGGTTATGAAGTTGCATTAAAAGAATGTTCGTTAAAACTAATTAATGATATTGGGTTTTTCGCTTAAAAGTCCTTAAACTATTAAATACCACTTCATTAATACTTATTTTTAATTATAATGTGGGGTATTAGTAGTTTTAAGTTAGGTCATTAATTAGTGAATAAGAAAACCCTTACCATAGCGATATTGTCAGTTTTGCTATTTGGTTGTGATAAGTTAAAGCCTTCAAATACTGATACTGCATCTCAAGAAGAACAAATAGATCCCATTGAAAAGAAAGTTGAGGAACAAGTTCGCAAATATGATGAACGTGTTACCACTTACAATCCATCTAACTACAAATTACCTCAATCAAGCCTTTCTACCACCAGCCACAAAGTAGCGTGTAATTTTGGTGTAGGGGGAGATCTACCAGCTTTGGCATCAAATGGCATGTTCTCACAGCCGTTATATCGTATTGAAGCTGAGCAGATCATGGATAAAGTTCAGGGCGATGTGATGTATGCCCCTTATTCAATCGCGACATCTGTTGAGGGTGATGTTTTATATGAATCTGAAATTGATAGCTTTGATCGACAGTTAAATACATTACGAAGTTATCAAATTAAATCATCTGAACAAAATATCATTTCGTCATCTGGCTTTTACACCAATTCAAACAAAGCTGTTCGTATGGCACCTATCCGCAGTTACCCGGTTGCTTATGTGAAGCGCTTGGACGGCGATATTGTTTCTACATCTATGTTTAATGATGCATGCGACAAAGAAGTAGGTGTACGTAACTACAAATGGCGCGAAATTGATGTGTCGGGCAAACCATATGCAAGTTTAGCATCCACTGTATCTGAGCAAATTGTTCGGGTGAATCAGTTTGGCATGTTCACCAGTGCATCAAATTTTTACAGCTACTTCAGTAGTGAGTTTGGCAACTTCTTGGATGCAAATAACAAGTTTAGATCCGCATTGGAGAAATCAGGACGTTTCCCTAAAGGTTCAAAAATCTACGTTCCATCTGAGATTAAAACGACTGATGAAACACTGGTGATTACGAAGAACCCTGAGCTTGAAATTACAGACTTCCAAAAAGACAAGGTTTTAGAGGCATACAACAAAGAGGCCAAAATACGGAATCTTGGCCAGATCGTATTCAAGGTCTACAACCTCAAAAACAATACTGTTTTCTATACACCATGGAATGAAACCAAGCACCGTGAAGCGGTCGAGTTTGAACCTATTGTTGTTATCGATGGCAAGGCTTATTCAGCAGTTTGGCATGTTCCTAATACTTTGACATTCAATGATTCGACCAGTGCTGGAAACTTAACGTATTACAACGCTACGGCGCATAACGCATTCGTCAATGCTGTTAAAGGTATATACCAAGGTCAGCAAAGCATGGTTGGTACAGAGCACGAAGATGATAACGAATATTCAATGAAGACTGCAGTTGAATACCAGAAAGCCCAGGCAGAGAAATAATATGGAATTAAGCACTATTGAAAAGAATACCGAAGCTCAAGACATTCAATCTGATGCGTATGACCAGCGTGTACATTCAGTATTGATAGTACCTGAACATGCCCTAAAAAAAATTGAGTCGATGATTTTGGCTACTGGTCATGTACAAAGTGACAGTACCAATCTTTTAGAAGTTTTAAGGCCAATGCCTGAAGAATTCAGAAAAGACGTTGATAACACCGAATTTACAGAAAAAGAAAACGGCGACATCGGTGATGCAGCCGTGGTCATTGTTGATGGTTTGATTCACGACACAAAACGCGGTGTTTGGATCTCTCAAAATTGGGGTTGTGGTAGTCCTAAATTCACCAAGCTTATTCAGGCTGGAGCTGAGCCACCAATTGAACTGATTGCCAAAAATAAGGGGGATAAGTTTAGTGCGACTTTAACGCACGAATTTCAAAAAGCGTATGAGCGAATGGGTTATACCCAAAAACAGGTCGGTTATATACACATCCTATCAAATGGTACACCAACGACTTTCTTTAACTACCTGAGTGACGAATTGCTGTGCAAACTGGAATTCATATCAGTAGACAACAACCGTTTAAACGCCTCACAAACTAACTTTTATAGTGCCGTAGAGCGAGGATCTGTTTCAGATTGGGGAGTGAGCTATCACAGAAAACCTTTTAACTTAGAAAATTACCCGATCAATTCTCTATTGGTGTCGGGATTAACAATAACTTTTATTTTGTACCTGATTTACAGCTATCTCTTTGGAGCTTAATACCAAATGAAATATTTAAACAGAACATCTCAAGATCGCGAAAAACATCATTACTTTAATCAACAACAGGGCGACAATAGAAAACAGCACAATCCGAACCATCGTCACCACTCTATTAGCTTAAATGATGTATTTCGGTCGTTATTAGCCCTTACTCAACTAGACAAAGACATCCCGACATTGATCAAGCTTTTTGAAGAACAAGGGCTTGAAATATGCGAAACGCGTGTACGCACTTGGTCAACACCCGTGCATATCAACAATAGACCAATACCACACATTATTTTTGTTGGTTTTATGAATTTACTTGAGTGCATCAATGCTGAAGCAAAACTCAAAGATATTAATCTGTTTGATCTGTCAGAAATCTTGGACGATATACGCAACTAACAATTATGTGGTTTAGCTATGACTGAAGAAATAAATAGTAATGAAAAAAAAGATGGTCCTATTACGGATGTAGGTAAAAAGTTTGCTGGTGCACGTAAAGACAACCCATCACCAGACTTCTCAGGCAACATGAATGGAATTAAGTCTGACAGCCTAGTGACTAAAAAGGAATATTGGCAAAAGCCTGATTTTAGAGCTGATGCCCAATCTGGCCATAAACCTGTAAAACATGCACTATTATTTTCTTTGGTCTATGCAAACTTAACCAACAAGCCTTTAGGGGGCGGTTGGTTTAGCATAGGTCAAAAGCAATGGGATGATGCCTACATTGCTACGCTACACTTCTTAAAAAACAAATATGAAAGCTCACACTACGAACGTTTAGAACAACTGACAGACGACTTTAATGCGTACATGACCGTTAAGTTTGGTGCTGGACGAAGTGAAAAAGATATTTTAGAACGCTACTCAGCTGGACGACATACCAATCGCAGAGTTAAACACCCACTATCATTTAGTTCAGACACACGTTTACGCTTAAAAAACTTAATCCCTTTAGGATGGCCAGACGATCGTGTACTTGATACGGATAATTATGGTGCCAAAAAATTATTAAACACTGAGACTGGTCAACATAAGTGGTATGCCGTTAAATCCATTTCAGCAAAGCGGTTTCAAACACTAGATGATTGGACGGAATACGACACATTCAATGCAGCACTAGAAAAAGTAAAAACATTTTTTCAGCCAATTTTAGATGAACGAGTCATAGAACCCAAAAAAGGACGCGCAAAACCACCCAAAAGACCGCGCTACGACAGAGTTGAAGTGCGCGAGGGTAAGGACCATCGAAAGGGTGAAAACATCGATAGCCAGTTGCTTATGGACTATTTCAAATTTTCTGGAGTCGAGTTCGGCAATTGGGTAAATCAAAAGGAACGTGCATGGTTTCTGAATTGCACGTATGACTCACTAATGGATCTTGTCGAACTTCTAGGTCTACCCGTTACGTTCGCATCTTTAGGCGGTAAGCTAGGAATAGCATTCGGTTCGCGTGGCACAGGCGTTGATAGCGCAGCAGCTCACTTTGAACCAGGTAATATGCTTATTCATTTGACCAAGACGCAAGGTGTTGGAGCACTAGCCCATGAGTTCGCGCACGGATTTGATTGTGTTTTGGCAAAACGAAACGGACTCAATAATAACTTTTTTAGCGAATACTTTCTTTACACCAGTAAAGGGCGTTACTCAGTACAGAATCATCAAGAGTCAGCATACAAACATCTTAAAGATGGCCAGACTGCAGATAAGTTTATCAAGCTGGTTAATTATCTTACTTTTAAGTCAACCAAATACCTTGATTACGAAGAAAGACAAGGCGGTACGGGCTTTATGAATAACGCCATGCACCTAGATCAATCACGGTCAATGTATTGGTCACAGCCAACAGAAATCTTTGCCAGACTGTTTGAATGTTGGGTGACGGATAAGCTGGCTGAAAATGATCAACAAAATGGGTTTTTGGTGCACGGCACAGAAGAGTCGGCAAATAGTTGGAATATGAAGTTAAGCGCATATCCAACAGGCAGAGAACGGGCAATTTTAGTTGATTTGATGGATGATTGGCTAAAAGCATTAGTGAGGTCGTGGACGAAATGAATGCAATCACTAAGACCTCAAAAAAAGAACGGATCTTATTCAATAATCCCAAAGCAACACGACTTTACAGGGAAGCAATAACAGAGCTTATTGCGTTTAAACCTTGGGAAGTTAACGCCACTGAGAATATGCTTACGATCTGCAACACCTACCGCTATGTCGTGAATAAACGTTGTTGTTTAGGGTACGAGTTTTGGTGTTACGACCGAAGCGAAAAAGAATGGGTACGTGTTAAGCCCTCAAGCGGTCGCCACAACTATGGGAAAAACTGGTGCAAAACAAATGACAAAAACAATGGTCTACAAGGCAGTAAAACGAGCAGATTTTGAGTATTCAAACGCAGCGCGTGGATACGTGTATCGGGGAGAGAAAATATCTGATGCTGAAGCGGAAAAACTAAAGCATAAATGGGCTAAAAAAGACCTGATGGACAATGCAAAAAAAGATGGATCGTTCACACCAGAATCATTAGAAATGTTCAAAACCTTGGTGAATCATGTATCACCACGGGAGTTGACCGCCAAACAGCAAGCTTTGACATACCATAGCCTTAAACGCTACACAGATTGCGTATTTAACCTTTATGAAGTCACCGCTAAACAAACACCTCCAGCAAAACTAAAACGACCGTACAGCATGCCTAGACTGGATGGTACGGATAACCCTTGGAACCAAGGCAAACGAGAAAACGATGTCTATATATACAAGGGGATTGAGTACAAAGGCATTGAAGCGGAAACAGCAATGCATAAAGTGGTGATTGCATCAGAATTAACGGCAATTGCCGGATTGGATAATCAGTTAGCGAATCTGGCCAACGAAACAGGTGTAGCGTTGTTTTCAGAATTTATTGAAGTTGCACACCAGAACAATGATTTAAAGGATTTAACATATGTAGTTTTTGATTATGTAAAACATCTAATTGTGACGATTGATCGCTATTTTGATTTAAAACTGAAATCTAACGTGTCGGTCAGTATTTCAGTGAACCGAGTAGCTGGCTATTCAAGGTATAGCATAGTTCAACGGAAATAGACGCACGAACGCAACCAGTGACATTACATGTGTCGTCAATGACAGCTTATGTGTCTCGAACGTGCACGTAATTTTGGATTGATTGGTTTGAATGCAGAAAATGTAAATTATGCAAAGTAACACCATGAATATAGCTGATGATTGTACGGTAGTACGTAGACCGTATCAAAGAATGACGACAGCTAACATGCTTAAGATTTGTTATAATAAACAAATTGTTAGTATCTAAACGACACATGAGCTGTCATTTTTTGGAAATTGCGACTACCCTATTCATTTTAATTCGAACTTTAACTTATGTTCACCTGAAGTCTAGTTAATAAAACTTTTAATAATTTTATTTATTATTTTCAATAACTTATATAAATAAAAAAATAATTATAAATTTTTGGTTCATGAACCTAATGAATTTATTGATACTTTTATAAAATAGAGTTAATTTGTCCGAGAGATATGGGTAGATATCTATTTTTGGTCTTTTTAGTGATTAGAGATATGACCATTGTCATCAAATTTTAAGGAATTCCTTAAGTTTTTTTCTTATAATTCAATAAAATAATTTTGAATACTCAAAAATTAAATGTAATATAAGTCACATTATGAACCGTTAAGTGAAATACGTTTTGCTTAAACGAATGATTGAGTTAGATCATCTAAATGATGATCGTGCTAGAAGACTCAGGTTTTACACCAAAATATTTGGCAGACTTTATTTTAAATACAATCCTAAACTGAATATAAAAAACCTTCGGAGGGCTTATTTGGCCAAACTAACCATCAACCTGAAAAAACTAAATTCTTACGCTAAGTATTTTTTCTAAAAGACACCGTACATATAGCATTACTTTATGTTAATAAAAATTTAGCATCATTTTTGACGCTTATTTGTTGTATGTGCAAAAGCAAGACATTTTAAATAAAGAATCTTTTAATATGAAAGTTACATATCCAGAGACAGGTATATACGAGCACGAACTCAAAGCAATTGATAAGATTAAAAAGGTCTTTGATCGTGGCGAAAAAACTAAAAACTGGCGAGCATATGCTGGTTTTGAATTTATGCATAAAAATGGAAAAAAAGCAGTAGCGAAAGGTAGTTCTGAGAAATTTGAATATGATCTCCTAATTATTACTCATGCAAACATTTTGGTCATTGAATTCAAGGACTGGAACGGTAAGGAAATTACAAAAGTTGCAGGAAAATGGTACGTAGGTAATAAAGAGCAAGATTCATGCCCTGTAGCTAAAAATGTAAAAAAAATGCAAATTATAGTTAATAAACTAAAGGATAAAGTTTCAGAAAAGAAAGCTAAGGGCATTACATTTCATTACCAAAGTGTTTCTCACTTTGTTGTCATGTGTGGTAAAGCAGATTATTCGCGCCTGCCTCCAGAAGATTTAGAGCACATTCTTTCGATAGATGAGTTTATACAATTAGCTCAACAGAAGAATTTTAATAATATGTTCCGCAAGCATCTGGAACGTGATGGTCGCATATATGATATTAAAAAAGAATATCACGCCATTATTGATGAAATTTTTGCGCCTGACCAAATTCAACCACGCTCTTTGATTATTAATAATCATGAACGAGGTGACTTGATCTTACCGCATCCTAAAAAGATTTATAGCGAGTATAAAGCGCATTCATTGACCATCGTTGGTGAAAAATCTTTAATGCGTTGTTGGGATTTTAATGAATTCAAGTTGAGTAACTCAAGAATGAGTCAGCCTCAACATCGATTCAACTTGATCTGCAATGAGCGCCGGGTTTTCCAAAAAATTAAAACAGAAAAGCCTGATCTTTATCAAAGTTGTTTGCACCCGATTACAAACCCAAGTCTTGATGACATGACATCAAAATATAATGAGTTGTATGAGTTGCCTGAGAACAGTTATCGAGTCAACGAATTCATCGGCGCTTATGCTGAGAAAATGTCTGAATCTGAGAAATTGGATTTATTCCAGATTTTGCTTGGTAAATTTAATCACCTACATCAAATGGGAATTACTCATGGTGATGTGGGTGATCATAGTGTGTGGATCTCTTATAAAAAGGAGATATTGCTATCCAATTTTTCGGCAGCAAATGATCAAACACAGCCCTCGAAAATTGACCCTGAACTGGCTAACGAACTCCCATTTTTGAATACAACAGCTCATCTTCCGAATCTTGCGCTGACAGCTGCACAAAAGGATGTGTATTGGTTAGGGCAGTTAATCCTTCATATTTGGAAGAATGCTCGACTGAGCCCACGTTCATTGAAAAAATTTAGTCTTGAGGAGCGAGATCAGAACCACTGGTTAGAGCGTATTTTAACACGAGCTTTGACAGGGAAATATGATAATGCATGTGCAGTATTCCAAGATTTCTTAGCTCAAAAACCTGCTGAACAAGTTAGTTATGAACTTGATGCAGATGTACTGAATCCATATTTAAATCAGACAAATACCTATATCAGTTACCCGATATTTGGCGCGCCTATTGATGCTAACCAAAATTTTACACTCTATGCATCAGGCAACATGTTAGTCAAAACATGGATGGGTAAAGTTGCATCTGCAATGACAACTTATCAAAAGAGTTGTTTTAAGCGATTCTTTGAAGAACTTAAAATGACGCAGGCTCTCAATTTGCCATACCTTCCTAAGATTATTGATTTTGGTTTATCAACTAGCACAGCATGTGTGTATCTAGTAACTGAAATGGTAAAGGGTGAAGCTTGGTCAACGGTTATTGAGGGCTTAACTGAGGATGAAAAAAATGAACTTTCACTTCAGTTATTGCATTCTCTGAAAAAATTTCATGAGCATGGCTTTCAACATGGAAACTTGGATGATGAAAAGATTCTAGTAGATAAAACAAACTTGAAAGTTAGTTTTAATGATTGCTTCCATCCTGAAGTACCACAACCTGATTCTTCTAATGCTTATTTCCCATCTGATATTGAAGATCCAACAGTCATTCAGTGTGACAACTTTACTGCATTGAAATTAATCGCAGATCTATACGATATAGACTTGGCTGTGGATGATGTGGCTTCAATGGATCCTACTTTATCCTGGCTAAATACAGCCTTGAGCATAGAAGGAATGGAAGATCCAAGTGTACGCTATATTGATAATTCTCGCTTTATAGAGGCATTTGAATGTAAGGGTGCTATTGTAAAAGAAGCTCCTCAGATTAGTATTTATACAAGTAAGGTTGAGACGCCCTTTACGATTTATCCCGAAAACGGCAAAGTTTATATCCAACTTGAGGCAGCAAGTGAGGGGGATTTTCGATTTACACTTAGCGGAATCAATGGCATGTTAAAAGGGTTTTATAAGCCCCATGAAAATCAATTAAGTTTCCTTGATTTTGTCAAAAAACAAGACCTGTGGTGGAAGGCTAGTAGGGATGCAGATCTGACTATTGATGTTAGCATTGAAGTCCACCCGATATCTGGGATGAGTAAGCGTGACAACATTGTAGAGTTAAATGACTTCTTAGCAAAAGATCAAAACTTTAAGGATGCTATTGAACAGTTTAAGCAAGCACAGCTCAAAAGGACTCAAGAGAAAGAGGAAACATTACGGGCTCTGCGTGAACAAAAAGCATTACAAGAAGAGATAGGCGATGTTATAGCTACTGATGAGCTTATGGCACAGCCAATGAGTCATCTGCCTACACATAGCCACTTAATTGATATTGAAACGAAAGAGTTGTGGAAAAAAGTCATGGCGACTGAGCGTCATGCACATCCTACAATCACTCTGTCTGAGCCGTTAAAGATAGTTTCGAGCAAACATTTTAAAGATTCAAAGAGTGCTATTGCATACTATGACTCTGCAGAAGATGTTTCAGCTAAATTTTCAAAGACCGATAAAGTCGATGTAATGTGCACTAAAGAAACTGGGGCGGGAGGTGATTACACTTTCTGCATAGGTACGGTGAATATTGCGCAATCAAAAGTCGGAGAATTGTGGATCGATTTTTGTAAAAAAACAAATGAAGTTCCTGAAGAAGCAACACTGTTTCTACAAAGCAAGGCAGATAAGTCATCTAATCGGAAACGTGCAGATGCTCTGACAAATATTCTGAGTAATAAGGCTGTCATTGAAAATCTCGTAGATTACTTTGAACCATCATTAGTGATTGAAGCAAAAGATTATGAGATTGAAGTGCCTGATGAAGATCTAGATCACTATAACAAATACAAAAATGGGGAATTGGTTAAAGCCCTCAATCCATTACAACGTAAAGCGTTCCGTAATGTGCTTAAGTATGGACCTGTATCACTATTAAAGGGACCACCAGGAACCGGCAAAACTGAATTTATCTCTATACTGGCTCACTATCTCTATGATAAACAAAATGTATCTAACATCTTAATTGTTAGTCAGTCGCACGAAGCTGTAAATACAAGTGTTGAGCGTATACGTCAGCTATGCACAGAGTATGACACACCATTAAGTATTGCTCGAATAAGCAATAAAGAGAGTGCTGTGTCTCCTGAATTAAAAGATGTCTATACAGGCTCAATTATTACGAGCCAGATAGAGCTGTTTAAGTCTAATATTAAAGAAAGAGTGCTTGAGCTTGCAAAAGATTTATCACTTGAAGCTGAATACTTGAGCGATCTTTATGAAATCAGAGTCACTATTTTAAATAGTCTTAAATCTGCGTATCAGTCAATCGACCAAGATGATCTTGATCAAAAGTTTAGCTTCTCATTAGAAGAGTATACCCAGGCTTTCAAATCAGCAATGCATAAGCTGAAGAGCATGTTTGACGGAAATCAAGACTTTTGGGATCAACTGGAAGACTGTATCAATGATAAAGAGATAACAGTATTAAACCAGTTAAATAAGATCGACATGATTACGTTCGCAGCACTTAATCAATACTACGGGGTATCTAATGAGGAAGGACTTAAAGCGAAAGCCTTGATCAATATTGCCCTAGATTATGAACCATTAATTGAAAGCCAAAATGCTAATTATGAAAGTTTCCTGGTCAAAACAAGGCAATTAGTCTGTGGCACATGCGTTGGTGTTGGCCAACAAAGTATTGGAATCGCCAATCACGTATTTGATTGGGTGATTATTGATGAAGCAGCACGTTCAATCGCTTCAGAATTGGCAATTGCAATGCAGTCAGGTGCACGTATTTTATTAGTTGGGGATCAAGACCAACTTCCTCCACTATATTCGAGCGATCATAAAAAGGCTTTAGCTAAGCAACTTAAGATATCAGATGATGATTTGGAAGATAAATTACAAAGCGACTTTGGCCGTATCTTTAATTCACATTATGGACTAAAGGCTAGTTCAGAACTCTTGTCACAGTACCGAATGAGTCCGAGCATCGGCGAATTAGTTTCAGACTGTTTTTATGAAGGAAAACTTGAAACTGAAGTTGTCGATTCTCGTGGTTTAAGTGATGAAGAGCTGAAAGAAATTAAGTTAAAGCGGATTGTGCCTGATAACTATGCATCCGACATCGCAATAGAATTGAATTCAACAGTTACTTGGGTGGATACTGGGAATGCTGAGCATTTCAAAATGGAGAAAGGTAGTAGTATTTATAACCCACATGAAATTAATGAAATTATCGATTTTCTTCAGCGGATTGACCAAGACAAACTCTTGTTAAATAAATTAGTGCCAGAGCCTGATTCCCTTAAAGAGCCTGCTATTGGTGTAATTTGTACCTATGCTGAGCAAAAAAACCGGTTAAGAAAAGCCTTCTCTTTGTGTGAAGTGTCAGATGCATTGAGATCAATTGTGCGTATTGATACGGTGGATAGTTATCAAGGTAAACAGAATAAGATCATCATTCTCTCAGTTACGCGAAATGATCCAACTAAGTTTCCTGCATTTTTGAAGTCACCAAATCGTGTGAACGTGGCTTTATCTCGCGCAATGGATCGTCTTGTAATCTTTGGTGCGTCAGAAATGTGGCAAGGAGTCAACAGTAACTTACCTTTAGGACGCGTATTAAATTACATCAAGTGCCGTGAGAATCAGACTTTAGAATATCGATATATTTCAAAACGCGCCATTGTCAAAATAGTACAAAACAATCCGCACATTAATAAAAATAGATCAAAAAAATATAGAAAGGCAGGGGTATAACTCATGGAAAATTCACTAAGAAGCTATCATGACGTAGATGTTACATTGCCATCACAACTATTCAATGTGGCATTTAGCTATACCACAACAGATACCTTAGATTTTATTGATTCTATGGTATTGCGCCTATTGGTAATTGCACCACTTTCTGCTGAAAAAATAGCGCGGTTCTTAGGGTTATCTAATCATGAAACAGATGTGCTATTAACTAAATTATTAAAACAAATGCAGATAAAACATCTTGAAGATGATCGATTTGCTCTGACTCAGCGACTTGAGAAAGCATTCTCGGATGTTTGTGCAATTCCTTATGTAAATAAGATTGAGGACAATATTCAAAAGATGAGTTTTGAGATGATTGGCTTGAATCCTGAGCCAGTTAATCCCAACGCATCTGACAATGGGGCAAATTCAATTAAATTAGATGCTTCTAACCAATACCTTTCAAATGGTGAGTCTTTGGTTAGTAAGGAGTTTCAGAAAAATTTTCGATTTTATTTCAGCCAAGGATTAGTTAAGTTGAATCCATCAGTGGATGAAAAGAAGCTGCAACTGTATAAAATGAGCCAAGTGGAAAAATTGCGAGACCATTCTCGTCGTTTTACATTACCATTGACGCTTGATGAGAATTATACACCTACAGAGATTAGTGATTTTAATCACATGGAAAATCTTAACAAAATCGAAGATTCTCTTTACGCTGCTCTTAGATCAGCTAAGAAGCCACAAAATATTGAGGATATTCTAAAGGTACTCCATGAATTAGATATGGAGGATACTTTTTCAGTTGAATCTATTTTTAGCGAGAATAAGCTTAATTTAGATCGCTTATTTAAGCTAGAACACAAATCCAATGAATACTTTATCGGGCCAATATATTCTAAGGAAAATTCAGACCTGTTTTTCAAAACAATCAAACAATATCAAGACCAGAATAATGATGATAAACAGCTGTATTGGTTAGCTCCATCAGATGAATTTTGGGGTAAGTCAGATAGATTTAGTGATTTTATTGATCGTTTATCGACAACCACAATTACCAAAAACTTTAAATGCTTCTTACCAGTGGCATACAGAAATGATAAACAATCAATCGCAAGTTATAAAAAACTAATCACAGCTGAGGCAGGAGCCAAGCACTTTCTAACGTTTAAGGAAAGTAGTGTAGTTTTTGACGGTAATTTTGAGCTTTTGGTTATGAAAGACTCTTTTTGTGTTTTGATTATTCACGTTAGTGATTCATCCACAAATATTTTAACAACAGTGCCTGTGGGTATTATTGTCAAAAATAAGGCTATTGCCCAATCGTTTTATAAGTTTTTTGAAGACTTAGAGAACGATGGAGAGAACTTCTTTGGTTTATTAAATTCTAAAAAATAGAATAATCATCTTAAAAAGCTAGCAGATTTGCTAGCTTTTTTAAACTCAAATTAGAGTGGCAACAATCCAGACCAGACATTTCTACTTTGAAGTGGCTTTGTTGCACAAAGATTTGAAATGCAAAGCGCCCCTAATTGAGCCAAATTTAAGGCGTAACTTGGGTAAGTGGTCGACCTAATTCCGTAAATCTGTTAAGGACTGCTACACGTGCATGGATCTCATTCACTTGGCTATCAAAAGTAAGCGTCCGCTGAACCCCATGCCTATTTTTTAATTTGAGTTGGATTTCCAGCGATGTGGTAGTAATTCTTCTATTTGGGTCGCTTTATGCGTCGGCAGCCTTTTCAGCACATCACTG
>NZ_QUWR01000038.1:0-13975 GCF_003419885.1 Acinetobacter sp. SWAC5
AGAAAGTAACTTAGACCAGTGTTGATCATTCAGCATTGTACGAGGCATAGCGAGAAGTAAATTTGGTTTGGCGATTAAATTTTACTTTCTCGCTATTTTTTTGAACAGAAAATGTCAACAGACCCTATAAATTTTTCTCAAAAAAAAGATTCTTTTTTCAAGAATCTTTTAATCAATTAAAAGCTATCGTATACAGATTAATCTAATTATCCGTAACTCGGTGAATCATCATCATTTGATTTATCCTGGTCATTTTCCTGTTCTTGCTCTTGTTCTTCAGTATTTTCAAGCTTCAGGACTAGATCGTATGGTTCAATGATATTGTCCATGACTTTTAAAAGGTAAGAGAGGTCTTGTTCCATCGGTTCTAGGTTTTCATAGTTTTCACCGACATAAAGCTCTTGATCTGTCAGTGAACGTTTAAACGCATAGTTCCAATCTGATACGGCGACCTTGCTATATACCATGGTGTAACCAGCATCATTCGCCAGCTGGTTCATCATCAGTTTAGCAGCGCGACCGTTACCCTCTTCAAAAGGGTGAGCTTCATTTAACTTGGCATAAAGCTGAGTGAACTCTTGCACAAACTGGTCTTTGTCCAAACCTTTCAGGTGGTCTTTTTCTTTAACCGCCTGTGAGAACTTATTCAGTTCATCAGGGATCAGGTTTTTATCTAGGAAATGACCGATTTCATAATTACCGTTCGGGTCGATCGCACGTTTAGAAATGTCGTCCAGACGCACTTCTCCAGCCCAATCGTAAATATGCTCAAAGATTTTTTCATGGATTTTAGAGAGGTGGTCGAGATCGTAATTGCCACGTAACGGCGAAATTTCCATTTTCGCTATTCGATGTTCCGTGATTTCTTTTTCCAGTGCCTTTTTATAGTCGCCTTGCGCTTGGCAACTGGTAGGTTGAGATAAGATGTCTTTCGCATCTAAATAAAACTCAAGTTTATCGTCCATATTGTTCTACTTATGAGTGATTGGGTTTGGTAATCCGCTGTAAGCTAGATTAGGTTGTATTCGCGATGATTAGGCTTTGTTTTTAAGTGCATTCCATTTCTTCATCAATGCAGCTTCTTCCTCGTCAAATGTTGTTTGACCAGTTGCTAAGCGCTCCATACGTGCGTTTGATGATGCTTCACATGCTTTAACAATGTGAGGGGAGAACTCTTGAGCTACATTGCCTTGAGCAGAACGGTATGCAGCACGTACACGGTCTTCGTATTTTACTTCTTCAGACATATCGGTTTCCTGTATCAACAATCTGTAAATTACAATAATTGTAACCCCAAACAAGGGGGCGATTCTTGCTAAATTGCGTATAAACAATCTTATTGGTATATACCGATTAACAAAATCAAATAAGATTAAAATTCCAAAAAAATCAAATATCGTATATTAAGTATATATTTTAAGTATATACAGGAAAGGCGTTAAACATGAACGTATTCAAAACACTAAAACTATCTGCAGTTGCAATAATCTCAGTGTCTATGTCGTGCGCTGTTTTAGCTAATGGTTCTTTAAATAACCTGAATACAAACAGCTTAAAATCTGCTGTTGCGCTTTCTCCTACTGCTAAAAACAAACTTAAAGTTGAGCGTTTGCTTAACACTAAAACACCGTACCAGATTGAAACTGGTGCGGTACTTAAAAAAGTGAAGTATTCAAAACACTTTAATATGAACGTTCAGATGTCTAGCAAAACTGCAGATAAATACTCTTCTGATGAAACTGACTCTTTAAACCGCTTTGTGAATGAAAAGATTCATCCGTTTTATTGCTCTGTATTCGCCAATGCTCCAGTTAAACCAGATCTGTATGTAGACATCGTGGACAATCAGGGTAAATCATTCTTTGGAAGTGCTGAGCGTTATTCAGATACTTGCCAATAGTTTTAAGGGCTAAATATTACATAGATCTGTTAACGCCGTTTTAGGCAAAAAAAATAGACCGCTTAATTGCGGTCTATTTGTTTTTATACTGGCACCTAAAACCTTATGGAAAGGTCTTAGGTAGCACCGCTGTATAGCCTACGATCTTGCGTATTTTGATCTGCATATCAAGATGCAACGGCTGTACTGTCAAACGATTGAAGTAAGACTTAATCTCGCGCATCCACGCATGGAAACGATCATCACAATGACGCATAAGCTTCTTAAGGTGATTGCGGTCAGCTTCTTGTAAGAAACTGAGTTCGCTGTCGATTGACCAAAGATTAATATCCTGATCATCTATACATAACAAGTACTGCGTATCAACGACCAATGAAGATACCAACTTGCCTTGGTCTTGCTTGTAGATCAGCTCAAAATCAACTTGTGCATCTAAAGCGCCGTTGATGTTTTCGATTTGAATGTCACGGCGTAAACGTACTGGTAGCTCCAGCAGTACAGTATTCTTATTTGACTGGTAATAATCAGCACGGACTTGGCTATCCCATGCAATATTTTCCAACATAAAATTTTGAAAAGAGGTGAGAGAATTTTCTTGTAGACCGACAACTTTTGTTTTAGATAAGATTTCAAAGTTCATATAATTTCTCCAAATGGTGAGCATTGAGCTCATACATTCATTATATTTCACTGTACATTTTTAAAACTTTTTTCAAAAAATATAGATTGTTTTAATGCTGTCCACGTTTACATTACATAGACAATGGCAAAAAATCTAATTAAACTGACCTTGAATAAGAAATGCGTTCAAGTGTTTTGTGTTTTTTTATTCACCTTTCAATTTTAAAGAGCCAGGCGTTTTGCGTCTGGTTCTTTGCTTTCTGGTATATACCAAGCACATTTTGGTAATGTGCATTGACCAATCTCAATCATAAAGTTTCAGTTTTAAACCTTATTTATCGCTACGATTAAGCCAGTAGCTAGATGGGCTTTAAGATATGAATGCATCAAGTACAATAGTTTTAATGGCTGTATCTATTGGTTTTCCAGTGGTATTAAACTTTGACTTTGCTTTTACTTATTTAATTGGTTTTACCTTATTCGCCTGCACGATCGTTTTAATGTCTATGATTGTGTTTTTTGTTTATAACAGTGCTGTGACGGAAAAGATTAGCGTAATAATTAAAAGGATGTTCTTTTTTGCTGGTTATTGCGCTTGTGTATTAGGTGCGGTTTTCCTTACAAGATGTCTAGTTTAGTACGTTAATGTTTAATGCATATTTGCTAAATAAGTAATACCCAAACATACAGATCGCTAATGTAATTACCGTCACTTTACGCGTTGAGTTCACAACTTCAGCACTGTCTTTCTTGCTATTAAAAATACCAACTTTGATCAACTTAAACACTGAGTCTAAAAGGGTGATTGCAAACCACGTTCCTAAAAAGTAAATTGCCATGGTCAAATATTCCTGTTTGTGCAACACATACTTATATAAATAGACCAGTGTAGTGACCACAATTAATGAAAATGAAGCGCCATAGTGCAAGGTTTTGACGGCATTGCGATGTTGTTTTTCATTGTTGATGTTAATCGCTGCGTTGATAAAACAAAAAATTGCCAATTGTCCAATGATGACGACAATCCCCATTGCAAATAATTGGATGTTAAGACCATAAGCCTTTTTCACTAAAATTACGGCGCTTGCAAACGCAAGGAACATTAAATATATGAGATATGGCATGATTTTCTTGGTATGAAGCGATGATATTGGATGATTCTAGGCTAAGGTTCAAAAAAAAAGAAGTATGCTGGTCGCAACATACTTCCGATCTGATCAGGCTTCTACGTTCTGATTGATATAGTTTTTGTAGGCTAACTTCACTTCACTTAAAAGGGCTTCTTTCAAAACACCTTTGTCTTTTATCGTTGGATTGTGCAAACCAAGTGACGCACGGCGCTGTTGAGTGGTGTTTTTATTGGCATCTGTTACCCAAACTGAGTCGATATAATCATCAACTAAAGCATGCAATTCGTTTGGTTTTACTGCATTGTCTAAATTGGAAAGTATAGCGTTATTGTTTACGATCGCTAAACTTTCATCATATTCTCGATAGCTTGTACGTAAAGTATTCTTAAAATGAAGCAATTGATCTTCAATTTTTAATTTACCGCCATCAAGCTCGATGTCGATTACAAATGTCGTGATTTTAGATGATAGACCTAAAACACCAACTGATTTAACGCGAACAATAGTATCCATAACAACTCCAAGGTTTTGAGCAATGAGCTCAGGTAAAACGGTTAAACTTTTGTGAGATCTGCTTCAATATCTATCAGCAATTCTTTTACTGCTTTCATGTGTGGCAATAAAGTATAGGTGTTCATTTCGCTATTAAATGCACCAGCTTCAAGTTGTACACCAGCAATAAACGGCTCATTGATTAAGTTGTTGCCAATGAGATGACTTAAGCAAGCCTGTACCAGTTCGTTATTTTCTTCAGACTTAACCAGTAGGGGATACAAAACCACGAGTATTGGTAAATCACAAAACTCCATGTTGTTTGCATCAAGTAGCTGTTTAAGTGCATCCTTAATATCTTCATTGAGAACCAACAGTTCTAAACCTTTTTTCATGTCTTTATAGGCGTTATCAATGGCTACTTCGGAAAAGTAAAACCAATCGCGCTGGTCATCGAGCATGAAGCTATCTAATGCAGCGATTTTCTGTAAGATCTGCAATTGTTCAGGGTTGAACGTGCGAATCGCTGTTCCATTGATTTTATGCTGTAACAACAGCTTTAACGCCTTTTGCGCTTGATCGTTTAACTGCTGTACTTCTTGATTGAAGAAATTGCATAACTGATTCGACAGATCTACAAAGATAGAATTGTCATAGCAATCAGGTACCACGTTTTGAGTGGATAGCAACATAAAGCCATTTTCTGACAGCTCAGGATTCATATAGATACAAAGATTATGATCTTCGGTCAGCTCTGCAAAACCTTTTAAAGTGGTATATGCAATTTCATGATCAGGCAATTCAATACCAGCATGGATATTAATGTGGAAGCTTGGGCTTTGGTCGCCGTGGTCTTGATCTGCAGTACTGATCATAGATAACAGGGTTTCCAAAAGCGCCGTATTCTTACGAATAGGCGACATAGCTTCATTAATTAAGATAAAGCTACTATTCATTAAAGTGCCTCCAAGAATAGTGAGCCCACAATATCAGTATTGAGTGGGTTAATTTCAATGAATTCGACTAGCTCCAGCGCTTTATCAACTGTGAGTTCCTTAGCGCGGAAATCAAAAAGTGTATCCACGCCAACGCCATCAATCACACCATATGAAGACATCAACTCTTCCAATTCAGGGATATTTTGATAATTTTCTTCAGCCAAGTTTTCCAAGGTCAAAAGGGCATTATCCACATGTGATTTGAACATGTGGGCAAGGAAGAAAGCTAAACGGTGCTCATGAGGTGCTCGAATGAAGAAATACTCACTATGCTCGTCATCGTTAGAATCCTGGCGTGACGCTTTAACCAAAAACAAAGGTAAATTGTCAGTACTGCCGTAAACTTCGTTAAAATCGATCGGGCAAAAATTACGGTTTAAATTCATGAGCTTTCTCCAAGTTTTAAGCTATTTGCTTGATTAGGTTTCATTATATTAAGAATATGAACGGATAAAGTTTTTTTAAAAAATACTTATTTAAGCATCCAGAAAGAATTAATAATGACGAGCGCCATTGCAGCGCTAAAAATTCAAAACCTTTTTTAATCAATTAAAAAAACATCGTTTACGTTTTTAAGCGCAACTTTAAGAGATTTCTCTCTTAAAGGCTTGGTTTATTCAAAAGTGTTGGTGTATAAGTCGGTCTTAATAAGATTAAACACATACTCGCATTCAACAACGAGACTTGCATATTCATCATCAAAACATTGTTCATCTTCAAGCATAATTTCAAGATTTAAAGGCTCAATCACTGAATAAGGGTTTTTGACGCCAGTTTCTTTGTAATTTGAAATAATGACCTGAATAGCTCCAGATGCGAAGTCACCCTCAAGCGTATGGCTAAAGTAGGAACGATTTCTTGTATCGCTGTGAGTGCTGTCGATAGGTTCTAAAGCTGTACCAAACTTGTAGGTAGTCAGCAACTCTATAACGTCTTGAGCAAATGTCGAGTTTAAAGGGGCATCACTTTTTAGGTTGAATGCAATGTCTTTAAACTGCTTCAAGATTTCTTGCTCTTTAGACTCGTTAAAGTTTTTGAAATATTCGTCAAAATTATGCTCACCATGATTCGACAAAAGTTTATGGTGGTAGTTGTATTCGTCTACCACGGTCAACAGGTCAAGTTTTTGCAATAATTCAAACTCGTCTTTTGTAATTTCTTTAAAACCCAAAACGTAAAAAGAATCACCGCTGATTTCCCAAGAGTCATAGCGAGTTTTAAAATCATGTTCTTCTAATAAGGTTTTAATGTCTTCAAGTTCTTCACTCTCATAGCTTGAATACTTAAACAGGGTGTAATTAACCAATGCCATTAAAGCTGGCACTTCTGAAATTTTCTTAGAGGCATATAAGCCGATATTAAAATCACAAATACGGATACCAATTGGTAGTGCTGATGTTTCGTTAATCGCAAGATTCATCATGAGATACTTGTGCATATTAATTTACCTAACAGGTTGAATGTATTTTTAGATTAATGGATTTAAAGTGGGAATAACTTATGCTTAAAAATTAGAATAGCCATGGAATAAGTTGAATATTTTAATCAATTAAAACTACCGTATGCGGTTGTAAACAAAACGCACTGGTGTATATTTGATATATCCAAATTTTCGAGATTAGTTATGGAAGTTGAAAACCTAAGTAAAGACCAGTTAGAAGACCTAATTAAAAAGGCACAAAACCAAATTGTTGTAGTAGAGAATAAGAAACTTGATGACGGTTATCTCAAAATGTTTGAGATCGCAAAAGAATTAGGCTTAACTATTCTTGAATTAAATGAGCACGGCGAAAATCGTAAATTAAATAAAAAGCCAGTGGTTAAAGCAGATCCTAAATATCGCAACCCGAATAACCACAAAGAAGTGTGGGCCGGTCGTGGTAAACGTCCATCCTGGTTAAATCGTGAGATTGAATCTGGAAAAACATTAGAAAGTTTTCTTATCGTATAAATATTAAAAGGGCTTAAATGATTTAAGCCCTTTTTTTAAATGCAATTGTCAGTGTTGTTTAGAGCACGTGCGCGACTACTTAACAAAGTTCAGCTTTGATGTGTTCTAACACATCATCTTCAACACCCTCATTAGAAAATGCTTCAATGAATTCATTCAGGTTTTCATTGCTTAATGGCAAACTTCCGTATTGATCTACTGCAATCATTTGTGAGTTATGCACCAGATATTCAATACTGCAGTCAACAGAACAAAAGGTTTCTTGAATTACATCATTCACCTGATGGCCAGACTTTTTATCGTTAGTATCAATATCACTATTACAGTGAGGGCAACTAAATAATCCCATTACGCAACTCCTTTCTCAATTAAGCTAATTACACCGTGTTCTAATTGATCATCAAACCAGTGCCAGATAATGAAGCGGTCTGTACCTTTGCCCCATAGATGAAAGTCTTCTTCGATTTCATCATCATTGTTTATCGGGGTGTTGCCAAACTCTTCCCATAATGTTGTATAGGTTTTGCCTTGCAAGCTTAATACGCCATTTTCAGAATTTGCTTCAAACCAATCTAGGATCTGATAGCGATATGCACCTTTATTCCAGATATGGAATTCGCATGGTAGGGAATTAGATTCATCAAATTGAATCTGCTGTAATTCACCCCATAACTGGTCTATTGATTTGGCCATGCTTTATAACTCCTTGCTTAATAATTTAATTTTAATAAATAAAAGCGCTCAAAAACTTTTCTTAAAAAATATATAAAATCTGCTAATAATTTCTTTTGGAAAAATACTATCTAAGCAAAACTATTGTTATTATCGAGTGAGCTTATTAAGAGGTTTAAGCATGAATCTAGATAAATACGTTAAAACAGATATAGACGATGGCAATGGTCACATTTGGCTTAAATTTACGAATGATTCAGGTAATGATACTTTTGCTTGTAGTCAATGTGGCTATTTGAGACGGGTAGATAGTAATAATCGCCCACTAAACAAAAAGTGTGTTGGTAAAGTGAAAATCACGCTGCGTTAAAATTGAGATTTACAAAAACAAAATAAGAGCCAACATAGGGCTCTTTCTTATTTCATGTGGCTTTTACTGGCTTTACGGAATCAGTGTTGGAATCCAATACTTTTGCATTTCTACTTGACATATATGCTTATATTTACCAGTGGTAAGAAATTTAAATTTCTATAACTTATTCCTTAGAGCCCTTTATCTTTAGGCACACCGCCAACAATCTGAAATGGTATCCAATGGTTAACCCATTTTTCTTTGGTACCACGTTTGCCCAACCAGTAAAAGTTCCAGTGAGGAATCCGTGGATGTGGTTTTTTGGTACCTTTGTAGTTGCCAGACTTTAGATCTTCATCGCGCTTTAGGATCGCTTCATTGATCTTTTTATTTGTTTCGGTACCAACAATAGTCGGCTTGTACTTATTGGCCTCAAATAAACGCAATTCACGCTTAATCAGCTCTAATTTAGGCCTGGCTTGTGTTGTTTCTGGTGTTAATGGTCTGAGATCTGGTTCTTTTTGGCTGAACCATAGAATCAAATTGATTAGCTTCTTCTGCAGTTCCATGAACGTGTTAATTTCTTGTTCATCAGGCAAGTTCTTTTCATCAAAAAACGTATCAATGAAATCGGTCATGCAGTCCTCAACAGTTGATTCAAAATCATCATCATCAGGGAAGTGCATGGTAATGGTTTTTGCTAAGCCAGTATCGGTATATACCGTGGTAAATAGCACCTTGCGATCGTTCAACGTGTTTTTCGCAAAAATAACACCGACCACTTGTTCATTTTGCACGTAGAGATTGGCATTGTCGGTTTGAACGTAGATCGCAATATCAGGTAGGTTTAATAGGAAACCGGGGATACTGCGGTTGTATTCGGTCTTTACAAGCATTTGAATGACTTGATCTTCAAACCGATAAATATTTTTGGTTAGGCTCCATGAGCCAAGGGTAATGATTTCACCAATGTTGCAAGGTAGCTGATTGATAAATGAGAGTGGGATTTCTTGGCCAGTGGCTTGAACACCCATAATGGTACTGGTGCGTTTCATTCGTTCACGCCAGATAGGATCTCGACAATCTAGTGCAGCATATGTCCATTCATCACCACTGATTAGGCATTCGTGCGGATCTTTACTGTTTTGTCGTGCGATCGCATAAGCTTCTACACGTTTCATTAAGCCATTGAGGTTAAACTTCACATGTTCTAATCGCGCTGTGATGACTTTAAGTGGTATTCCTATCTTTGGATCTAAATCTTTATTTCTCATGTTGAGCAACCAGGATCTACATCAGATCAATATCTGAAAAATTTCGTTTAAAAAAGGACTTTAAAAGTCCTTTCGATTAGGCGTGAGCACTATTATTACAAGGCGGTGTAAACAAAGTACCATCTAAGCGGATCATTCCAAAGCCGTAGGTTTTATCACGACCAATACCATTGAGCCATGCTGTTTTAAATATCTCTAAATCCCCAACAGTCGCACTAAATGAAATATCTATGGTCTGGACTGGAATATTCAAAATGCTGAGCTGTGGTCCACATTGTTGCTCAATTATAGTGACATCCAATAGACCTTTGCTACTAAGAGCGTTTTTGGTGAATTCGGCTGCTTCATCTCCAGTTAGATTTTTACGCTTCTTACCTGAATTGCCTTTGGGTTTTTCGCCGTGGACCGAAATGTATTCTTCAATTTCTTGGCGGTTAAAGCTACATTCACGGTTAAGAGGAACCATGATTTTTCCAGTGATTTGCTGACCGTGCGAAATTTCAATGTATTCTTTGGCCATTGGGATTTTGACGTCCGATACGCACGTTCTTAAATAGATGTGCTTGCCATCTGTAAAAAATATGACTTTTGCGGAACAGAATGTCTCGACCTTATTTCGTTTAAACATTTCTCTAAAAATGTACTTGAACAAGTTCTTTTCATTTTCAGGATGTGTAAGGGCAAAACAATTGGCTGTTAGTTTTATGTTATTCAGACTCATTTCGATATCCAGTTTTCTATAAACAGCATTATTAAGAACCATTGCCTTTAAATAGCGCCTTATTGACAATAAGGGTATTATTCAGCATTTATAAACGCTAAAAGTAACTTCTATGTGCATTTAACAAAAGTGGCTTATAATATACTTAAAACCCTCAAAATTGATATAGGAACACCAGTTTTGTGTGGAAGTAAAGCGTAACACTCATATTATGAAAACCAACCACAATTTATTAAACCTACACTTTAATGATACTTATTTTTTGTGTTGTAATTTTTTATTAAAAAAATATATGCTTTGCTGATTATTTTAAACTATTGACTGTATTTTAAGCTGTGCGTAAACTTTAAACGTTGTTTTGTACAATCCACACCTAGTTTGATCCTGTTTGGACGACTGAAAAATGAACATAAAGAATAGAACTACGTTGCAGTTTTATGAAGAACTGCAGTTGGTGTATGACCGTTTCAATGAAAGGCTATTCAAAAATGAATTACCAGATTGTTTGATTACGCTTCAACGTATCAACAAAAATACCGGTTATTGGTCTGAGAATAGATTTGCTTCGACAGAAGATGATACGGCGTATACGCACGAACTGGCCCTTAACCCTGATTACTTTGGCACCCAACCATTGCTTAACATTTTTAAATGCTATGCACATGAGATGTGTCATATGAAACAAAGCATTTTTGGTGAGCCATCTAAACGCTCATATCACAATGCTGAGTTTGCGACATTTATGCTTGAGATCGGTTTGATTATGACTGATGACGGCACAAAAGAAGGTCGCACGACAGGCGAGAAGATGACCGAAATCGTTGTACCTGATGGCTTGTTTATTCAAGTGTGCAATGAGCTTGTCGATGAAGGGCGTATCATCAAATGGTATGACAAGTACGCACCCAAAACGATTTCCAGTCTTGAAATGATTCAAGAGCAAGTGCAGTTGTTGGAGTCCATTCCGACTGCTTCTCCAAAGCTATTTCATATTGCCTTACTTGGCAATGAAATCAATTCAGCTTTGAAATCACCTAAAAAAGAGAAGCCAGTTGCCGAACCGTCAAAAGCACCAGATACCCTCACTGGATATGCCACCCCAACAAGTGATGAAGAAGAGGAAACGACTCCCACTACAATGAATCCCTTTGATGTAGCGATCGGACTAATCGACATATCAAATACCGCTGCAAACCTTGGCGGTTATTATCCAACGGCTTTTGATGAAGGTCCGCTAGATGATGACGACCAACCAATACCAGAACCTAAGATTGTTAAACTTTATAAGGGTGAACAACCAAACGGCGATGATAACGAGTTTATTGTACTCAAAGAAACTATGATCGGTGAAACACTCTATCAAGAGCTTGGTTTAGCCAATTTTGAAGAGCCTGAGCCTAAGCCTAAGAAACAGACTAGGGCATCTTTTGCGTGTCCTGAGTGTGGCCGTGGTGCAACGTGTAGTCCTACTTTTAGATTGTCGTGTACTGAATGTGAAGTTGAACTGGTACCGTCAAAATCCATTGATAAAAGCCAGGTGAAGAAAAACAAAAAGGCTGCTAAAGCTGACCAAGGGGATGCAGAATGAAAACGATTGAAGAGCTTGGAATTCTGTTTTCTTCACACAAATACCGTTTTTATAACGAAAAAGACTTACAACTCGCGATTGAGCAAATGTTTATTGCCAATGAGATTCCGTATGAACGTGAGGTTCGTCTATCAAATAAAGACATCATTGATTTTACTGTTGAGCTAGATGTCGGCAAGGTGGGTGTTGAATTAAAAATAGATGGTGCACGTAACGCATTATTGCGTCAGATCAATCGTTATTTAAGCCATGACAGCATAAAAGCGCTCTATGTGGTTGGTACACCGTATTGGGTGAATAACATTCCAATCCAACTGAACAATAAATTTATTTACCGCCATCGTATTTTAGTGGGGGTCTTCTAATGTCTAAATCTTACGGCACCATTTCTCGTCAAGAAAAAAACTGGCACATTGAATGTGAACCACATGTTAAAACACGACTTAAGCGTGTATTCCCACAAGTCAGCCAACATGCATCAAAATTTATTGAGTTAAGCGATACGCCGTCTAATTGTCACGACCTACTTTGGTTTATTGAACGTTATCCAATGCGTGTTGATGATCTTAAATACATGAAAGCGCAATCTAAGGCTTATGTGTCGCTAAAAGAAGATATTTTGGATGTGATGGACTATAAACGTCCGATCAAAACATTTGATCTTGCTGTGCCTCCATATGAGTATCAAAGAGCAGCTGCAGATCTACTACTTAATGTTAAAGGTTTGCTCTTGGGGGATGATTTGGGCCTTGGCAAAACAGCGAGTGGAATATGTCCGATGATTCTACCTGAATCGCTCCCGGCGCTTTTTGTGACAATGACACATCTTCCAATGCAAATTAAGAATGAAATTGAACGCTTTGCTCCGCACCTAAAATGTCACATCCTAAAGAAAGCATCGCCTTATCCATTGCACAAAGAAGGTGAAGCAGCACCCGATGTCATTATCACCAGTTATTCAAAGTTGAACGGTTGGGCTGAATATCTTGCCGGAAAGATTAAGTACGTAGTGTTTGACGAGATCCAAGAGTTACGGACTGGCTATACATCGCAAAAGTATTCCGCTGCTAAACTCATTAGTGACCAAGCTGAATTACGCCTCGGTCTATCAGCTACACCGATTTATAACTACGGTGATGAATTCTACAACATCATTGAAATATTGCGTCCAGATAGCTTAGGTACCGCTACTGAATTCGCTCGTGAGTGGTGTTCACAAGAAAAACGTATTAATGATCCTAAAGCGTTTGGGATGTTTTTACGTGATGAAGGTCTAATGTTGCGCCGTACTCGAGCAGATGTAAATCGAGAGTTACCGCCAGTACAAATCATCCCTCAATATGTCGAAAGCGATCCTAAAGTACTGGATCAAATTAAGGGAAAGGCAATGGAACTGGCAAAAGTAATTTTAAGCTCTACTCAGGAATTCCAAGGGCAAAAGCTTCGTGCGACAGAAGAATTCAATATTATGATGCGCCAAGCAACAGGTATCGCCAAAGCGCCGTATGTCGCTGAGTTCGTGCGTATGCTTGTTGAGTCTGGTGAATCAGTCATGCTTTATGGTTGGCATCGAGATGTGTACAACATTTGGTTAGAACGCTTGGCTGAATTCAATCCTGTTATGTATACAGGTACGGAAGGACCTGCAGCTAAGGAACGTTCTAAACAAGCATTCTTGAATGATGAAAGCAAAGTCTTCATTAGTTCATTACGTTCATCTGCCGGGCTTGATGGCTTGCAGTACCACTCAAAATGCAAAACATTTGTGTTTGGTGAGTTGGATTGGTCGCCTGGTGTTCATGATCAATGTATTGGTCGCTTAGACCGTGACGGTCAAATCAAACAGATCTCGGCATATTACTTGTTGGCTGATTCGGGTTCAGATCCAATTATTTCTGATGTCTTAGGCATCAAAAAAGGCCAGTTGGAAGGAGTTAAAAACCCGAATGGCGAATTATTTGAACATTTAATTACGGACGGTGGCGGTATCAAGCGCTTAGCCGAACACATACTGAATAAGAAAGTAGCTTAAGAGAAACTTTATGACTGAACTTTACCTAGCTTGTTTTAGACATAATGTCGGCTCAAATATTGGGTGGCCTGGTTTTAACGGAAAGGGCTATACAACGAATGTTGATCAAGCGCACGTTGTGATTTGACAACACAAACGTAAACTGGACATTAAAGTCCTAAACTTTAACAATATAGTTGTAAACAAAGAGAGATTAAAAAAAATGTCAAATTTTACAGAAGCATATATTCCAAGTTTTGGATAT
>NZ_QUWR01000039.1:0-13448 GCF_003419885.1 Acinetobacter sp. SWAC5
TGTTCAAATGGCGATTCAGCGTTTAATTGGTTTTGGGAAAAAAGAAGAGTTTAAGGAAATTTTGGCAATTTTAAGAAGGCAGAAGCCTGATAGGATAAGGGTTCTGTGAAATTTGTCGTGTACAGAGCTCTTTCGTTTGATTCATGGTTTAATCTCTCTCAAAATGGCACGTGTACCCGTGGGGATTCTTCTTCAAATAGTTTTGGTGATACTCCTCAGCGTCATAAAACTCTTTTTCCAAGGCTACCGTCGTGACCACGGGATTCTCGAAGCGACCGATCTCATTGACCTCATCAATCACGTTTTCGATAATCGCTTTCTGTGCATCGTCACGATAGAACGCTGCCGAGCGATACGAAGTGCCAACATCATTTCCTTGGCGATTCTTCGTAGTCGGATCATGGATTTTGAAAAAGTAATGTAGAATCTCTTCGAGAGATATTTCGTCTTGGTCGTATTCCACGCGAACCGCTTCGGCGTGCCCCGTTTTCCCTGTTATAATATCGGCGTAGGTAGGATCATCAAAATCTCCGCCAGAGTAGCCCACCTTCGTTGACGTCACACCGTCCAGACTCCTAAGGAGGTCTTCGAGACCCCAAAAACACCCTCCGGCAACGATCACATAATCTAGTTTCATAAAGCCTCCTTAGTTTTCATCCACTTACTGATTAGACTGACTTTACAGCATGTAAAATAGATATAATATGTTCAATAGTTCGTATAACATGACCTATTGGACAGTTTACGTAGGAGCTATATATGGATGTTCTCAGTGAAATTTTAGATAAGGTAGAGCTTACTAGCAGCTACTGGTATAGAACCTCATTTGCGGGAGACTGGGGCATCAGCCTCCCGCAGGAAGAGAATCTAGCGAGATTTCACATCGTGACTCATGGCGAGTTTTGGTATGAGGTGCCAAAACTTAAACTTAAAGCATTGGCGGAGCAGGGCGATATTTTGATCTTTTTCAAAGGGATTGAGCACACCATGGCCAGTGCACCAAAAATCAAGGCCGAGCCTGCGGTCGAATTTAGAGCTAAAGCCAACCTCACCGAAGCTCAAGTTTTGGAATACGGTGATCAGAGCAAGCTCAAAGCCAACGTCGTTTGCGGACATTTTTGTTTTAATGGCGGACCCGATCATCCATTCTTAAATTCGCTGCCAAATGTCGTGCATATCAAGAGTGCTGATAACTCCCACTCGCCTTGGCTTGCCATGCTTTTAAGTATTATAGAGCAGGAAGCAAAATCAGGGCTTCCTGGAAGCAACACGTTAGTCAGAAAGCTGACCGAAATTATCTTCGTGCAAGCGTTAAGAATCCACATGTACAAATCCAATAAAAATGCTGGATTCTTCAAACTGATCGAAAATCCGCAACTCAGCAAAACCTTGGAAGCTATTCATCATAGTCTCGATAAAAAATGGGGTCTTGACGATCTCGCCGGGATTGCGGGGATGTCGCGTACGAACTACAGCGTCAAATTTAAGGAGCTGTCAGGCATGACACCTCTTGATTATTTAACCTATTGTCGGCTTGAAAAAGCAAAGCAGCTGCTTAAAGAATCCGGTAAGTCTGTTCCCGAAGTGAGTGAAGCCATTGGGTATCCGGCACATGAACACTTTCAAAAGTTGTTTAAGAAAAAAATTGGCAAAACTCCTAGCGCGTACAGAAAAGAAAATTCTGAAAAGGTGTAAAAATGAATATCTATAACTCTCCTGTTACCAAAATAGCTTTCTGGGTCATCGTCGTCGGCAGTGTATTCTGTCTTCTTCTCCCTTTATTCTTACCTCTTCTTCCTCTTCACTACTTGAAGGATTATGGCGAAATAGGAGATGCTTTTGGAGGTATTTCGAACCCATTCGTACAGATACTAGTTTCAGTAGTTCTGTTTTTAGCGCTGAAAGCCCAGATTGATGCGAATAGAATCCTTCATCAGCAAATCGAAAAAGAAAACACGAAGGAGCAACTAAGGCACGAGTTAGATCAACTTCACGAACTTTATATGTTCGTCGAAAGAAACATCAAAAATTTTAGTTACGATCAAGAAAAGACCGTTGATGGCAAGACGCAAATGATCCTTCTGTATTCTCGACGTGCGATTAAATGTTTCATTGAGGATCTAGAGAGCTTAGATGTTGATATTCACAAAGATGACGACATTTTAAGGTTCGACGGGGTTAAAGAAATTATGAGCATTTTGAACAGCGTTGACCTATATTTCGACAAAATCAAAGACAGCGAGATTGCACCTTATCATAAGAGTTTTTATAAAACGCTTATGCAGCACGAACTTCTCTTCAGCGTTTTTCCTTATCAAGATCTCGACAATCAAGCGTACCTAAAACAAGAGCATTGCCCAGAGTGTGGTGAATATCATGCAAATTATCCGCCACTGATTTATGACCGGTTACAGAAAATTAAAAAAAGTTTCTCCTGATGTATTATGGATATTTATTCGGTATCGGTCCTACCAAAAAGCTATTTGTAGTATCTCGAGTACGTGCTGTGGTGTAGTAATTCCAATCTTAGAAAACTCAAAGCTTATTCTGAAACTATCGGAATTGTCGGTTGGGTGAGACTTAGTCGCCCCGTAAAGCCTTATCGGGGCGGCAAAGATAACTTTTTATATCACTGCTATTGATGACGTCCTTTGTTTACTAAAGTTGTAAGCCCTTATTCTTTGTTTTAGACCTTCAACCACTCCGGGCTTGTCACTAGGAGAGTCCCCTTGGCTAACCTTAGCCGTCAGATCGTATTCAGCGATTTCTAGCCGGTCCCCCTGAATCATTTTACGCCAACCGTTCCACAACTTAGGGTCAAGCTCTTCGGTACGCCAACCATCGGTCGGTTCGCTCCGACTCGCTAAAGCCAGATCCCTGATTTGGTTCTGGAGCGTTAGATCGTCAATCATTGTTCGGCGTCAACTATCTTGGCCGGTTCGCGTCAATTATGATGGCCGGTTAGGTTTTCTCATTTTTCCTACTTCCAGCTTGTTTTAACTGATGTTGTTTTCGATAGCTTTCTCCTTCTAATTCTATAATTGTCGCGTGGTGGATCAGCCGATCTATGGCCGCTACCGTCATCATGCTGTCTGGGAAGATCTGATCCCATGCACTAAACGGGTGATTGGCTGTGATGATATGTGCTGAATTAGCAGGAGACTTTCACTTGGGATATGCTAGGCAGCTAACCGATAAAAGTTCTCTGCTATTTGATTTGGCGTTTTAAAATCCAAACTCTTTTGAGCTATTGGAATTCAAAAGATCTAACAAAATACTTCTTTGATTTTCTGCTAACCCTTTTTTTGTACTCCTCGATGAAACAGGTCTTGATGGTCTCCTAGCTTTTAAACTTTTAACCATACATGATATGTTGTGTGAAATTTCACGATCTATTATTTGATTTCTCTCACTGATAATTTGCTTTGCAAACCAATCTAGATAATTAGCAATATACGATATTCTTATATAGGTCGTAGCATTTGATACAGATTCATTGGTTCGTATTTTTGCTCTATTAAACTCTTTTCTTTGAATTATAGGTTTTCTTAATTTTTCATCAGTTTTCTTATCTTTTTTATCTCTAAGATAAATACAAAGGCCTTCTATCTGTTCTGTAGTCAAAAACTGTTTCTTTAAGAAAGTTTCTTCCAATAAAATGTTATTAGTATGACACCATTCTAATAACAACTTAACGGCATTGAGATAGGCTTCTATTGTATTTGAGGCCTTCGCAGAATTTCTGAGCTTACTTGTAGCAAAAAGAGTCGGATACCAATTCGGAACTCCATTGTCATCTATCAAAAGTGAATAACGTTCGCCTGACTCAAATTTTGTTCTAATGAGTTTCATTATGTAGACTCAAAACATTACATTATTTGATGGTACATCATTACCTGTTAAATTCAATTATTATATTTACTTACATGTTAAATTATTATATTTTAATATCAATTATTTATATAAAATTATTTACATAAAAGTCTTTGGTGCATTTAAGTATGGTGGGTCCAGGTATAAAAGTTTGACTTTATTAGCTAATTTCTCTCTTAAAGAGTACAGTGCCAATAGGTTATTCCCCTTAATTAGCAAGTTCTCTTTTAGCTCACCATTTTCGTCAAAAAATTCAAATTCTGTCTCATTGGTTGCGCTGTAATATTCAGGATTGGTAAGTACTTTTGGCTCAAATAATGTATCAATATCTTTTGAATCGACTTCTTGATGTAAAAACTTTTCTGTTGTTTTAACATCTTCGCGAGACATGCCCCCAACCAGCACAGCATCTTTAAATGGGAAATTAATCACTACATTACTGTTATTTTTAATAAAACCTACGTTTTCTTGATTCGCACTGTAGAGTCCAATTTTATTACTAAAGCGTGTGTACTGACCTTTTTTGAGTGAATTTTCCGCCATGTCTTTCCCTACTCTATGCTTTGCCAAAAATGTGAAACTATTTGTTGTGTAATGCCAAAATTTTCACAAATAAGTGTATTACTAATAAGCATGAAAGCAACATAAGGCTGTTCTTTTTTTAGCTAGTTGATTCATAACCTATAAAAAATAGATATGAAAAAGCCCCAATGTTGCAAATGGGACTTTTTTGTTGCCAAGGTTAAACTACTTAGCTAAAACTTGATCCACTGAACCAATTAACTTTCGGATTACTTCACCTTCTAGGGTGTTGTTATAGGTGTGTCATTTCAAATTTAGATTTTATCCCACCTCTTGAACAAGAGTATTAAGAATAAAACTGGATAAGCAATTGGCCATAAAACTGTAAAAAGTATTTTTGATGAATAAGGACTAATTTTCATCAAAATTTTATTAATAAAATAGTACCCCGTTAAAACATAAAAAACCGCACTAAAGTACTGGTGCATATTAATCAGTAAACACCACCAGATAATAGCCCAAAGAATCGCTACAAAAGTAAGGTAAAGGTAGAAAGCTTTATTTAGTTGCATGTTCATCATCTTTGTTCGGCATAACATTACCTTTTAAAAATCTACAATTGATCTAGTTCCCTTAGGAAAAAAACCACTAATTGCTTAGTGGTTCGTTCTGATCTGGTGATTAATTGGATTCCGTGGATATGACAATAGATGTCATATAAAACCTTCTTTGAACTGTCGCCCTTCCAGCGACTCTAAGTGCATTTCAAGGAAATCTATTGCCACTTCTGAGTAATTTGCGTTGGCTGAACAATTCACCAACTTTTCATCACAAAGACATTTTCCCAAATTTGCCAACTGAGTAACCAACTCATTTCGTACAGAAGCCAAGCTGAGAGCTTCAATCTGAGCTTGCAGTTCTTCACTGAAAAACTGCAGTTCCATACGATTACCACATTGTTGTTGCAGTAGATATTTATTTAATACCGCTACGGCTTTAGCGGTATTTAATTCACCGTTCATCAATATTACTTATTGTGACGGTACTGGCTTGGATAAACAGGGTTTGGATCAGCCCATAAACCAAGGCGTTGAGAACGTGCGTTGCTTTCAGCACTCAAAATAATTTTATCTTTGAGATATTCACGATAAGCCCATGCATAGCCATCTTTAACTTGCTTATAGTTAACACTATTCACGATGTTTAAGTTGGGCACTTGGTTTGTACGCATCTGAAAAATGGTACCAAGAGTACGACCGTAGCGGTCCTTACTATTTTCTTGCACATACACAATCGTTTCATGCAAGAAACTGATGTTCTGACGCGATTTCTGACCAAAAGCTTGACTTTTTTCTGGTGCATCAATCTGGTTGAAGCGAACACGGATCTGCTCATTGTTGTTGTTTAAAACGGTGATAGTGTCGCCGTCAGAAATACGTACAACTTTGCCAACAAAATCGGCTTGAGCTGCAGTAGCAACAATAGACATGGATAAGGTTAAAGCTAAACTTTTTAAAGTTGTATTAAGGTTCATTTTGAATCCTTAGTGGGTAAAGAATAGGTGAATTATATCGCATTACGTAACTGCAATTTTTTTCTTAAAAAATATATTCAGCTGATTAGTTAGGATTTATCCCCTTTCTCTCAAGCCATTTTTTCCATTGAAGTGCATACGCAACTAAACCAGGTTGTTTTGTCGTGCCATTGCGATATATCGCATTAAAAGATGGCGTCCATGAGTGGTAAGCAGCTGCTCTAACCCAAAAATCGGTTGACGGTTTTGTGGTTAATCGATTTCGCAAGATCTTGGCTGCAAGTCGCGCATTCAGACATCCATCAGTACGCACATAATGGCTGTTATAATTTTCAAACATACCGCCACGTTTAAAGTGCATGGAATTGATTTGGAATTGCCCCATATCCAATGAACGGTTTTTGTTTTGCGCTGTTTGTCCATTGGTACCACGCTCTTTGCTATGTATACCCAATAAAACATACAGCGGAACACCTTCTGACCGCGCAGCATGAATAACACAACTCAAAGTAGCGACTCTACCCGGTACGGTTTGATCGTAAGATGCACTCGCTTGGTTGTATTGATTGTATTGCGTAGTTGGATAGGTATAAGAAACAGGACGGATATTCTGGCGAACGGGTTGTTGTTGTGGTGCTGGTGCTTGCTGGCCACTAGGTTGTGGTCCATTTTGTGCAACTGCCGTGCGCTCAGTGCTAGTCGGAGTTTCTTCAGTTTTTTGCGGTGTGTACTTCACGCCCAAGTAACGACTCGTAAATCCTCTTGGCTTTGCTGGCGCCGTTTCTTGCTGAGTGTTGGTCATGACCTGAAATGGTCGATATGGTGTACTTGATCCATTAGAATTGACATGGTTTGCATATGCACCTAGAGCCTCAGAACTTTGAGGCAATTGAGCATAAGCAACGCTTGATCCTAATAGAGTCGCAAATAGCGTTGGTTTTAACAGCATATTAATCAGCACCTTTATCGTTGTTGTTGAAATTGTCGATTAGGTGCTGTTTACGGTCAGCTAACTTATTCAGTGTTTCAACTGGCAATGGGTTTTTGCCGTCATACCACGATAAGCTATATTTTTTTGGCGCATAGCGGAACCATGCCAAGAATGGCGCATTCGGTAAAAATAAAAGACCAGTACGGACTTGCCACGCACGATAAGCTGAATTGATGCTAACCATGTATAGATAAAACACCAATAATACACCTGGTACAACAAGCATTGGATATAGCGCTTTAAAGAACATATAAACTACGTACAAGCCTGTAAACATAGATAATGCTAAATACAAATAAGACGAAAATTGATGGTTTTTAACAAGCTTGTCTATTTCATCATTACTCATTGAAGCTAAACGTTCTTGCCCTCTTGGGTAGTGAGTATTAGCAATGAGTCTTTTCAGTTGTTTAAAATTGTTAGGTGCGACAATTTCATATTCACATAAAGGGTGTGCACATACCCAATTCACGTTGCCTTTATAAGAACGTGGAATCCTGTTGTCATGCATTAAAATCGATTTACCGCATTCGGGGCATGTTGGAGACAGCATTGATCTAATATTAGATAAATGCGGTAAAAACCCTTTTCTAGCTGAACTCCAGTGGCTTTTACGCCCGAAATCAAAAAAGATTCGCTTTAAAATACCTGATTTACGGGGTTGACTAGCTTCAATTGCCTGTTTAATGGCAGCTTCATCTAAAACCTCATTGGTAATATTTACCTTTTGTGGAGCACTATCAGAACTATTTTTATCTGAAGACATACTTTTACCTACGGACTTTTATTATGTAGAATACGTTATTATATTAAAGGATTTTCAACGTGTCTAAAACCCTTTTTATTTTCGCAACGGTTATTTTAATTTCCACCCTTTTAAGTGCCTGTAATAACTCTAATACTCCAAATGAACAAGATCCATTAAAAGGTCAAGAACAGAAGTTTTTAGACGAATCGGCAACGAGTGAATCAAAAGAACTTGTGTTTTATGACTTGGTAGATCCTAAGAAAAAAGACCAACCTATAAAGGCTGAAGAAGCAAGTGCTTCCGAGCCTGAAGCCCAAGAACAACAACCTGAAAACGCCTTATCTCCTGAGGTTCTTGAAGCGATTCGTGAAAATACAGAACGACAAGAAAAAAAAGAAAATGCACTCAGAACAATAGCTGAAGCTAAGCGTATTGAAGCATTATTAGTAGGTAAAGATCGCAGTAGTGATGATGGCTATACCTATAACAGTGATGAATAATTGATATATCAATGGTTTTAACCAATACAAACTTATTATTTTAAGTTAAAATGATTTTAAATTTTTTGGTATATACGGTTATGTTTAACAGTGCTTTTAAGAAACATAAAATAAAAATATGTTTTGGCTTGCCAATCATAATTGTGGTTTCGATCTTAATATTCAAAATCTACTCCTACCCCTTTAAGCCAAGACTCTTAAGCCCCGATTGGATTGAAAGTCGCTACAATGGTTGGGATGTTGAACATCATGACTTATGGATTGCTACAATTGTGGATGTTGTTGGTCCAAAAACAGTAAAAATTAGAAATCAAAATGGAGAAGAAAAAATTATGGATCTTCTCTATATAAATGCTTTGCAATCTTCGGAAAAAATGAAAAACCTCTATATCAATAGCTTGTCCGGTTATGTTGGCCAACAGCTATTTGTAAAAGGAGATCCAGACAAAGCGCGGTTTAATGGCGTCTTGATCGATGGTAACGGTGAAAATATCAATCTAAACCTAACTTATGTACCAGGTGCGGTATTGGATATGTCATCAACTGCATACATTCATGACCGAGAAAAGCAATTAGTTCCTTATTTCGCGAATATCAATTCAGAAAATAGAACGTTTTAAGTTATAAATTAAGGGATATTAGAAAGGCCAAGCTATGCCAGCACCATTATGTTTTCTCACACTGGAATTTACCGCCAAAGTCAAGAATCCAGTTGATGTGCCTGACATTATTAAGTCGTCTATTTTGACGCGTATTAAAAAGTGCCGCACATCATCAATAGAACAGGTTCAGTATCTTTATAATGCTGAAGAGAGCTACTGGAAGCCAAAAAAACAAGTCACTGAAGAAGCAACTCAATATCATGGCATCACCAATGAAGATTTATTAACGCAAGACTCAATCAATGGTCTAAAGATTAAAAACTATGTTGTGTATTGGGCAAACGTTTATACATTTAGAATTTTGCAAAAAAGCAAAGTGAAGTTTTTTAATCACCGCTTTATCTTTTTAAACAACTTAATCAACGTGATTGGTGAAGATGGTTCCCTACCCATGACAGAATGGGCACGTTTAGCCAGTGCAGCTTCGGGAAATAATGAATTTCCAGAAGAGATACTGACTAACACTAACAATAAGGTCATCTGTTTGACCGTTATATTTGATTATATTTCTGAAAAATTAACATCACTTTATGGTTTGGATCTAAATAAGCATTACGATCTGGTTGCTGCAGTACAATACAACAGTGCTATCAAAGCTAAGAGTCAAAAATCATTAAAGGTTCATAAGCTTATGCGTGATGATTTTAATGAGTTTAAATTGCTTTTAGACAAAGGCATGGAGATTAAGAGAATTAAAAAGGAATATTTTATAAATAATAACTATCTCCCTTAAACCTAAAAGTCACTTTCTTAAAAGTGGCTTTTTTGCGTTAAACATAAAATAAACTATCACTAAAACCCTTTTTTAAAATATAATACTTTTAATTTCTATTTTAACTGGTGATACATTGTGAGTTTAATTAAGAAGCAAAAAGACATTCTATCTCACGACCCTCTTGTTTCAATTTTTAGTAACAATGACCTTTTAACAATCTCAGTTGATACGGATTCTGAAGATTTGAATCGTCAACCTAAAAATATAAAAATCTCGAATGCCGATCTTAAAGAGTTAACAATACAAATCAGTGGTTTTGATACTTTAGAAAACAATGATGTTGGTCGTTATTTCACTTGTTCTGGTACCGTAGAGCTCGTTAATACACTAGGTAATGGTGAAGAAAAACGTTTTGTATTAGCAGAGCCAAAAATCAAAGTAAACGTGGTTAAAAAAGGTCATTTACCGCAAACAGAACAAATTAAACAATTGGTTCGTAATGCGTGGATGGATGCATTTAGTGATGGTTGCCAAAACATTAACCAACCTTACCACTATGAAGATGAAACTTGGTTTGAACGCTTCAAAGGTAGCATTATTGGTAAGTTTGTACTGATCGTACTTGCCACTTTCTTCGCTGCTTTCATTGGTTTGGCTATTTTTGGTTATGTTGCTGGTAAAAAACAACAGGACCCAACATTAGAAATTGCGAATCAAATTGCTCAAGATCCTGAAGCATTAAAGCAATTGCTGAATCAATATGATCAACAAAATAACCAATCTGGTGCACCTACTCCACAAGCATCACCAGAACAAGCAGCTGAGCAAGAAAGACAGCAAGAAATTAGCTCATTCGGTTTAGATGCTGGATCTAGCGAATAACGCTGATTAAGCAATAAAAAAGCACCTTAGTCATAAATACTTTGGTGCTTTTTTTGAGCCTAAATTTATTATGCAAATTTAAAAAGAATCCAAATGATGACGAGATGTACTGGATAGAACCAGTACGCCCACTTCCCCACTGGCGGTACTTCAAAAGGTATATTCATGTGCTGTCCTTTCAGTAGGAATTGTGCACCAATATACGTTGCAATGGCGCTACTGACAGCAAATGAGAATGCCAAAGAATATGTAGTCATATCCGTATAGTAGCCACCAATCAACCAGTTGAAAATGTTGGCCAATGAAGTGAGCAAGACGCTGATCATTAAAAAGTATTTCTTAGAACGAACGTTGGTTGTTTTAAAGAATAAATACAGGAATACAATTAATAAAACGCCCCACACGCTATACATAATAAAATTAGATAGCAATATGGTCACGACTAACAGAGAGACAAACTGCAGCGTTGCATATTTATGTTTAGATTCCCCCAATACAACAAGCAAAAATCCTAAAAGCAACGTAGGCATGACGTTCAGTGTTGTAAATGGCTCTTGGTTGAATAGTTGATACGGTACTTCTGATAGCACACAAAACAACGCCAAATTTTTAAAATAGTTTTTTAATGTATGGGTTTTCTTTTTAGAAATAGCTTGGTTCAAATTGAATGCAAGCATGATACAAAAAATAGGAAAAGCACAACGACCAATCGTCCTCAACAACAGATTATATTGAGGAAATAATATTGATGCGTGGTCAATAACCATGGTCACAATCGCAATCCACTTCAATAGATCCAAGGCTCTATTGCGATCTCGCACGGCGCTTTGGCTAATTACAGCTTCTTGTAGATGAACCATGTGTTATTTTTCGCTAAATGGTTTGTATAAGCATCACTACGCTGTTTTCGGGTGTTGTTACGATTATCTAAGATCTCAATGCTGTTCCAACCTTCGGGATAACCGAGCACCAGTCCAGAGTTATAAAATCTCGTGCGATGACGCTCTTCATCGCCGGCATAAAACAAGTACGCACGAATATCGTTATACGGTCGATGCCCGACCAATACGTTATCTTCATCACGATCAAAGTACTCATAAATTAAATCCGTATATTCACGATTGAAGTATCCGCACTTCTCAAACAGATCTGCACTTGAACGAAAAGTAATAGATTCCTTGGCCAGTGTTTTATTTAAAATCATGCGAGTGACATTACGAGCAAACACGGGCAAATTAAAATGCACAGGCAAATGAATTTCATTTATTTCGGACAAATCAATAGGATCACCAAAAGGACTAGAAAGTTCTAATGCTTTTTGATAAAAGTCCATCCATTGTGCAAGATATTCATCAACAAACTTTTTCTCACCATAATAAATTGGTAATCCATCAACCGTTAAAAGGTTTTGTGGAGGAAAAATATTGTTTCTTAAATCTAAGATGCTTTGTTTTAATTTTGCGATTTCGATTGGATCACTAATCATAACAACTCACTCGAATTAGAGTATTAAGATAATTATATAGGGTTTTAATTAATTGGATATAAGTTTTTAGCTCAGTAAATAAGCATTTTTGTTGTGTGGCGAATTAGAATTGATAAAAAATTTAAAAGAATATTTATTCTAGGAATTATTGATACAATGTATCTAATTTCTTACGAATTAGTATATACAATTGGGATTACTATGCTTACCCCTGATCGAATAGACAAACAAGTTAATTTGGCTGGAATTGACAAGTCGTGGACCAATTTATTAAATCACTTGGACATTGATAGTCATCCTGAATACAACATCAATAAAACTCAGCCATGGTACTTGGCTAATTTTGTAGATTACCTACGCCTACTCAACTTTAAGTTTGATGAATTAAATCTAAGAGAGATTCGTGCAGTTGATTATGACTTGGTAGATTGGTCATTTCTTAAATCTAATCGCCTAAATGGTGTTGAGGTGTTTAAGGACCTTACCATTTATCTGCAGAAACCCATTTTTGTTACGCAATATCCTAAATGTGTAGCCATCAATGCTGATGTTCGCGATCGTAAGCTTGCAGAGGTTATTTATGATTACTACAGACGCTTCTTACCGTTTTTTTATTCATTCATTAAATTGATCAGATCAACGCAGCGCTTATCTCTAGAACGTAAATTACCCGTGATTGATAACTTTATGTCTAATTTTGGAGATCTTAGTACTGGTGAGTTTTATTCAAATATTCCATTTGATGATGCAGAACTCAAAAAGATTTTGAAAAATGGCTTTGAAAAATATAGAGAGCATAAATCAGAACAGCGGTTTAGCCGTGCCATCGCAGAGCTAACACCGATGTTTAAAGCTTTGTCTGAATACTTAAAGATTGTGTCTACGGTTAACTACGTGGATCTAGACCTTATTCACTTCTTACACAATGCATTTTTGGGTAAAAACTTTAATATTTATTCAGATCTATTCGCTATGGATAAAGAACCTAATTTGTTGGTCAATTTAAGTTGGACATACACAAAAGCAGTCGTTTATGTGCATCGGCTATATTAAAAGGAAGAAGAATATAGCGATCTTTTAACGAAAGGGCCTGGTCATACCGAAGTTTTGTAGCAGAAGAAAAATCTGTACTGGTTTTGCCCGTGGCAAAGTCTAACCAAAAGACGTCATTTCCATCGCACAATAAACCTAAATTATCCTTTTCAAGCGCCACATACTTGATATAAGGATCATCTATTTGTGAGATCGAGGGGATATATTGATAGTCCACCTTTCATACAATATGTTTGCGAACGTGGTGCACGGCGATCGGTTGATCTATGGACCGTGCGTTATCCCATGCTACCTGAGCTTGCTCTAAAGTATATACGTGTGTCTTTTTACATTAATGTCTTAAACTGGCAAAATGGTAAGCGTCCGCTGAACACACCTTATGAATTCTTCCTATAAGCCTTAATTTAGTCCCCACTTAAAAACAAGTGGGGACTAAAATTTATGACTACAAATCACCAGACATCCATCGCATCTCTTGCGAA
>NZ_QUWR01000003.1:0-216032 GCF_003419885.1 Acinetobacter sp. SWAC5
CGTCTCAAGAAAAGTATGCCGAGTCGTAAAGCTCAGAAAGCTGTTATTGAACAAAGATATTTAAATCCTGTTCTTGACTCTTGCAGTTAAAAACAGGACATTTTAAATGGTTTATCGCATAGACATTTTAATTGGTGAATAGCAGGTATGTTATTCGGTGCATTTTTTGGTGGCCGTGTAGCAGATTATTTAGGGCAAAAGAAAGTATTAATGCTTTCAATCGCGATCTTTGGCGTATTTATGACAGTAACTGCATTGGCGCCAAGTGTAGAAATATTATATGCAGCCCGCTTTTTTACAGGCTTAGGTTTGGGGGCTGCAATGCCAACCATGATTTCAGTGGTGGGTGATGAAGCAACTGAAGCAAACCGAGGTAAATTAAACAGCTTGATGTATTGTGGCTTGCCTGTAGGTGCAATCTTTGTTGCGGGCTTGGCTATCATTTTTAAAGATATTTCTTGGCATACACTATTTTTAATTGGCGGTTTAACGCCTTTGGTATTGCTTCCATTTATGGCTGTTATCTTAAAAGATAAGCGCAAAGAAAAGGTCGAATCACTAGCGGTAGAGGCTGTGCCACCAATGGCACAAGTGTTGTTTGCAGAAAATCGCTACAAATACACATTGCCGCTTTGGGTGAGTTTCTTCTTTACCTTGATGGTGAACTACATCTTAATCAGTTGGTTGCCAAACTTACTTATGGAGCAAGGCTTAGAAAAATCACAAGCATTTATGATTATGCTGATTTTCCAAGTAGGTGCAGTGATTGGTACGCTGGGTTTAGGTTACTTACTTGACCGTTTAAAATTGTGGCAAATGGCTGTGATTATCTATATCGGTCTATTTATTGCGGTATTAATTTTATTCACAACCAAATCTATTCCATTGTTGGTATTTGCGGGCTTAATTGGTGGTATTTTCTCTACAGGCGGTCAATCGATTCTGTACGGCATTTCACCAATTTTCTATAACTCAGCGGGCAAAGTAACAGGTGTAGGTAGCGCAATTTCTCTTGGTCGTTTAGGTGCTATGACAGGTCCATTACTTACAGGTAAGATTTTGGCTTTAGGTCTTGGTACTACAGGTATCTTACTTGCAAGTGCACCAGGGATTGTATTGTCAGCGGTTGCTGTGGCAGCGTTATCTGCTTATAAATCGAGTAAAAAATAACGCGAATTATTGTTGTAAAAATAGAGATATAAAAGGAAGCTTCGGCTTCCTTTTTTTGTGGAATCTGACATTCAGGCTAAGTTAGAATATAAAAATAGCATCAGCAAATACTGAGTTTTTGCTAAAATCATTTGATTCACTCAAGATATAAATATTCATGGCTTATCAACTTATTCAACTTCCTATTCAGGCAACCGATAATATTAACTGCCCACATTGCCAGCAAGCCGTGATCAATTGGTCAGAAGAGCAATATGTACAGCCGTGTGAGCATACGTTGTTTATTGCGATGGATATTGGCTTTGAATACATTACGGATGAATTTGAGCATACTTTGCGCCGTACTGTAGATGATATGCATGCCAATGACGATCAAGTGGTGGTGATTGAGGAACTAACAGCATCAAGTTATCCAGATTTTGTTATTTATCAGTCAGATTTAGGTATTGAAGGTTACTCGCGCTATGTGGGGATTACTGCTTAATGCATTAAGGTTTCAATCAAAAAGGCTAATCCGAAGATTAGCCTTTTTTTATTGCATGAGCCGAGAGAATTAGCTTTCTAATTCTTCTTCAACTTCATCGTCGGCACTATCCATGCCTAACTCTTTTAGTTTACGTGTGAGTGTATTACGGCCCCAACCTAAAAGTTCAGCTGCATGACGTTTACGCCCACGAGTTTGCTGTAGTGCAGCATTAATCAATGTACGCTCAAACATTGGCGTAGCAATGTCTAAAATCTTCATTTCGCCATTTTTAAGTTTTTGTACCGCCCACTGGCCCAATAGTTCGTCCCAATGATGAATTGAAATACGGTCCAAAGTATTTGGCGCAGGTGAGCCTTCACCACTTTGGTGAATTGGAATCTGCTTTAACTCGGAAGGTAAATCCTCAGGATAAACTTCACGGCCTGTAATCATAACCGTTAGCCAGCGACAGGTATTTTCCAGCTGGCGCACGTTACCTTGCCAAGGCAATTTTTGCATATATTCTTGCGTTTCTGGGCGCAAGATTTTTGGACTAACACCCAGCTCTTTACCTGCACGCGCCAAGAAATGTTGCGCAAGCATTGGAATGTCTTCGCTACGATGCGCTAATTTTGGAATATGAATGCGAATCACGTTTAGGCGGTGATATAAGTCTTCGCGGAAGCGACCTTCATGGACTAATTTTTCTAGGTCCTGATGGGTGGCAGCCACAATACGTACATCTACCTTCACAGGAATATGTCCGCCTACACGGTAAAACTCGCCATCGGCCAATACACGCAATAAACGTGTTTGGGTTTCAAATGGCATATCACCAATTTCATCTAGAAATAGCGTACCACCATTGGCTTGCTCAAAGCGACCTTGGCGTTGCGTGTTCGCACCCGTAAAGGCGCCTTTTTCATGACCAAATAATTCAGTTTCAATTAAATCTTTGGGAATGGCTGCCATGTTGAGTGCAATAAATGGCTTACTGCCACGTGGTGAGTGGCGATGTAGCGCATGTGCGACCAATTCTTTACCTGTGCCCGATTCACCATTAATAAGTACAGTAATATGCGATTGTGATAGACGACCAATGGCACGAAACACTTCCTGCATAGCAGGTGATTCACCAATGATTTCTGTCGATTGAATAGGTTGAACCGTTTTTGCAGATTCTTGTTGTTGAAGCTTGGCAATGTGCAAAATCGCACGATTCACTAAGGCTAATGCTTCATCAATGTCGAAAGGTTTAGGTAGGTATTCAAAAGCACCTGTTTGATAGCTTGATACAGCAGACTCTAGATCTGAGTGGGCTGTCATGATAATCACAGGAAGATCTGGATGACTGCCTTTTACTTTTCCGAGGAAGGTCAAACCATCAATACCTGGCATACGAATATCAGTCAAAATGACATCAGGTGCATCTACGCTGAGTTGATCAAGTGCAGATTGAGCCTCTTCAAAGCTGGTAACATCAAAACCTTCTTCTTTAAATGTTTTTTCTAAAACCCAGCGCATCGCGCGATCATCATCAATGACCCATATTTTATTTCGCGACATGTCCTGACTCCCAAGGTAAATATAAGCTAAAAGTTGTTTTGCCTGGAACGGATTGGCATTCAATCATTCCGTTGTGTTGATGCATAATATTTTGCGCAATACTGAGGCCTAAGCCTGTACCTTTAGCACGTCCAGTCACTAAAGGATAAAACACAGATTCCAAGATTTCTTCAGGCACACCAGGGCCGTTATCTTCAATATCAATGCGTACTGCAGAGCGTTTAAGTACACCATTAATTGTGACAAGGCGTTGAATACGTGTGCGAAGCGTCAATTCTGGCTGATGCTCTACAAAGAAATCTTTATTTTCAGTCATGGCTTGTACAGCATTCACGCTAATGTTCAGCATGACTTGAATTAGTTGATCACGGTCTGCCATGACATCAGGTAAAGAAAGGTCATAGTCACGTGTGATCTTAATTTTCTTTTTGGTTTGGTTAGCAATCAGTGCGCGTACACGTTCTAAAGGTTCGTGTACGTTGGTTGGTTCATAGCTTGGCAGTTGTCGCGAACCTAACATGGTGTCAGCAAGATTACGTAAACGATCAACTTCACTAATAATAATGTCGGTAAATTCGCTGTACTGCGGATCGTTTAAACTACGTGCTAAAAGCTGTGTTGCACCACGGATGCCACCCAAAGGATTTTTAATTTCATGTGCAACGCCACGAATGAGTTGGCGCGCTACCTGATGTTGTTGAATGAGATTCTCTTCTTTAGAGATTTTAAGCATTCGGTCAATAGGGTTGAGTTCAATTATCAGCAACGGGTGATAAGGTTTACCTGAGCTCAATAGAGATACGGTGTAATCAACATGAATGTCTTTAAAGTTGACATTAATTGTTGCTTCGCGTCGTGTATAAGGTTGCCCTGACTGTAGTGTGTTGTTTAAAGCTTCTTCTGTATTAAATTCATCATTTGGCATGTGCAGTAAATGAAGAACAGGGAGGCCTTCAGCCCGAAGTAAACTGATATCAAAAAGTGCTTCACATGATGAATTTAAGTAATAAATATTGAGATTACTATCGACCAGTAAAATCGCTGTGGTTAAATTATCTACTAATAGCCGATAATCGATGGTCATAGGTTGATCCATTAGCGGTGGGTGTTCTGTTTTAAAATGGCGCAATGGCATCTTCATAAGGCATTCTGTTTTCAGTAAACGGACTGAATTGATGCAGAGTAAGCAAAATGCACGCCAACTTTTCTAAAAGAACGCCAAATTTGAGTGCTGAATTAAAAGAATGTGCCGAACTTGGCCTTTAATTTAAATGTATAGCGAATAAAAAAAGGGCTGTAAATAAAATATGGTTCAAAATGGTGCATTTTTAATTATATGAGTGAATTTATAGCATTATTTTGGTGCGTGATATAAAGAGTAGCCTTTTCACCTATTTTTATGTAAAGAAAAGACATACAATACGCGCATTCTAGTGGAGCGCAGATTCATGAAATCCCCCAAAGTCGGTTTTGTTTCTTTAGGTTGTCCTAAGGCATTGGTTGATTCCGAACGAATTTTAACTCAGTTAAAAACTGAAGGTTATGATGTTGCATCAGATTATGATGGTGCAGATTTAGTTGTTGTAAATACCTGTGGTTTTATTGAATCTGCAGTACAAGAGTCTTTAGACGCCATTGGTGAAGCAATGAGCGCGAATGGTCGCGTGATTGTGACAGGTTGTCTAGGTAAAGACGAAGACAAAATTCGCCAAATGCATCCAAATGTCTTAAAGGTGACAGGTGCTGCGGCATATCAGGAAGTCATGGAAGCAGTACATGAGTACGTTCCAGAGCCACCAAAACATAATCCATTCATTGACCTTGTTCCAGAGCAAGGGATTCGTTTAACACCAAAACATTATGCATATTTGAAAATATCAGAAGGATGTAACCACCGTTGCACATTCTGTATTATTCCAAGCATGCGTGGTGATTTAGTTTCACGTCCAGTGGGCTCGGTGTTAAGTGAAGCACAAGCACTCAAAAATGCGGGTGTAAAAGAAGTTCTTGTAATTTCACAAGACACTTCTGCATACGGTCTAGATACGAAGTACAAATTGGACTTTTGGAATGGTCAACCTGTAAAAACTAAGTTTTACGATATGTGTGAAGCTTTAGGGCAGTTGGGCATTTGGGTTCGTTTGCATTATGTCTACCCGTATCCGCATGTAGATGCTGTGATTGATTTAATGGCACAAGGTAAAATTCTTCCATATTTGGATATTCCATTCCAACACGCAAGTCCGAAGGTCTTGAAGTTGATGAAACGTCCTGCGCATAGTGAAAATACCCTAGAGCGTTTAAAAGTATGGCGCGAAAAATGCCCTGATCTGGTACTTCGTTCAACTTTCGTGGTGGGTTTCCCGGGCGAAACTGAAGAAGACTTTGTGATGCTGTTGGATTGGCTAAAAGAAGCACAGTTAGATCGCGTGGGTTGTTTTACCTACTCACCAGTTGAAGGTGCGACAGCAAACGATTTGCCAGATCATGTGCCTGAAGAAATTAAGCAACAACGCTATGAACGCTTCATGGAAGTTCAACAAGAAATTTCTGCAGCTAAACTGCAAAAACGTATTGGTCAAACCATGACAGTGTTGGTTGATGATTTAGAAGATGAGTTCCCAGTTGCAGTTGCACGCTCTTATGCGGATGCACCTGAAATTGATGGTAATGTCTTTGTTGAAGATATCGATAAATCATTAATTAAGGCGGGTGATTTGCTTGAAGTGGAAATCACCGATGCAGATGAATATGACTTATATGCGAAATTAATTCGTATTAAATGATTCACGAAAATAATTGAAATTAAATAATTCGGAGTTGATGATGCTTGATTCTAAAAAACCGCGTTTTGGTCGCATTCTTCTAAAGCTTTCTGGTGAAGCTTTGGCAGGCAATAAAGATATGGGTATCGATGCACAAGTGCTCGATCAAATGTCACTCGCAATTGCGCACCTTGTTGGTTTGGGTGTTCAAGTGGGTATCGTTGTTGGTGGTGGTAACTTATACCGTGGCAGTCAGTTACAAAAGGATGGTTTAGTAGGCCGTGTAACAGGCGATCAAATGGGCATGTTGGCAACTGTAATGAATGGCCTAGCATTACGTGATGCTTTGGTACGTCGTAATATTAAAACGCGTTTGATGTCTGCATTGCCAATTGGTGCTGTGGTTGAATCATATTCAAGCCGTGATGCAATTCGTCATTTAACTCGTGGTGAAGTGTGTGTATTTGTTGCTGGTACAGGTAACCCATTCTTTACGACAGATACAGCAGCATGCTTACGTGGTATCGAGATTGAAGCTAACTTGATCTTAAAAGCAACTAAAGTTGATGGCGTATACAACAAAGATCCAAGCAAATACGATGATGCTGTGAAATATGATGCTTTAACATTTGACCAAGTGTTGGATGAAAAATTAGGCGTAATGGATTTAACAGCAATTTGCTTATGCCGTGATCATAACGTGCCACTTCAAGTATTTGACATGAACAAAGCGGGTTCATTGTTATCTGTTGTAATGGGTGAAAAAGAAGGTACCCACGTTACGAACTAATGTACGTGGGGCTGAAAGCTCTTTATACTACAGATTATATTTAGTTATACCTCATTATTTAAAATTTAGTAAGGAAGATCTTATGATTAACGATCTTAAAAAAGACGCCGAAGAACGCATGAACAAGTCGCTGGAGTCTTTAGAGCATGGTTTTGGAAAAGTACGTACAGGTCGTGCGCACCCATCTATCCTAAACGGTGTTATGGTTCCTTACTACGGTTCTGATGTTCCATTAAACCAAGTTGCAAACGTGGGTGTAGAAGACTCACGTACACTATTGGTTCAACCATTTGAACGTACAATGGTTGCTGCAATTGACAAAGCAATTCGTGAATCTGATCTAGGTTTAAACCCAATTACTGCTGATGCGATTCGTGTACCAATGGCAGCATTAACTGAAGAAACACGTCGTGATATGCAAAAAGTTGCGCGTAATGAAGCAGAAAATGCAAAAGTTGCGATTCGTAATATTCGCCGTGATGTTTTAGGTGATATCAAAGCATTGTTGAAAGAAAAAGAAATTTCTGAAGATGATGAGCGTCGTGCTGGTGATGACATTCAAAAAATTACAGACAAATTTGTTGCTGAAGTAGAAAAACGTTTAGCTGCAAAAGAAGCTGAATTAATGAAGGTCTAATCTTGAATGACCGTTTCTGAAGAAAATTCCAGTCTTCCAAAACATGTTGCCATCATCATGGATGGCAACAATCGTTTTGCCAAAAAAAATCTAATGCAAAAAGGTGAAGGGCATCGCTCTGGTAAAGACGTCCTAGATCCAATCGTCGAGCATTGTCGCCAAGCCAATATTCAAGCATTAACAGTGTTTGCATTTTCTAGTGAAAACTGGAAACGACCTCAATTTGAGGTTGATTTGTTGATGAAATTGTTAGAAGAAACAATTCATGAACAATTGCCACGTATGGAAAAATTTAACATTTCGCTCCGTTTTATCGGAGATCGATCACGTTTATCTCCAGAATTACGTGCACTCATGTTGCATGCCGAAGAAAGGACTGCTAACTTCTCTAGCATGACGCTGACCATTGCGATAAGTTATGGCGGTATGTGGGATATGGCGCACGCTGCACAGCAGATTGCGGCCGATGTTATGGCAAACAAATTAACGCTTGATGCAATAGATACCGATGTATTTGGTCGCTATGTCAGCATGAGTGATTTACCTGCAGTAGATTTGTTAATTCGTACAGGTGGAGATTTCCGTCTATCGAACTTTCTATTGTGGCAAGCCGCTTATGCAGAATTGTATTTTACAGATACATTATGGCCAGAATTTACCGTTGAAGAATTAGATGATGCTTTTGCAGTATTTGCAGGGCGTGAACGTCGCTTCGGTAAAACATCAGAACAAGTTCAACAAGCGTCACTTGAGAATTAATAAATGTTAGAGCGGATTATTACCGCATTGGTGCTAGTTGCGGTTGTACTGAGCTGTATGTTTGCTTCGTCTTCGCATTACCCAATGTTTGTGCTGATGATCATTGCAGCTGGGGTTGCTGGCTATGAGTGGTTTAAACTCATGCCTAAAAAATCTAAGAATGTAAATAAACCGCTTGCATGGGGCTATGGTTTAGTCACTGCTGCGATTTCTACCTTAGCATTAAGCTATAATGATGTGGCTTTATTACTTTGGGCAGCCTCGATTTTGACGTGGTTGCTCAGTGTTTATTGGGTGAAATCTTATCCAGAATATGACGGTTGGTATAATCCAACGCTTAAAGTCATAGGTTTGGTTTTGGTTTCAGCAGCTGTTACAGCCATTTTCTCTGTTTGGCAGAGTTCACCGTGGTGGCTCATGTACTTATTCCTGTTGGTTTGGGGTGCAGACAGTGGTGCTTACTTCGTAGGACGTAAGCTGGGCAAAAAGAAACTCGCACCCGATGTGAGTCCAAACAAATCTTTAGAAGGTTTGTATGGTGGTGTGTTTACTGCAATGTTAATCGTGGTTGTAGTTGAGGTGGTTTATCTTGACTTAAGCTTAGCAGAACATGCTTTATTCCTTATTTTATCTGTGATTACCGTATTTAGCTCAGTATTGGGTGATTTATTTGAATCGATGATTAAACGTCGTGCTGGCATTAAGGATTCGGGTCGAATTCTTCCTGGTCATGGCGGTGTGCTCGATCGAATTGACTCATTATTGGCTGCTGCCCCAATTTTTGCTGCGGGCATATATGTTTTAAAACTTCTTGGCGTAGATTTATAAATGTCTCAATCTGTTTGTATATTGGGTGCAACAGGGTCGATAGGTCAAAGTACCTTGAAAATCTTGGCGCAACATTCACAAGAGTATTCCGTTTTTGCAGTGACTGCGCAGAGCAGACTTGCAGAGCTGGTAGAAATTTGCAAACAGTACCGACCGAGATACGCTGTTGTACCATCCTCTAAAGTAGATGAATTACGACAGCTCCTTGTGGCAGAGCAATTGGCTGACATCGAAATTTTGGCTGATGAGGCAGGCTTAATTGCTGTTGCTTCACATTCAGATGTTGATGTGGTGATGGCAGCAATCGTTGGTGCGGCTGGTCTGCTTCCGACTTTAGCTGCTGTAAAGGCAGGTAAGCGTGTTTTACTTGCCAATAAAGAAGCATTGGTAATGTCGGGCGATATCATGATGCAAGCTGCTTTGGATCATCATGCGACACTATTGCCTGTAGATTCTGAGCACAATGCTATTTTTCAGTGCTTACCTCAAAACTATTTTCAGGCCGAACGAAATGGTCAACCTAAACTGGGTGTGTCCAATATTTTACTGACCGCGTCTGGTGGTCCATTTCTAAACCATAGCCTAGAACAATTACATTCGGTGACACCTGCGCAAGCATGTAAACATCCAAATTGGTCTATGGGGCAAAAAATATCTGTAGATTCTGCTACGTTGATGAATAAAGGTTTAGAGTTGATCGAAGCCTGTCATTTATTTTCAATTGAAGAACATTTTGTAACAGTTGTTGTGCATCCACAGAGTATCATCCACTCTATGGTGCAATATGTAGATGGTTCGACCTTGGCACAAATGGGTAATCCAGATATGTGTACGCCAATTGCACATGCTTTGGCTTGGCCTGAACGCATACAAACGCATGTTCCAGCATTAAATGTATTTACACATTCGCAATTAAATTTTGTTGAGCCTGATACAACTCGATTCCCTGCACTTAAATTGGCACGTCAAGCCATGAAAGTAGGTGGAACTACACCTGCGATTTTAAATGCAGCCAATGAAATTGCGGTGGATGCGTTTTTAAAGCAAAAAATTGGATTTATGCAGATCCCTGCGATTGTTGAGCAAACATTGAATCAACTGGCACATCAGGCTGCAAACAATCTGGATGTGATTTTACAAGCAGATGCTGAAGCGCGTGCAATTGCACAACAATTGGTGACCAATAAAGGAAGTTAGTATGAGCGCCTTGTTTATTATTGTGGCTGCAATTCTGTTGTTGGGGCCCTTAATTGCAATACATGAGTTTGGTCATTATTTTGTTGCACGTAAACTTGGCGTAAAAGTGTTGGTTTATTCCATTGGGTTTGGGCCAACTATTCTGAAATGGACTTCTAAGAAATCAGGGATTCAATACCAGCTTTCGGCATTGCCATTAGGTGGCTATGTCAAAATGCTAGATGAGCGTGAAGGCAATGTTGCAGAAGAGGATTTACCTTTTGCATTTAACCGTCAGCATCCTTGGAAGCGAATTGCAATTGTAGCTGCTGGGCCATTAATTAATTTGGCCTTAGCCGTGGTTTTGTTTTGGGTACTTTTTTTACCTGCACAAGAGCAATTAAATACACGTGTAGGTAAAGTGTTGCCAAATACACCTGCTGCAACAATGCAGATGCATACAGGTGACAAAATTACTGCAATTGATGGTACACCTGTAAGTACATGGGAAAAGCTCAATTATGCGCTGGTTGACCGTGTAGGTGAAACAGGCAATATTTTAGTGACAGCGGATCGTGCTGGAGAAGTCAAAAACTTTCAATTGCCTATCCAAGGTTTTCTTAAAGATCAATCTGAATCACCTTTAGATATTTTAGGTTTTGTTCCATACCGTCCAGAAATTCCAGCGACTGTCACAAAATTGAGTGAGGATGGGGCTGCGATTCGCCAAGGCATGAAGGCTGGAGATCGTATTGTTGCGATTGATGGTCAAAAGATGAATGATTGGTTTGATGTGGTACAAGTGGTAAAAGCATCACCAGAAAAGTTATTAAAGATTGATGTATTGCGTGATCAAAAAATTGTGCATTTAGAAGTAATGCCACAAGGTCAACGCGATAATATGGGTAAAGTCACAGGTGTGCTTGGGGTGCAAAGTGACCCTGGTAAAGTTGTGATTCCAGCAGAATATAAGCAAACAATTCAATACACACCAGTTGAAGCGTTTACAATGGCGCTAGATAAAACAGGTCAACTTTCGAGTATGATTCTGAACTCCATTGTAAAAATGGTTCGAGGTATGATTGGTTTAGATAACTTATCTGGCCCAATCACGATTGCAAAAGTGGCAGGCCAAAGTGCAGAAATGGGTTGGCAAACCTTTATCTCATTTATGGCACTCATGAGTGTGAGTTTGGGAATTTTAAACTTATTACCTATTCCGATGCTGGATGGTGGTCATTTAGTTTACTATTTTATTGAATTAATTCGTGGTAAACCTGTTTCTGAACAAATACAATTGGTTGGACTAAAAATTGGTATGGTACTGCTGGGTAGCATGATGCTACTCGCACTCTTCAATGATTTTATGCGTTTATAAGCGTAGATGATGAAATAAATTTAACAGCGGAAAAGACTGGCATGCAGCACACACATTTATTTATGCCTTTGGCACTCGTTAGTGCAATGGCAGCTACACAACAAATATATGCAGCGGATGATTTTGTAGTACAAGATGTAAAAGTAAACGGACTTGTCCGTTTAACACCAGAAAGTGTGTATGGCATGTTGCCAGTCACTAGTGGTGATCGTGTCAGCGATTCTTCAATAGCAAATGTAATTCGTACTTTATACGCAACAGGACTTTTTGATGATATTAAAACATCACAAGAAGGCAATAACCTGATATTTACAGTTGTAGAACGTCCTGTTATTTCTAAAATTGAGTTAAAAGGCAATAAGCTGATTCCTAAAGAAGCCTTGGAAGAAGGCTTAAAAAAAATGGGTCTAGCTGAAGGCGAAGTACTGAAAAAGTCTGCATTGCAAATTGTTGAGACTGAGCTTGAACAGCAATATATGCAACAAGGCCGCTATGATGCTGATGTTAAAGTAACAACGACTGCAAAACCAAATAACCGTGTTGATCTTTTACTGGAATTTACTGAAGGTAAAGCTGCAAAAGTTTTTGATATTAATATTATTGGTAATACAGTATTTAAAGATGCTGATATCAAGCAAGCCTTTGCTGTGAAAGAAAGTGGTTGGGCATCTGTTGTTTCACGTAATGACCGTTATGCACGTGAAAAAATGGCAGCCAGCCTTGAATCATTGCGCGCAATGTATTTGAACAAAGGCTACATCAATTTCAATATTACCAATTCAAGTTTGAACTTGAGTGAAGACAAAAAGAACGTCTTTATTGAAGTATCAGTAGATGAAGGTGAGCAGTTTAAATTTGGCGAAACTAAATTCTTAGGTGATGCGCTTTACTCTGAAAAAGACCTTCAAGCATTACAAATTTATAAATCGGATGAGCTGTATTCACAAGAAAAAGTGAACGCAGTGAAGCAACTATTACTGCGTAAGTATGGTAACTCTGGTTATTACTATGCTGAAGTCAATGTGGTGCCACAAATCAACAATGAAACAAAACAAGTTGATTTAAACTACTACATTAATCCAGGTCAGCAAGTTACAGTTCGACGCATTAACTTTACCGGGAATAGTAAAACTGCGGATTCTGTATTGCGTCGTGAAATGCGTCAGATGGAAGGTGCATTGGCAAGCAATGAAAAAATTGATTTGTCAAAAGTACGTTTAGAGCGTACTGGCTTCTTTAAAACTGTAGATATTAAACCTGCCCGTGTACCAAATTCACCAGACCAAGTGGACTTAAACATTAATGTTGAAGAACAGCACTCAGGTACAAGTACACTTGCTGTTGGTTTCTCGCAAAGTGGCGGTGTAACTTTCCAAGCAGGTTTAAGTCAAACTAACTTCTTGGGAACAGGTAACTCAGTTGCGATTGATTTATCACGTTCAGAAACACAAGATTACTATAACTTAAGTGTTACAGACCCGTACTTCACTATTGATGGTGTACGTCGTGGTTATAACATGTACTACCGTAAAACCAAGCTAAACAATGACTATAACGTAAACAACTACGTTACAGACAGTTTTGGTGGTGGTATTAACTTTGGCTATCCAATTGATGAAAACCAAAGTATTAGTGCTGGTTTAAACATTGATAGTACTAAAGTGACAGCAGGTGCGTATGTATCAACTTATGTGCGAGACTACTTATTAGCCAATGGTGGTAAGACCACAAATACTTCAACCTATTGTTTGGTTGAATTGGAAAAAGATCCAACTACAGGTGAAATGGTATGTCCACCTGGTAAATTGTCACCGAAGTATGGCTCAGCATTTGAGGGTGATTTCCTAACCTATAACTTAAACTTAGGTTGGTCATATAACACATTAAACCGTCCAATGTTCCCAACCAGCGGTATGTCACATCGTGTGAATGCTGAAATTGCGGTACCGGGCAGTGATGTTGAATATCAAAAACTAACTTATGATGCGCAAGCCTTCTTCCCGCTGGGTAAAGACTTTGTATTACGTGGTTATGGTAAGTTGGGTTATGGTAATGATTTACCGTTCTTTAAAAACTTCTATGCAGGTGGTTTTGGTTCGGTACGTGGTTATGATAATAGTACTTTAGGCCCTAAATATCCTGGCGTTCAATACAGTGAAACACATCAGAAAGATTGGGATCCTGAAGAAGTTGGTGGTAATGCCTTGGTGCAATTTGGTACAGAGCTAGTGCTTCCAATGCCTTTTAAAGGTGATTGGGCACGTCAAGTTCGTCCTGTATTGTTTGCTGAGGGTGCACAAGTCTTTGATACACAGTGTAATGTGTCATCAGAAAAGATTTATCTCGATGCAACACTTGCAGTGGATGCTAAAAAGTACTGTGAAGACAATTTTGGCTTTGATGCAAAAAATATGCGTTATAGCGTAGGTGCAGGCTTTACATGGATTACCATGATTGGTCCATTATCGTTGAGCTATGCATTCCCATTGAATGAAAAAGCAGGCGATAACACGAAGAATATCCAGTTTGAAATTGGCCGTACGTTCTAAGTACGGTCCATTTCGGAATAAGTGATGGAAGTTAAAATGAAAATAATACTTAAAAGCCTATTCGCCCTTAGCGTATTGGGCTCTACTGCTGTACATGCCGCAGGCTATGGTGTGGTAGATCTAGAGCGTATTGTTGAGCAAAGTGCATATTTGAAACAGCAAAATATGTCTTTTCAGCAACAAATTAAGCCCCAAACAACACAGATTGAAAATCTGAGCAAAGAGCTTGAAGCTATGCAATTAAAAGCACAACAAAGTGCAAATAAATTGTCAGATGCGGAAAAGCAAAAACTTGCTCAGCAATATCAAACTAAGTTAAGCACTTTAAATGCTTTGCAGCAAAAAGTTCAAGCTACGGTACAGTCGAATATTCAATCGATTAACCAAGTTATGGACTCAAGAATTAAGCAAGCAGCTGAACAATTGCGGAAGGAAAATAATCTGGACGTGGTTTTGAATAAAAATTCAGCGTTAGCTTATGACGCTAAGTATGATTTAACTGATAAAATGATTCAAAAGGTTAATGCAATTAAGTAATCGATGAATCCTGAACAGTTAAGTTTAAAACAGCTCGCCGGCCTCGTGCAAGGCGAAGCTGTTGGTAATGCAGATTTACGACTCAAAGGTTTGGCTAGCCTTGAGCATGCACAGCCAGAGCATATCGCATTTGTAAATGCAGAAAAATATCTTGATCAAGCTAATCAATCTCAAGCCGGTGCACTGATTGTCACGGCAGAGCTTAAAGCACATCTCAATTCAGCCCAGCAAAACTTTATTGTGGTGGCTAATCCATATCTTGCCTTTGCCATATTGACCCATGTGTTTGAAAAAAAGAACACAAAAACGGGTATTGAAGCGACAGCCCAAATCCATCCATCTGCCATGATTGCCGAAACAGCCTATATTGGTCACTATGTTGTCATTGGTGAGCATTGTGTTGTGGGTGAGCATACTGTTATTCAAGCACATGCAACTTTAGATGATGATGTTGAGGTGGGGAGGGATTGCCTAATTGAATCACATGTTACCTTAATGGGTGCGTGCAAATTGGGTGATCGTGTTCGTATTCATGCAAATACAGTGATTGGTAGTGAAGGTTTTGGCTTTGCACCTTATCAAGGCAAATGGAACCGAATTGCACAATTAGGTTCAGTACGTATCGCAAATGACGTACGTATTGGGTCAAATTGCAGTGTTGATCGTGGTGCAATGGATGACACAATTTTGGAAGAAGGTGTCATTATCGATAACCTTGTGCAAATCGCACATAATGTTCATATAGGTGCGCATTCGGCTTTAGCTGCAAATATTGCAATCGCAGGTAGCACAACCATTGGCAAAAATTGTATCATTGGTGGTGCTAGTGCAGTCTCAGGGCACCTTAAAATTGCGGATAATGTGACTTTGACAGGAATGTCAATGGTGACAAATAATATTTCTGAAGCTGGAAAGTATTCTTCTGGTACAGCGTTGTTTGAAAATCAGAAATGGAAACGCACAGTTGTTCGTATGAGACAATTAGCAGATGTGCCATTGACCCAGCTGGTCAAACGACTTGATCATATGCAAGCTCAAATTGAGTCCCTTGAATCAACTTTTAAACTGCGTAAATAATATGATGACTGAGTCGAATACACCTGCATTCACGAAACCAGAGTTGCCAATGAGTGCACAAAAAATTCGTGAATATCTTCCACACCGCTATCCATTTTTGTTGGTTGATCGTGTTACTGATATCACTGAAAATAGCATTGTTGGTTATAAAAACGTTTCAATCAATGAAGAGTTTTTACAGGGACATTTCCCAGAATTTCCGATTATGCCGGGTGTGTTAATTGTTGAAGCAATGGCGCAAATTTCAGGTATTCTTGGCTTCGTAATGAACAATAAATTACCAACCCCGGGTAATCTATTTTTATTTGCTGGTGCCGAGAAAGTGCGTTTTAAAAAGCCAGTCGTTCCAGGTGATCAATTGGTGTTAAAATCTGAACTTGTCATGCAAAAACGTGGTATTTACAAATATAATTGTATTGCTACTGTGGATGGCATAGTCGCAGCAACTGCGGAAATTATGATTTCGCATCAGAAAATAGAGCAAGCATGAGTAATAACGAATTCATTCATCCCACCGCTATTATTGACTCATCAGCAGTCATTGCTCCAGATGTGAAAATTGGCCCTTATTGTATTATTGGTCCAAATGTCACAATTGGTGCGGGCACCCACCTGCATTCACATGTTGTGGTTGGTGGTTATACCCGTATTGGTGAATACAATGAAATTTTCCAATTCGCAAGTGTTGGAGAAGTCTGTCAAGACTTAAAATATGCAGGGGAAGAAACTTGGTTGGAAATTGGTGACCACAATTCGATTCGTGAGCATTGCAGCTTGCATCGTGGCACAGTTCAAGATCAAGGTCTGACAAAAGTGGGTAGTCATAACCTATTAATGGTGAATACACATATTGCACATGATTGTGTGGTCGGTGATCACAATATCTTTGCAAACAATGTAGGTGTTGCAGGGCATGTGCACGTGGGCGACTATGTTGTAATTGGGGGTAACTCAGGTATTCACCAATTCTGTAAAATTGATTCTTACAGTATGATTGGTGGTGCATCACTTATTTTGAAAGATGTCCCAGCGTATGTCATGGTGTCAGGAAATCCTGCACATGCATTTGCAATGAATATCGAAGGCATGCGTCGTAAGGGTTGGTCGAAGAACGTGATTCAAGGTCTTCGAGAAGCATTTAAGTTGATTTATAAATCAGGCTTAACCACGCAAGAAGCTTTAGATAAAATTCGTGCAGAGATTTTACCTGAAGTATCTGAAGCGCAATTACTAATTGATTCATTAGAGCAGTCAAAACGTGGTATTACACGTTAAGCTTTAATCTAAAAAAGACCGCCATGAGGCGGTCTTTTTTATGGGTGTTTAACAGAAAATTTAACGTACATTATCTGCTATAACATCTAAATTATTTAAAGTATTTGGCTTCTTCAGACTGCGGGTAGCTCTTAAGTAACTTTTGTTTGTACTGCGTTGCTTGTGCTGTGTTGTGATCGACATCTTTTGCAATGCTATACAGCTGATAAAGTGCTCTAGAAGCACGTGCTGAATTTGGGTATTGGTTTGCGACAATGCTGTAATTTCGCTTAGCCTCGCTAAAATTAGATGGCTCTATCGCAACGTTAAACTCGGCCAGCCAGAAATGAGCATTACTGATATAAACGCTGTTTGGATTGTTTTTGATAAAGTTTTGCATTGGTGCAATGGCTTTTTTAGCTCCGCCTTGTTTATAGGCATCTAATGCTACTGTATATGCAGCTTTATCTAACTCATCGGATTTAACTGCAATTGGAGCAGTTTTTGTTGTTGTAGGTGTAACGGTTGATTTTGCAGGAACAACAACAGCCGATGTTTTAATCGTTGGGGTTGGTGTATTGTTCACTGGCGCAGTTTTTAAGGTGTTGCTGGTGCTGGGTGCAGTACCTTGTTGGTTATCCTCCTCGGGCGTAGCGCTTTCTTCTGAAGGCTCTACTTTTTGTTGTAATGTTTCTAGGCGTTGATCCAAATCAGCATAACGGTTATTTAATTCATTTTTAAGTTTTTCAATTTCGTTATCATGCTCTTCAATTTTACCGCGTAAAGTACGAATGTCATTTTCAAGCTGTTGATTTTTCTGCATGAGTTGCCAATTTAGATTGGTGGTTACCGTTTCACCTGAGCCTGTAGAAATAGCGGCTTGTGTATTGTTAGGTGCGTAACTCGCCGAATTTTGGCTTAAACCCCGTGATTCAATTGGAATATTGGCAAAAACGGGTGCGGTGCAGCAAAGAAGCAGTGTGCCGAGCGCATGTTTTTTTAACATAATTTAAGTTCCATATAGTCTTTTCATTAGCTACTCAACTTCAGTTGAGTCAGGCATCATGTTGATTTTCAATAGACACATTAAAAACGCCAACTTCATTAAATGCAATACGCATTTTCATGCTTGTTGTGATGAAAGGTAAATAAAATTCATTATGATGGAGATGGTATTTTTCTAAAAAATCCTTATTTTGATTTAAAAATAATCAAACGAATAAATGGTTTAGCTAATTTATGTCAGAGTGCTTGCAAGTTTAATAAAAATCTCTATACTCTGTTCTTGCAATGGTAGCCCTGCTGGTTACTTCGCAATTGTACTCTACGAACCCCGCCAGGACCGGAAGGTAGCAACGGTAGTAGAATTATGATGTGCCGAAGTTTTGCTGGTAGGGTTGCCACCAGTTTCTTTTATTATTATAAAAATTAAATCCTCTCTTTTATTTTCTCAATTTTACTTCTTTAATCAAAGTCTGTATCTGATTTACGTTTAATTGCCTTCATAATCGCATCCATTTCAAAACCTCGATACATTAAGAATCTAATTTGCTTTGCTTTTAGCTTTTGATCTGTCGCGACATCAGTTCCATACTTTTTTACTTTAAGTTCATAGGCCTGCTGTACCCAATCGGTTTCTTTTAGTTCATCTTGTATCAGCTGATGATCAACCTTTTTATTTTTTAATTTCATTTTAATTTGATTCGGGCCTTTGCCTTTACGCATTTGGCTCGAGAGCATCATTTCTGCAACACGCTGGTCGCTCTGATAGTTTTCACGTGAGAGCTCATCGACCAGTGTAATGACCTCATTGCGATCTTTTGCATATAGGGCAAGCTTTTCAATTAATTCGGCTTTAGAGAACTCTTTACGTGTAAGCACAGCAAAGGCGTAGGAGCGTAAGCGTGTGCCTTTTAGTCCGGGCTTAGTTTCCTTCACTGGGTCTGCAAATAAGCCATCTTCTGCTTTAAATGATGGGTTATCTGTTTCTTTGGGGTTATTTTGCGTTGTTGTGGCGGATTCTTCTTCACCAAACTGTTGTTTGAGCGCTTCATAATCGAGGAGTTTAGGAAATTTTGGATCGGTCATATCAAAAGTGGCATATTGCTGAACAATGAAAAACGCCCCGTAGGGCGTTTTATAGTTTAACCTGATTTAGATGTCATTATGCATCTAGAAAATCTGGTTCTTCTTCGTCTTTATCTTCAACAACAGGAGTACCTGTGGTCAGAAGTTGCTCACGGATTAATTTCTCAATCGTTTGTGCTAATTCTGGATGTTCTTCAAGATGGCGAATGGTATTGTTTTTACCTTGGCCAATCTTGTCGCCTTGGTACGAATACCAAGCACCCGCTTTATGTACGATGTCTTGTTGTACAGCAAGATCAATCAATTCACCAAGGTGGTTAACACCTTTGCCGTACAAAATTTGGAATAGTGCTTCACGGAAAGGAGGCGCCATTTTGTTTTTTACTACTTTGACTTTAGTTTCAGAACCGATGATTTCATCACCTTCTTTCACTTGGCCAATACGACGGATATCTAGGCGTACAGATGCATAGAATTTTAATGCATTACCACCAGTTGTAGTTTCTGGGCTACCAAACATCACACCAATTTTCATACGAATTTGGTTAATGAAGATAACCATACAGTTTGAGCGCTTAGCATTACCTGTAATTTTACGTAGTGCTTGGCTCATTAAGCGTGCTTGTAGGCCCATGTGCGAATCGCCCATTTCACCTTCAATTTCAGCACGTGGCGTTAATGCAGCTACAGAATCGACAACGATTAAGTCAATTGCACCAGAACGTACAAGCATGTCTGCGATTTCAAGGGCTTGTTCGCCATTGTCTGGTTGAGAAACCAATAGGTTGTCAATATCTACGCCAAGTTTGCGTGCATATTGAGGGTCAAGTGCATGTTCGGCATCGATAAATGCACATGTACCACCTGCTTTTTGACATTCAGCAATGGCTTGAAGTGTCATGGTGGTTTTACCTGATGATTCAGGACCATAGATTTCAATAATACGGCCTTTTGGTAAGCCACCAATACCTAGCGCAATATCAAGTGTAAGCGAGCCCGTAGACACTGCTTCAACTGCTTGTGTGGTATTGTCGCCTAAGCGCATTACTGTGTTTTTGCCGAATTGCTTTTCAATTTGGCTTAAAGCTGCGTTTAACGCTTTGCTTTTATTATCATCCATCTTACAACCTCAATACGATGTCACTAAACAATATACTCAAGTGGATGTATTTACTTTAAACCTTTTCCACCAGCGTATAGTGACAGAATTCATCCTGATTAACTATACCTATCACAGTGTGTGCGACACATTGTGACGCGTCATTCTACATCATCATGATACGACCATTGCTGGTCAAACATCTGATCATTTTCTTTTTTAAATTTACCAATATCACGACGATCTTTTTTGCTAGGTCGGTGATCTGGTCGAGCTAGATTATGCAACTTTCTTTGTGATGCAAGCAATTCCCGTTTGGCTAAACTCACTTCCGTTTCATCATAAAGTAGCTGAGCAACAGGAGCAGGGCCACGTACATCAGAGAGTGATTTTACTACAACGGTCTTTTTCTCAATGCCTTGTTGAATGGTGAGTTCCATTCCTACACGTACTTCACGTGAGACTTTTACGCGCTCACCATTTTGGTGGACTTTACCACCTTCTATGGCATGTTTAGCAATAGAGCGGGTTTTAAAAAACCGTGCAGCCCAAAGCCATTTGTCTATACGCATTCCAACCGCATCTTCGGCTAGGTTTGATTTACGCATATTTTTTGAGTTCCTCAGCTTGTTGTAAAATAGGGATGAGATCTGTTAATGCATCGAGCATTGGATAATTGAATGAATCGCGTGGTGCTTTTTGTGAAGACGGTTGGCGAATACTAAACAAAGCATCTATTCCGTAGCCTTGCGCACCTTTTAAGACTTTTTCGGTATCATCAATAAAATAGCAATGTTTTGGGTTAAAAGGGTGACGTTCATGCAAAGCTTGCCAAAATTCATTAAATTCTTTGGCATGACCAACGGTTTCACTACTGATAATGACATCGAAGTAGGCGGCAAGCCCTGTTTCTTCTAACTTAAAAGCAAGACCAGCTGTATCAGCATTGGTGGCCAGCCAAATCGGGTACTGATGCTGTTTTAAATATTCGAGTAATGCGATACAGCCTGCACGTTTTGCGACCTTATGTTTCTGTTCAATTTGCATCGCTAGCACATCTACGCCAACTTGTGAGGTCCAAAAGCGTGATGAGTACCATTTTAAGGTATGATTATGTTGTTGATAAAAATTGAATAAAGTCTGAGTGCTTTGCTCTAGACTACATTGGTGTAGCTCGGCATAACGAATGGGTAAGAGCTCATTCCAAATAAAGTCATCGTAGGCAAGATCAAGGAGCGTGCCATCCATATCAAAGATGATCGTTGGCTTTTCTGAATAATTTGACATATATAGGGCATTCTATGTTTAAAACTACAGCAATACCGCAAGACCCGACAATCTTACAGTTGATGCCCATTGTGACACAGGCATGTGAAATTTTGCGAGAAGAATATCGCCAGTATTGTGTCGGTGGTAATTTTGAGGTGCTGAAAAAGTCTGATCAATCACCTGTCACTCAGGCGGATTATCGGGTAAATGCTTATATTTGTGAGCAGTTAATGAACTTGTCTGACTTGCCTATTTTGTCAGAAGAAGGTGAGCAAGATTTACGTCGGCAATGGTCTGAGTTTTGGTTACTTGATCCTTTGGATGGAACCAAAGAGTTTTTACATCAACGGCCTGAATTTACCATTAACCTGAGTAAGGTCTCAGGTGCAAATACGGTTTTTGCAATATTGGTCATACCAGGTGCAGGAGATGTTTATATCTGCCCAGAACAGGGAATGCCTCTAAAATATAATATTGATAGCCAACAATGGTTTGAATACGATGTTCAAACAACAACTGTAGTGCAGGTTGGTTTAAGTCAAAGCAGTCAAAACAAACCTAAGTATGCAGAATATCTGCAAGCTTTGTCGCAATTGACAGACTATGCGGTATTTAAGGCGGGAAGTGCGTATAAGTTTTGCATGATGCTAGAAGATCGTGTGGATATTTATCCGAGATTTCATCCAACCTGCGAATGGGATACCAGTGCGGGTCAATGTTTGATCGAACGCATTGGTGGTGGCTTACTTGATTTTAAAGGTCGTCCCTTTGTTTATAATCAGCGTGAGAGCTTGTTAAATGGCGGTTTTATCGCTTTTAAAGATGACAATATGAAAAAACTTGCTTTACAGGCACTTGAGTTAATGCAGAACAGCGATTGAGCTAAAAACTGTTCATGCTATAGTAATGCAAACGATTGTGCATTTGATGTGTTATGGCTTTAGATCTGCTTCCTCCTAGTATGCTCAAGGCTCTAGATTTATTGCCTGATGCTAAAACACCAGTGACTTTATTTACACGACACTCGATTCGTGAAGTGGTTACTGGTCAAGGATTAGCAGGCTATGATTTACAATTGACCAATCAAGGCCGTGATTTGGCACAAGCTTGGGGTGAGTATTTAATTGAAAATACGGACCGGGTTATTGAGCATTGCATTTCAAGTCCTATTCAACGTTGTGTAGATACCGCTGCGCTGATGATTGAGGGTGCGGATGCAAAGTCTGTTGCAGTAAATACGCATCATATTGAAATTATTGAGCAAGGCTTATTGGTCGAGCCAGGAAGTTTTGTTTTAGATATTAAACAGGCAGGCCCATACTTTAAAAAGCAAGGTGCATTAGGCTTTATCAATAGTTTTGTAAATAATGCTTTACCAGGCATGAAACATCCTATTAATGGTGTCGTGGATGTACTGGAATTGATATATAACACGCATCCAAGTAATCATTCGGGTTTAAGCCTAGCGGTGAGCCATGACACGATTTTGGCGGCTATATTGGCGGTTATTTCGGGTAAGCATGGGATTACACGTGAAGAATGGCCAAAGATGATGGAAGGGCTATTTGTGTGGTTTGAGGGAGATATTTTTCTCGAATCCAAGCTGAAGTGGATTTGGCGTGGCCAATTAAATGAACTCAATATTGCAGATTTTCAACCGCAAACCTAATACATGTATTAAAGCGCATTAAAAATCTAGTGCTTCATTCTAAAAGTAATGTAAAAAGCTCAATATATATCTATTGAGCTTTTTTTATAGTTGATGATTCATTTAAATTTTAGCTTTGATTCGTTTTGGATAATCATTCAGGTTAATGTAGCGTCCAGTATCATTTAAAGGCCAAATCGCTGTATTGGTTGCGGTGTTTTGCTGATGAATGCGGCTGTATTTATCAGCGGCAATCAAAGTCGCAATCTCATGCTCAGCAAGGGTATAAGCCTCGACAACCTCTTGCGGGTATTGGGTGCGTTGATAAAACTGGCTTTCTGACTCACCTGAATGTAAGGCAAATATACGTTCAATTGCAGGTAAATAAACGCCATAAGCCAACCATGCATCAACCCCTTGTGAGGCTTGTATTTCGGCTGTGCCTTTCATATTAGAAATGACTTTGGATAAAATATCTTTTTCGCCTTTGGCACTAAAATAGTTGATGTATTGCTGTTCGGTCTGTTGAAATTTTTCAAGTGTGGGTAGAAATTTGTCAATCATGCTATGAATATCCCAGAGGATGGTGTTATCAACATACAATAGATCGATTTGGAATACCATAAAAAAAATATGGGATTATTGGGTTTGGAATGATATTGGTTTGATTTAAATTATGAGGGAATAGCTTGGTTTTTAGATGATACAAAAACAAAAAAAAGCCCAAAAATGGGCTTTTTTCACTGCGACAAATTAGTTAGCTAGCGCTTTAACTTGTGCATTTAAACGGCTCTTATGACGAGCAGCTTTGTTTTTATGGATGATGCCTTTATCAGCCATGCGGTCGATTACAGGTACAGCTTTTTTGTAAGCTTCTGTAGCAACAGCATAGTCACCAGCAGCAATAGCAGCTACTGTACGTTTAAGATAAGTACGAACCATAGAACGTAAGCTAGCGTTGTGTTTACGTGCTTTAACGTTTTGACGAGCACGTTTTTTTGCTTGAGCAGAGTTTGCCACTCGTGCACTCCTTGAATTAGATTGGTCTGGGCGGGCTGAAATTACATCTGAAAACCAACATCAGAAGAACTATCACCAGCCCGTAAACAAGTGCCATATTGTGATTAAACTAAGTGCTTAAGTCAAGTCTTGACATGCTTTGACAACATTTTAGATGAAGAAAATGTCCTAAGAAAAGCGTAGATTAGTCATGTTTAGAGGATATTGTATAAAAAATGAGTAAATCTATAGAAAATGCAATCGTGATCGGGGCAACAGGTTTGGTGGGTCGACGACTAATTCAGTCGCTGAGTTTGTTGGACGACTGTAGCAATATTACAGCTGTTGTTCGAAAAAGAGATACGCAACTGAATCAAACGGCTAAAGTGCAACAATTAGTGCTAGATGATTTTTTAAAACTCAATAAACAAGATGTGATGGCATATACACATGCATTTAGTTGTTTGGGCACCACAATGAAACAGGCAGGAAGCAAAGAAAAATTTTATCAGACGGATTTTAGTATCAATGCACATTTTGCGGAATTACTAGAATATTCGCCAACACATTTTATTTTGCTCAGCGCTTTAGGTGCAAATAGCCAATCGCCATTTTTTTATAATCGGGTCAAAGGCGAGCTAGAGTATTATGTAAAAAGTTTAGATTTGTGTTGTACCTCCATTATACAGCCCTCATTGCTTTTGGGAGAGCGAGAAAGTTCACGTACCTTAGAAGATGCTGCACAAAAACTGTATAGACGCTTTTCGCATTTCGTACCCGATTCTTTTAAATATAAGCCAGTGACAGCCGATCAAGTGGCTCATACTATGGTCGAGGTAGCACATACGCAGACCGAAAAATTTCAGATTTATGATAATTTACGCATACAAAAAACCAAATGAGGGGAAATATTGTGTCTACAGTGCCATTTGTGACGTGTGACTTACTCGATGACAATCCAGAAAAAAATATTCAAGTGATGTGCCCATCATTAGACGGAAAGTTTTTTAAGAGCTATGGCGGGCGTAAAAGCTTTAGTGGCCAAGTGGTTACAGTGAAATGTTTTGAAGACAATTCGCGTGTAAAAGAACTATTGGCGACGAATGGGCAAGGTAAGGTGCTGGTTGTTGATGGTGGTGCTTCCATGCGTTGTGCACTGATGGGTGACATGATTGCAGAATCAGCAGTAGAAAATCACTGGAATGGCGTGATTATTTATGGTTGTGTCCGTGATGTAGATGCAATTGCAACTTTAGATCTTGGTGTACATGCTTTGGCTGCGATTCCACAAAAAAGTAACCGTAAAGGCTTAGGTGAAACGGATGTTGCACTCAGCTTTGGCGGTGTTGTTATACAGTCAGGCCAATTTATTTATGCAGACAATAACGGAATTGTGATTGCAGAAGAAGCTTTGGTTCAACTTTAAGTTGTAGAAGTGGATGTGGTCTGTCAGGTCTACGATGTATATGCCTGATTATAAATTGAATGTAAGCGCTCAATAAAATTTTAGATAGCACAGTACTGAAGTGGTGCTGTGCTATCAGTCATTAAGTCATTTTCTGCTGAGCGTCACCTTTTAAAGTGACCTGCCATAAAAATACCAATACATAAAACGAAAAAGGATGAGATCTATGCTCCATCAAATTAAAGTGATTCAAGCAATTGCCTCTGCTGTATTAGAAGGTGGGCGGGGTACCAATGGAACAGCTCATCCTAAACAACCAGAAAAGGCCCTGAAACTTTATGAATTTGAAGGTTCACCGTTTTGTCGCCGTGTGCGTGAGGTAATGACGACACTCAATTTAGATTATGAAGTATATCCTTGCCCCAAAGGTGGTGAGCGTTATAGAACTGAAATGAAAGCATTGGGTGGGCGTCGCCAATTTCCATTTTTAGTTGATGATAATACGGGGACGCAACTATATGAATCGCAGGCGATTATTCATCATTTATTTAAACATTATGGCAAAACAGGCCAAACACCAAAACAATATTCACATTACCCTAAAGTACCTGTACTCGCTTTAGCGGGAACTGTGGTAAATGGCGCGCGTGGTGTTTGGGTTAATAAAAAGATATTAAAACGTGAAGCCCCTGAAAAGTTACTAGAGTTGTGGGGCTTTGAAGCGAGCCCATTTACGCGTATTGTGCGTGCAGAGCTGACTGAGTTAGAGCTGGCTTTTAAGTTTCATAACGTATCCAAAGAACGCTGGCAAGATCAAGGTATGGCGATTTTACGTTTAAAGCCAGGCCAATATGTGCCACTCGAAGGTGGAAAACGTGAGCAAGTGTTGAAATTAATGGGGGATAATATTCAAGTCCCTTATTTGGTCGACCCAAATACAGGTGTAAAATTATTTGAGTCTGCGAAAATAGTAAAGTATTTGCGCGCACAATATGGTGCCTAAATCAAATACAGGCGTAGAATAAAATACATTGGCAATTTAGGGCAGTAAGAAACGTCTATTTCAACTTTTTATATGTCATCGCTTTAAAGCTGTAGATAAAAAGAACGTTTCGCAATATTGCTCCTTAAAAGTAATTAAATACTTATTTCTAGGGATATTCTTAGAGCAATAAATTGATTACTTTAAGAAAATTTTGGGGTGATAGATAAATGGCTGTTTCTGATGTGATATTACCAGTTCCTGTATTAGTGGTCGAAGACGAAGAGATTATTCAATTTAGGCTACGTCAAATTTTAACGGAATTGGGCTATAAGCCCGCTGATTTGCTCTTTGCAAAGAATGTGAAGGAAGCTTTTCAGATCATTGAGGAACAGCCTATTTCATTGGCTTTGGTCGATTTAGGCTTACCTGATGGGAATGGCCGACAAATTATTGAAAAGCTTCGTGCTATAGAAAGCAGTGCGATGATTTTGGTGATTTCTGCATGGAGCACTCAAGAAAGTTTGTTTGGTGCAATTAAGGCAGGAGCGACAGGTTATGTGCTCAAAGAGCGTGATGACGCTGAAGTGCTGTTGTCGATTCGGAGTATTTTGCGTGGTGGTGCGCCAATTGATCCGTTTATTGCCCGTGAAATTTTAAAGCAAATTGCAGTTGAGGAACAAGGACAGTCTGAGCCTGAGCAGATTGGTTTAGTTGATGCGGAGCAGGTATTGCTCACTGTACGCGAAACAGAAATTCTTAACTTGGTTGCACAGGGCTTGAGTAATCGAGAAATTGCAGAGAAATTGTGTGTCTCACGGTATACCGTTGAAAGCCATATTAAGCATATCTACCGTAAACTTTCCGTAACAAAACGAACGAAGGCCGTGAGCGCTGCTCGCTCTTTAGGAATTTTATAAATGAGCAAGCTAAAATTTACATGCTTACTGTTATGGTTTATTTGTAGTTTTAGCTTTGCTAGTGAAAATTTTGTTATCAATCAACAATGCCAAGTCATTGTAAAGAACATTCAAAAAGCACAAACACCCTCTATAGATTCGATTCCTACTCAAGGTTGGGAAGAAGTCGCGAAATTACCTGATCGATGGTCAAATAAGGGACCATGGAAAGATTATGTTGGCGGAGCATGGTATCGGGTGCAGTGGCATTGGCAATGCCAAAATCATGAAAAATTAAAAGAACCCATCGCATTTTCGCTCGATTATATTAATGTTGCAGGCGCCGTATATCTGAATGGGGATATGTTGTGGCGGGACCAAAACTTGGTCGAACCTTTATCTAAGAGTTGGAATATTCAACGCTCTTGGATTTTACCTATCTCAGGCTTACGCACACATGAAAATGAGATCATGATTTATGTCACAGGCTATTCAGACTTGGGTGCAGGGGTTGGGAAAATAGATTTTAATAATGTTGTTGGAAATAGTGCGATGATCCGGCAAAAAACATGGGACCATCGCACACTTTTTCAAATCAATTCGATTTTATCGAGTACTCTGGGCATTATTTGCTTAATTATTTGGCTATTTCGCCCAAAAGAAACCAGTTTTGGTTGGTTTGCTTTAAGTTCATTGTTTTGGGTGCTTTTCATTACCAATATTCTGATTTCAGAAACGGCGCCATATCCAAATACTGTGGTCATGATTAAATTTAACATGATCTGTTTGGTTTTATATTTACTCACTTTTAGTACTTACTTGGTTCGTTTTATTGAGCAAAAACATCCTAGGTTTGAAAAGGTGCTCTTGTGTATTACTGCAGTGAGCCTTCTTGCAATGGCTTTGACGGGGTTAAGCACACTTAATTTAGTGGTTGTAGTGGTATTGCTCTTTTACATACTCTTGTTTTTATGCGTCTATTTTTATTTATGCATAATGGCATTTCGTAAAAAGCGAGGCGATTTTATATTTTTAGCCTGTTGTATGACGGTTGTATTGCTATTGGGTTTATTTGATTTGGTGGTGTTTGTGGTGGGTGTACCTTATGAGGTTACATCACTTACGCCGTATACTTCACCCATTGTCACGATTTTTATCGTGGTGATATTGGGGGGCAGGCTCAACCGAAATATTAAAAAAGTCGAAGATTTTAATAATTATTTAGCAACTAAAGTAGAAGAAGTCAGTGCAAACTTGAGTAAAAGTTTAAATGAACAACATCAGCTCGAATTGAGTAATGCGCGTTTACATGAGCGTATGGATTTATCTCATGATTTGCACGATGGTTTAGGTGCATCACTGGTACGTTCTATGATTATTGTCGACCAGTGTGAACATCAAATACCGAATCAACAGTTTTTATCAATGTTAAAACTTTTGAGAGATGACTTACGTCAAATTATTGATACTGGATCAGCTGAAGGGAGTCGAGTGCCTGATTCACCAGTTTTATGGCTTGCACCTGTACGTTATCGTTTTAATTTACTGTTAGATGAGTTAAATATTCGTGTTGCATGGCATGTTGCGCCATCTTGGGTATTTCAGCCTACCGCATTACAATGTTTAACACTCATTCGAATTTTAGAAGAAAGTTTGGTGAATGTCGTTAAGCATAGCCAAGCAACGTCAATTGTGGTGAGCTTAAACTTTACAGCAACGCAACAACTTGAATTAACGGTGCAAGATGATGGCGTTGGTTTTGATGTAGAGTGTGTGAATCAAAACGGTATGAGTATTGGTGTACGTAGTATGAAAACTCGCGCTGAACGCATGGGTGCAACTTTTTCAATTCAATCTGCATCTGGTTGTACTCGTATACAAGTACTAATTGACGCCCCCATTGATGAGAATGATTCATCTGTATAAATGATGATATTGATGTCTAAGTTGAACGATTGAAGTGATTTGAGCTTAAAAATGAATCCAATGAAGAGAATGGCCCTTCATTGGATGATTCCTTTAGCTTAGAACAAAATATGTAATCGGCTAAATCGTCAATGCTGTTATTTATTCGGCATCGTCCGTTGGAGCAAGCATAACAATCGATTCATTCAGTAAATGTGCGATATCTTCCAAAATGTCATTATCTGCAAGATTTTCATCTAATAAAATGAGTTCACCATCGGCAAGGCGTTTTAAGTAGCTTGCAGAAGCATCTGAAGTACATATAGCTTCGCCATTGGCCCAAAATAGCAATTGGCCATCTTGTTCGGTATAAAGTAGGCGTGAAGCAGGTTCCATCAGCAATTGATAACCTTGCTCAAGTACGGCCTCTAAGTCACCTGTACCAATTTCTTCAGCTTCAGGAATGTTGTCTAAATATTTTGGTTCAGACATCAAGCTCATGATGGCATCTTCTAAAATATTTGAGTTTTGCAAATGCTCAAAAAGTTTAGTTTTTAGATATTCCAGTTCATTTTCAGTCACTTGACCAATCGCACTTTGTTGATCACGAATAATATCAAGCAATGGATTTTTTAAAGCACTATTTTCTGAAAATTTATCGCTCACACGATCCATCATGTCGGTTACATTCGGCATGCGGAAGCCAAATGAGTAGGTGAGGCAGTCATCTTCAGCAACGCCGTAATGTGCCAAACCTGGTGGTACATACAATAGATCGCCAGGTGCTAAAACTTCATCAAAATGAATGTCCATTTCTGGTAATAGGCGTAGAGGCTGGCCTGCAACAAACTCTGTATCTGCATTACACATTTGACCTAACTGCCAACGGCGATGCCCATAGCCTTGAACTAAAAATACATCATAAAAGTCAAAATGCTTGCCCACTGAGCCACCTTGCGGTGCGTATGACACCATAATGTCATCACGGCGCCATTGTGGAATGAAGGGGAATTTTTTCCATAAAGCCGCCAAATCAAAAGAATAATGATCTACAGCTTGGATGAGTACAGACCAAAGCTTGGGCATTTTTTGGAAGTCAGCTTTGATTAAAGGTGAAGATTTTACAGACCATTGATTTGGGTCTTTGTCTTTTTGCTTAATTAGACGTGCATTGACGTTTTCATCAAGTGCCAATTCCATAATATCGCTTGGCTCTAAAATATCAGCAATTTCAGGAAGCGCATTACGTACAAGGAGCGGTTTTTTTTGCCAATATTCGGCAAGGAATTGCTCAGCGCTAATACCGCCGAGCACGTCTAAATGTTGGGACATAAGAAAAACCATAAATTAAATTTCCCATATTGTCCCTTGTGTCTTTGGCTGGTGCAAGTAAAAGCTTTATTTTAAGAATTATTTACAACTTACTCAAAAGATCCTGCTTTTTGAGGAGCTGATATGTTTCTTCGGCATAATACATCACGCGATCACATAACTCGCCAGATAAGATCATGGGCCATGCTTCATGATGTGATTGCCAATTAAAAGGGTATTTTTGATCGATATAAAATGGCCACCATTCACTGTGTTGAATTTTGTCCGTACTAAAATGTAAAGACGCATTTTGATGAATTTCTTTCCATAAATCAGGATCATGGTAATCAGATATTTTTTTAGATAAGCCCCAGAAGAAATCTCCATAGTTTTTGGCATAAAATTGAATAATAAAATCAATATGCGTGTGTGGGTTGTCAAAGTTGATTGTGAGACCTGTGGCTTTTTCTCTAGAAAAATGACCTGTAATGTGCCAGTTTTTTTGTTTACATGTCTGAATTAATTGTGATTCAAATTTTTTGATCAGTTGATCTTGTAGCTCATTTTGATATTTTATTATTTCAAAAGCAGACGCCATATATTGATCATTTGAGCTGATGAGATTAAGTAAATGTTGCTGTTCAGACATGTCTTGTATTCCTAAAAAACTTTTTCGAATAAAGGTGTTAAATGCATTTAGAAAGTTATTTACGCGTTCATTTTGGCATCGGAGCATGCACTGATTAAGCCATTCAATTAATTCCGGATACGAGATTAAGGTGAAGTGATTTTTAGATTTCCATTCTTCTAATTGACTCGGTTCAACACTTTCAGCACTCGGTTCGTTGCCATAACCAGCCAAATAAACCAGATGCCAATGGTGTTGCATATCTTGGTTTCTATCATGCCGTTTAGATAGTTCAGATGCGTAGTCTTTTAACTGATTTTTTTGATCAGCGGCATAAGGTTTATTTTCAATACAAATACCGAAGCTTTGTGCGCTGTCTATATATGGAATTTCTAAATAAATATCCATGCGACGTTTCGTTTGGTTGCGAAAGGTTAAGACTTCGATAGCTACTTTGGCACGTTGAATATCTAACAATAAATAGTGCGATGCGTTGGTCAGTTGCTGTAAAAATAAGGACAGAAAAATATGTCCTTGAGCGTGATCTCCTTTTGGATCAAGCAAGTCAGCAATCATGCGACTGAGCATTAACTCATCGGTATAAATATAATTAAAAATAGAAAAATTGGGTGCGAGTTGTTGCACATATTTGCTTTTGGCAAGCGCTAAGGCTCTGAGTTCATCTGAAACTGAGCGGAGTAAATGTTCGATATTTTGCATGGGAGTATTCCAATTTTAATATTCTACAGCACGCATGTACTATAAGTTTTATGCACACCATTTCTAATAAGTAAAAGTACTAATTGTTTGTTTTATCTAAGTATATCTGAAAATTTCAAACCCATGTTAGCTTAATGGTGGCCCAATATGCTTGGGTATACACGATGAAATAGCGCTTTAAAATAATCAGATTTATTGTGCTATTTGGCTACCAGCACATGCTTTCTATTGTGGATGTACCTTGCTCGACGTCAAACGAACAATCACAATACTGGCATTATCATAAGGCTTATGTTGTTCGAGTTTTTCTTTGAGTTGTAGTAACCAATTTGCCAAAGATAGATTGGGCTGAAGCAATGGCCAGTGAGAACAGGCCAATGATTGATAGATGCCATCTGTACAAATGACCAAGGCCTCATTTTCAGTTAAAAACTGCTCTTGTAACGGTGAGAGGCATACCTCATGGCTGTCATCAGCACAAAAGTATTGGGTGAGCATGTCATAACAACTGGCATAGGACACTCTATTTTGAATGTCGGTTGGTGCAAGAAGTTCTTCAATAAAACTATGGTCACGTGTAAGTTGACGCCATTGGGGCGTTGCTTGTGCGAGTGAATAAAGATAGGCACGACTATTGCCCAAATGCTGTATCTCAATAAATTGTGATTGACTGTGTGTGAGCGTAATCAGTGTTGTACTGGTGCCGTGGTGCTCAGGCAGTTGCGAGAAATATTGGCAAAATTGTTGCTGTAAAAGGGCAAAGTTGAAAGGGACTTGCATCGACTGATTTTGATCGACCAATTGTAGAATTTTTTTAGAGGCGAGCTGTGCCTGAGGGCTTTGGCTGACACCATCAGCAAGTGCCGTACACCATGCTTCATGTATGGGATATATACGACGTTTACTCAGGATACGGTCATGTTGTAGCACTTTATGCGCAATCAACATGGCATCTTGTTGTTGTGGTGATTTGAACTTGAGTGAAAAACCTTGTAATTCAAAGTTCAGGTCGTTCATAAATTACTCCGCATCAAAATATGGCAGAGTGGTTACGCCTTTGCGCTTTGCTTCGCGGCCTAATTTATAAAAATAATTTAAAAAAACAGCGCACTTAAATACTAAGGCGCTGCCTATTAATTTGTTTTAGACGTCGTACTTAGAAATTAAGGTACTAAAATCTTCAGTTCACGCAAAATCTGACAAAGTTTAATCATTGGCATGCCCATTAACGTGGTTTGATCATGGCCAATCATTTCTTCAAACAAACTAATCCCCAAGCTTTCACACTTAAAGCTACCCGCGCAGTGTAAAGGTTGTTCAACGTCTACATAGCGTTCAATTTCAGGCAAGCTCAGTTTGCGGAACTTCACTTTATAATGTTCGATCAAGGTCTGTTCAAAGCCAGAACTCGCATGTTGTACGCTGAGCGCCGTACTAAAGTAAACAATTTTGTCCGAGTTGGCTTGTAATTGTTTAATGGCTTTTTCTGTGCACAGTGGCTTGCCAATAAAAATATCGGGAGCGCCTTCACGCCAAGCGACTTGGTCCGAACCAATCACGATCGCATCTGGATATTGGCTACTAATACATTTGGCTTTTTCAAAAGCCAGTCGTTTTGCCAAATCATCCGCATGGTTTTCACCGCGCGGCGATTCATCTATATCAGGTACGATTGAACGGTAATCAATCCGTAAACGATCCATTAAATCCTTACGGGTTTGGCTAGAGGAGGCCAAAATGATTTCGGGAGTACTCATTACACTGCATATTCCATAAGTACATCAAGCGGTACATAAGACAGCACAGCTTGATGACATGCTTGTATTTTGACAGGTGGGGCAATGCCAGCTTGGTATGCTTCCACCCAACGCGTCACACAGATGCACCAAAAGTCGCCGGGTTGTAAACCTGGAAAACCAACTTCTGGTAATGGGGTGATAAGGTCATTTCCCGCTTTTTGCGAAAAATTAAGAAATTCAGAGGTCATTTGTGCGCACATGGTGTGCTGGCCTAAATCCGAAACGGCTGTATGACAGAAACCATTACGAAAAAAACCGGTAATGGGATCAAAACAACAGCTGGCCAAAGGCTCACCTAAAGCGTTAAGACGATTAAGATGCGGGTCTGGATGAATAGACATAGGCTTTGAATCTTGCTCTGATTTTTCCCTATGATAGCAAAACTTTAAGTTTGGATGCCTTTTCTGCAAAAGAAGCTAACCTTTTTTCACATAATCATTTAAAATCTTCGCGTTTTGATATCAATAAAGAGAGCAATGCATGAACTTTCAGCGTATGACTGATCTTGATTTAGCGGGTAAGCGTGTTCTAATTCGTGAAGACTTAAACGTACCTGTTAAAAATGGCGTGATTACAAGTGATGCCCGTTTACGTGCGGCATTACCAACAATTAAAGCAGCCCTTGCGCAAGGTGCAGCTGTAATGGTGTATTCACACCTTGGTCGTCCTGTTGAAGGTGAACCTAAAGCGGAACAATCGCTTGCTCCTGTAGTGGCATACTTAACAGAAGCTTTAGGCCAAGAAGTTAAGTTAATCACTGAATACTTAGATGGCGTTGAAGTTGTACCAGGTCAAGTGGTATTACTTGAAAACTGCCGTTTTAACGTTGGTGAAAAGAAAAACAACCCAGAATTATCTGCAAAATATGCAGCACTTTGTGATGTCTATGTAATGGATGCATTTGGTACGGCTCACCGTGCAGAAGCATCAACTGAAGGCGTTGCACGTTGTGCAAAAGTTGCAGCTGCAGGTCCTTTATTGGCAGCTGAATTAGATGCTTTGGGGCGTGCGCTACAAACTCCTGAAAAGCCAATGGTTGCGATTGTTGCGGGTTCTAAAGTATCAACTAAGCTTGATGTATTAACATCACTTTCAGATATTTGCGATCAATTGATCGTTGGCGGTGGTATTGCTAATACATTCTTAGCTGCTGCTGGCTTTAACGTGGGCAAATCACTTTGCGAAAATGATTTGATCGACACTGCAAAAGCAATTGCTGCCAAAGTATCTGTACCACTTCCTACAGACGTAGTTGTGGCAGATGCGTCAGAAATTAATTTTGATGACTTCTTAGGTTCATTGGCTGCAGCGAAAGCAGTTGTGAAAAAAGTTGAAGATGTAACTGACAACGACATGATTTTGGACGTTGGCCCAGAAACAGCGAAAGCATTTGCTGAAATTTTAAAAACTTCAAAAACAATTCTGTGGAATGGCCCAGTAGGCGTATTTGAAGTTGATCAGTTTGGCGAAGGTACTAAAACATTATCTTTAGCGATCGCTGAATCTGCTGGTTTCTCAATTGCTGGTGGTGGCGATACTTTAGCTGCGATCGACAAATATGAAGTCGCAGACAAAATTGGTTATATCTCTACAGGTGGTGGTGCATTCCTTGAGTTTGTAGAAGGTAAAACACTTCCTGCAGTTGCTGCGCTTATTGAGCGTGCATAAGCATTTCGTCTTTGATTAAGACTGAAATACAAAAAAGGGCTGACAATTGTTAGCCCTTTTTTTATGGCCGTTCATTTTTCAGTCATAAAAATGCAATATTTCTGCAATAAAATTTTCTACGAAGTTAATCATCAACCCGTAGGACAATGTGATGAACCTAAAACTGGCACTTGCAGCAGTATTAATTGCGCCTTTAGCATTAACAGCGTGTGCAAAAAAAGATGCAGCTCCACATGATGCGACTGAAGCATCTGCTGCAGTTACAAATGACAAAGTGACGCCAGAGCAACAAGCGGCAATTGACTCTTTAGATAAACCAGTCTTGGACGAAAAAAATACGGATGTACCTGCAGAAATTGCGAATGCACCTGCAGATGAGGCGACAGCAGACACTGAGCAAACAGAAGCTTCAGCAGCAGCTCACTAAAATTGCTGACATTATTTTAAAAGTCCCTGCATAAGCAGGGATTTTTTATATAAAAGTTGGTTTTTTTGCTGAATTGAAATGATTGTGCATGTAGAATATGTCGCATTACCTGGGAGGACATTATGGCTCTTATTTCATTGCGCCAGCTCTTGGATCACGCCGGCGAACACAACTACGGCGTACCAGCGTTTAACGTAAACAACTTAGAACAAATGCGCGCTATCATGTTGGCCGCAGACGAAACGAATTCACCTGTAATCGTACAAGCTTCTGCTGGTGCGCGTAAATATGCAGGCGCTCCATTCTTACGTCACCTTATTTTGGCAGCAATTGAAGAATGGCCGCATATTCCTGTTGTAATGCATCAGGACCATGGTACAGACCCTGACGTATGTCAGCGTTCTATCCAATTAGGTTTCTCATCAGTAATGATGGACGGTTCTTTGGGTGCAGACGGCAAAACACCAACAACTTACGAATACAACGTAGACGTAACTCGTCGTACAGTTGCAATGGCGCATGCGTGCGGCGTATCAGTTGAAGGTGAAATTGGCTGTTTAGGTAGCCTAGAAACTGGTATGGCTGGTGAAGAAGATGGCGTAGGCGCAGAAGGCGTTCTTGACCATTCACAGCTTTTAACTTCTGTTGAAGAAGCAACTCAATTCGTTGCGGATACGAATGTAGATGCGCTTGCTATTGCAGTAGGTACGTCACACGGTGCTTACAAGTTCACGCGTCCACCTACAGGCGACATCCTAGCGATTGACCGTATTAAAGAAATTCATGCGGCATTGCCAAACACGCATCTTGTAATGCATGGTTCAAGCTCTGTTCCTCAAGAATGGCTTGCAATCATTAACCAATATGGCGGCGACATCAAAGAAACTTATGGTGTTCCTGTTGAGCAATTGGTTGAAGCAATCAAACACGGTGTTCGTAAAATCAACATCGATACAGATTTGCGTTTAGCGTCTACTGGTGCAATGCGCCGTATGATGGCTGAAAAACCAAGCGAATTTGACCCGCGTAAATTCTTTGCTCAAACTGTTGATGCAATGAAACAAATCTGTGTAGACCGTTACACAGCATTTGGTACAGCTGGCAACGCTGACAAGATCCGCCCGATTTCTTTAGAGAAAATGGTTGATCGTTATAAATAATTTGTCATAGATTATTTATCAGCAAAAGCCCACAATATGTGGGCTTTTCTTGTATTGATAAGAAAAAATATAAAATATCGCTTGATAGAGGATACACCATCATGGAATTGATATTTGCAGCTGCGCTGTGCAGTGTGGCGGTATCTATAATCTTAAAAATATGCCGAGATCGAGGCTTAGTTCCAATGCAAATGATTGCATGGAATTATGCGATGGCCAGTGTATTGACCTATTTATGGTTTAAGCCAGATTTAGTCCATGTGTCAGTCGAGCATACACCATGGTGGTTGATTACCGTTTTAGGCATATTGCTCCCTGCAATTTTTTTCTGTTTGTCTAAATCATTGCAAAGCGCAGGTATTTTAAAAACCGAAATTGCCCAGCGTTTATCGGTGGTGTTGTCATTGCTGGCAGCGTATTTCATTTTTCATGAAGCCTTTAATCAGCTGAAAATTTTGGGCATTATCATGGGGGTTTGCGCCGTATTTTGTATATTAGATTCACATAAAAGCAAACAGTTGAATCATGGTGCAAAACCGATGGCTTTTATTTCGCTTTTAGCGGTTTGGGTAGGTTATGCACTCATAGATGTATTGCTGAAATATACGACAGGCTTGGGTTTACAATTTTCAGTGACACTGAATTTGATGTTTATTTTTGCCTTTGTTTTGTCCATGCTATACATCATTGTTAAATATAAAAGTATGGGAACATGGCAAAATATTGGAGCAGGTTTACTACTTGGCGTATTAAATTTTGCCAATATTGCCTTATATGTGAAAGCACATATGTTATTGAAAGATTCGCCAGCAGTCGTATTTGCAGGCATGAATGTATTGGTGGTGATGCTCGGTGTGCTCAGTGGATTATTTATCTTTAAAGAGCGTGTGAAGCCCATTGTTGCTTTGGGTTTAGCTTTAGGCTTAAGTAGTGTTTTGTGCTTGGCCTATGCGATGTAAAAAATCATGCATAACTGGAGGAAGTTATGCATGATTTACTGTAGGCTGTTACATTTTCTAGATTATTCTTTTTGCATTATTTTTATTGTCGTTAAGCATTAACTCAACGCATTACTTAAGTCATTTAGTGACTATGTGGCGTTAATTTACTTTTGACCCATGACAAGTAGCTGTTCATCGCATGAATAGGATTTTGTATTAAATCGCCTGTTTCAGCAATGCCAAGTAATTGACCTTGTGCCTTACATTGAGGGCAAGCAGGGTAATGGTGTTCTTGTATTTGATAAGGGTGCATATAGCAGGTATTACAATGGGTACATTCAAACTTCATTGGTAGGTTAAACAGCATAGACATGAGTATTCCCCTTGATTGAATATAAAAGTATTTAATAAAAAGCAAAATATAGGCCAAAAAATAAACACATAGATTTATGTTTTGGCTAAAGCATTATTTTTAAAAGAATATTTTAACTATTTAAAGATCGGCTGAAGCCTTGTAAATAGCTTTTGATGAGGGGGATGGGGTGTTTAATAAAGTCTTGTGTCTCTACTGTGCCTTGTAATTGTCCAGGTTGCTGACATTGAGGGCAGTGTGGATAAAAAAGGCGCGCTTTTGCTTGGTAGGGTTGTAGATAAATGGATTTACATGAAGCGCAATAAAATTTCATCGGTAATTTAGGTGCAACAAACATGATAATTGACCAAGATATTAAGTTGCGCAAAATATACTCGATTTATGTTTAAAAAATAAGTCCTAAAATGACATGAAAGAGGGAATAATCCCCCTTTCGTCGCTTTATTGAAAATATTATAGCTTGGTGAATATTTCTTCTTGGCTCAGGCGTGATTTAGGTAGTTTGGCGTTGAAGTCTTTTTCACTGCGGTAGCCCAAGGTTAATAATACGGAGGGAATTAAACCTTTCTCAACAAGCTGTAGCTCATCGCTTATAATATCCTCATCAAAACCACCAATTGGTGTTGCATCCACACCTTCAATACCTGCAGCTAAAAGCATTTGGCCAAGGGCAATAAAGGTCTGATTTTCGGCCCAGCGCTGAATATCACCTTTTTCGTTGCGATAAAAATTCACATAGCCCGTACGGCTGTCTTTTTGCCCTTGTTTGGCTTGCTCATCTTTAAAGCGTCCGCTTGCTTCATCACGGCTCAGTAAGTGCTCAAGGTGCGTTTCGCTAATATCGGCTTGGGTACAAAATAAAATGGTATGTGATGAGTCGAGTACTTTTGGTGCATTGTAGGCATATTTACCCACCAAGGCTTTTGCAATACGTTCTTTCGCGGCACTATGATCGGCAATAAAAAAGTGCCAAGGTTGAATATTGATAGAAGAGGGTGTCAAACGAAGAATTTCAAGTAAACGTGCAAATTGTTCTGGTGGAATTTTCTTGTTTGGGTCGTAAGCTTTAGTGGTATAACGACTTTTTGAAATATTGAGCAAATCCATGATGAAGCCTTCCAGAACGGTCTAAAATAATGATTTTATTTTAATATAAAACTTTGGGGTGAGTTCTTAAATATCTATATACATTTGGATGAATTCGGTAGTGTTTTTTAGCACCTTCAAATTTATTTAAATCAATGATTAATTTTTGGCTTAGTAATATTTGAATCGTTGGATTTTTAGGGTCAAAACCCAGTTCAAGTACTTGTTTTTCTGTAAATAGAGACAAAAAGTATTTTTCATCATGACTTAATTGGTTCAATGTATCTTGTATATCTTTATGTGCGCTTTTTAGTCGGTTTTTTTCATTCAAATGGCCGTGAAATTTATGTAAAAATTCATACAGTATTAAAGCTGTGCTTACTAAGTAAATGAGTAGCAATGGGGTTTTAATGATTGAGATCACGTATGTGAGTGCAGGGTCGAGATCAATAAGTATGACAATAAAAAGCAGTATTAGAAAAATATTGAAAATTTTATTGGTTTTAGAAAAGTCTAATTTCATTGTTTCAATGATAAGTTTGATTTTTCTAATAATCTCAATATTTACAGTTTACTACAAGTATTCTATTAATAACTTTGAGCAATGAATTGATATAAAATCTCTATTGGCAGAATCTACCAAAAGGCGTTTAATCAAAGGATGTCTCTTCTCCTGCACTGAGCAAGTAAATGATAGATTACACAAACCACTTTAAACGTAAATTAAAAACTCAGCAGCAAATTGGCCTCTGGGTTGGGCTTGCAGATGCTTATGGGGCAGAAATTGCTGCCAATGCCGGCTACGATTGGTTACTCATTGATGGTGAGCATGCGCCGAGTGATTTGCGTACAACCTTATCACAGTTGCAAAGTATTGCAGCCTATCCTTCACAAGCAGTAGTCCGCCCGCCGATTGGTAGTGTGCAATTGATAAAGCAATTATTAGATATTGGCGCACAGACTTTGTTAATTCCAATGGTGGAGTCGGTTGAGCAAGCTGAACTGATGGTTAAAGCAGTTCGTTATCCGCCAGAAGGTGTGCGTGGCGTAGGGGCTACATTAGCACGTGCAACACGCTGGAACAGTATCCCTGACTATTATGCAACTGCACATGAAAATATTTGTTTATTAATTCAAATTGAGTCTGTAGAAGGGCTTGCCAATTTAGACGATATTTTAAAAGTAGAAGGGATTGATGGTATTTTTATTGGTGCAGTAGATTTATCTGCAACAATGGGCTATGAAGGTAATCCGAACCACCCTGAAGTACAAAAAGCCGTGATTGATGCTATTCAGTGCATTCGTGCATCTGGTAAAGCAGCAGGTATCTTGTCTACACAACATGAAGCAACCGAGCAGTATTTAGCCTTAGGTACAGAGTTTGTAGCAGTCGGTGTAGATACCAGTGTATTAATGCAGTCGCTAAGAACTTTGCTTCAGCGTTACAAACCAGATGTAGAAGAGGTACAAGTTTCTGCAGGTTATTAAGCAGTCGAGCGTTAAAATTGTAATGCTGAATTGCACACATTATGCGCTTTCATGTCTTGAATTTTAGGCATGAAAGCACCTGTAATAAAACACAATATTTTTTAAAGCGATTGAATAAAACAGTGAAGAATAAGAAAAAAATAAGCGCTTTTATACTGATTGTTTAAAAAATGTTACAAGTTAAATTTGCTTTGTTAAGTTAAAAAATGTATAAAAGAATAACTAATAGGCGGGTATTGTTCCTGCTTTTCTATTTATATAGCGGTTTGTGATTTATATAAAATCTAAGTGAGTTGCTTAGATTGCATCTAGTAGTTAGTAATACAGAATAATTCCTCTATCTGCGTTAATTTATCTCTTTGCGTGATTGTCACAAATGCTCAACTTTGAGTAATTGTAATGAAAAAATTAAATGAATGGCATATTGCCAGCCAGTCAAATGGCGGTCAAATTAATGTGAAATTGGTACCTATGCAACGCCAACAAAATACACCGAATGGTTTTGTTTGGGTGGATGTAGGTCAAATGATTGAATTAGAAACTGGCGAAACTTTTGCTTTAAATTTGGATGGTAAAAGTTTTTATACTGGTCCAAATCAATTGTATCGCTTAAGTCATTAATCTGATATCAAAATACTGTTTATACAGTATTTCAAAAAACGGTAACTTGAATAGTTACCGTTTTTTTATGCTTGAATTTATGTCGTGCTATACGCTGACAGTATCCGCTTCAAGGCTTGGTGTTTGTTTTGGGTGCTGAATTACGGTGGCGATATTGCGCTGCACGATGCTCATCTGGAAGTCTTGGTCCTTGTGCAAACAGCTTCTCGCGTAAGGTGCCTTCACGATATGCTGTTGGATAAACGCCTCTACGTTGCAATTCGGGAACAATATAAGTCACAACATCTTCAAAGCTCTGATGAGCCAAAATATATGCGAGGTTAAAGCCATCAATTCCTGTCACATCAATCCACTCTTGCAGTCGATCTGCAACCGTTGTTGGTGAGCCAACAATGACAGGCCCATTACCACCGACACTGGTCCAGTGTGCAATTTCTTCAATGGTCCACACTTTATTTGGATCTGCTTCAACATAAGACTGCAACATTGATTGAATGGCATTGGTCTGAATATATTCGACTTGGTCTGTGGCTTTAAATTGAGCAAAATCGACACCTGACCAACCCGATGCAAGCGTCAAGCCACCATCGTAACTGCCATATTGTTGATATTCACGAAATTTAGCTTGAGCTTTTTCATCAGTTTCATCTACCACAATTGCCAACATGGTGTAGATCAGTACAGAGTTTGGATCTTTGCCTTCTTGGGCTAAATTATGGCGAATACCTGAAGCTAATTTTTTAACAGCGACTTGTGTTGGTGCAGAAATAAACACACATTCAGCATTTTGACTGGCAAATTTTTGCCCACGTGCTGATGCGCCAGCTTGATATAAAACGGGAGTACGCTGCGGTGACGGTTCACAAATATGAATGCCTGGTACGCTAAAATATTGCCCTTCATGTTGAATAGGGTGAACTTTTGTATGATCTGCAAAGATGCCTTTTTGCTTATCACGTAAGACAGCATCATCTTCCCAAGAACCTTCCCAAAGCTTATATAAAACCTCTAAGTATTCATCCGCAATGTCATAACGATTGTCATGGCTGACTTGAGTTTTTAGGCCTAAATTTTTTGAGCCACTTTCTAAATAAGATGTCACGATATTCCAGCCAGCACGGCCTTTGGTAAGATGGTCTAAGGTACTCATACGCCGTGCAAATGGATATGGATGTTCGAATGAAATAGAGGTCGTTACCCCAAATCCTAAGTGCTGAGTTACGGCAGCCATTGCTGGTACAATTTGCAAGGGATCATTGACAGGGACTTGTACTGCACCTGTTAAAGCGTGTTCAGCTGAACCATGATAAACATCGTAAATACCTAAGACATCGGCAATAAAAACACCATCAAAGATGCCACGTTCTAAAATTTTGGCTAAGTCAGTCCAGTATTCTAAATCTTTGTATTCGGTAGAGCGGTCAAGCGGATGTCGCCATAAACCAGGCGATTGGTGGGCAATGCAATTCATTTCAAAGGCATTAAAGCGAATTTGTTTTGTCATCATGTAATCTATATGTAGAGCTTGCTTTTATATTAAGAAAAATATACGGATACGTTATGAATAAAAAAATGAATGTTTATCATATAATTGATATAGCAATAATTGTGATTTATAAATAAGTCTTTAAAATTAACTTAATATTTATTTAAGATATTGAAATATATGTTTAATTTGTGGATTGTTGTTTTTTGGTTATTTGAGATTTATGTTTAATTATTATTAAATTGTAAGGAAGAATGACATTATTATGAAATAAAATATATCGGTATTTTGTATTTTAAATAAAGTGATTTGGTTTGAAGATTAATATATAAAAAATCAAAATAAAAAGTGCTAGCTTAATTATAAATAACCATTTGAGCATTGAAAAAATGACATCAAAAATTGAAATTAAATTAAAAGATGCACAAAATATTCCTCGTGATTTTTATCATTCTGACGATTTAGCCAATGTGGTTCGTAGCGATGAAGAAGCAATAGCAATTGCTGAAACTTTGGCACATGAATTTGCCAAAGAGGCTTCAAAGCGTGACCATGAAAGACGCTTACCTTTACAAGAGGTACAACGCTATTCTGCCTCTGGGCTATGGGGGATTAACGTACCACGTGAGTTTGGCGGTGCAGGCGTAAGTTATAAGACGCTGGCAGAAGTCGTCAAAATTATTTCGAGTGTAGACTCTTCTTTGGGGCAAATTGCCCAAAACCACTGGGCTTTTGTAGAGCATATTCGCTTAGATGCTCAACCTGAGCAACAAGCTTTTTTCTTTGAGCAAGTATTACAAGGCAAACGCTTTGGCAATGCATTTTCGGAAAAAGGTTCAAAAAACGTGGCTGAGCTCACTACGCGTATCGATTTTGAAGCAGATCATGCCCTTATTAATGGGCAAAAATTCTTTGCAACAGGGGCCTTACTTGCGCATTGGGTTCCCGTGGTTGCAGTTAATGATGGAAAACCTTATGCAGCCTTAGTGCCACAACACACACCAGGCTTAACTATCATTAATGACTGGAGTGGCTTTGGGCAACGTACAACTGTCAGTGGTTCAGTGCTTTTAGACAATGTGAAAGTTGATTTAAAGTATGTTGTACCAATCCATCAGGCATTTGAGCGTCCTACAGTTGCTGGTGCAATTTCACAATTTATTCAATCTGCGGTCGATGCAGGTATTGCACGCGGTGCGATTCAAGAAACCATTGACTACGTGCGTCAGCATGCTCGTCCTTGGATTGATTCGGGTTTAGAGCAGGCTGTACAAGACCCATATACCATTGCCAATATTGGTGAAATAAAAATTAAATTACGTGCAGCAGAGGCTGTATTAGATTTAGCTGCAGTGGCAATTGATAAAGCTTTGCAAGAACCTACAGAAGAAACGGTGTCTCAAGCGACTTTACTCACGGCTGAATCTAAAGTGCTGACCACTGAAATTGCACTTTTGGCAGCCAATAAGCTGTTTGAGTTGTCAGGTACACGTTCAACTTTATCTGAGCTGAATTTAGATCGTCATTGGCGCAATGCCCGTACCCATACGCTACATGACCCTGTACGTTGGAAATTAAATCTTGTTGGAAATTATTATCTTAATGGTGTTGCTTTACCCCGTCATGCTTGGAGCTAAGAGGAATTAAATATGAGCATTCAAAATAATCAAAATTTATCACTCGGTGCTGATTACGAGCAGGTTGCGACAAAATTTCGTCCTATTTTTCAGCAGATTGCTTTAGTGCATTAGAGCGTGAAACGCAGCGTAAGCTACCATTTGACGCTATTCAAGCTCTAAAGCAAGTAGGCTTTGGTGCAGTACGTGTACCAACGGCATTTGGTGGTGACGGACTATCTCAACAGCAACTGTTTCGCCTATTGATTGAATTAGCGAAAGCCGATTCAAATGTGGTGCAAGCACTGCGTGGGCATTTTGCCTTTGTCGAAGACCGATTAAATGCGCATAAAGATCAAGATCAAACGATATGGTTTAAGCGTTTTGTACAGGGTGATTTGGTGGGCAATGCTTGGACGGAAATTGGCCAAGTTGAAATTGGTGATGTTGCTACACGAGTGACGGCCAATCAAGATGGACAATTAAGTGTGAATGGGCAAAAGTATTATTCAACCGGCACTATTTTTGCGGATTGGATTGATCTTTTTGCTTTGGATGAAACCCAAAATCAGCATGTGATTGCAGCAGTTGCTACAAAGGATGCAGGGGTAAAAATTAGCGATGATTGGGATGGTTTTGGCCAGAAAACCACGGGGAGTGGTACTTTAACCATTCAAGATGTGGCCATTGAACGCGATCACATTTTGCCATTTGAGCAACGTTTTAAGTACCAAACTGCATTCTATCAAGTGGTGCATCTCGCGACTTTGGCAGGTATTGCACACAGCGCAGTGGCAACCTTTAGCGAAGAAGTTCGTCAGCGTACACGAATCTTTAGTCACGGTAATGCAGACTTGGTCCGTGATGATGCGCAAATTTTACAAGTCATTGGTAAAGCTTCAGCTCAAGCCTATGCCAGTGAAGCCATTACATTAGCCACAGCAAAAGCTTTGGATGATGCTTATCTGAGTCATTTTCAGTCGGATGTCACCTTCGAGCAACAGGCCAATGACCGTGCTGAATTAGAGTCATCCCAAGGTCAGGTTGTTATCTCTGAATTGGTGCTTAATTTAAGTACAGAATTATTTAACAGCTTGGGTGCATCGGCCAGTAGTACGGCTAAGCAACTGGATCGTTTCTGGCGTAATGCACGTGTGGTATCTTCACATAACCCACTTATTTATAAGCAAAAGGTGATTGGGGACTGGGTGGTTAATCAAACGGCCTTACCTTATGTTTGGCAAATTGGTAATAGCCCTGTAGCGAAGCAAGCTGAAATTGCAGCTTAATCGTACACATTTGAATAAGCAATAAAAACTGTCATTCGGCAGTTTTTATTGCTTTGAGAACTTATGACTCAATTTTTGAATAGTAGTAAACGCACTGTTGAATTTAAAGCATTTAGATACGAAATTTGCTATGTGATGAGGAATGTCGAAACTGGTGTAAATTTAATACGACCATGTGCTGAGTTTTAAGGATGGTGGGCTTGTATGATTTTGAGGGGATATTTCTAAAATTTGCGCCTCATGTGCACGCCAGTCGCCTAATACAATACGTTGTTTATGTGCAACTTGGTGAATGGCTGGGCGGTGTGTATGACCATGAATTAATACATCGACATGAGCCAAAGCATTTTCAACGGCCTGTTGATTCACATCCATCACTTCATAGCTTTTAATTTGATTGGCTTGTTGGCTTTTTTTGCGAAAGCCATGTGCTAATTTTTGTCGGAAGCTTAAAGGTGTTTTTTTGAGTAAGCCTAAAATGAGTGGGTTACGAATTACTTTACGAAAGCGTTGGTAGGATAGGTCATCGGTGCAAAGGAGATCACCATGTTCAATGCGATACCGTGTATTGCCAATTTGTAGCGTAGAGATTTCTTTGAGCAAAGTACCATGGAATTGGTTCAGAAACTTTTGCCCTAAGGCGAAGTCACGATTACCTACAACAAAATAAACCTGATTGCCTGATGCATGAAAACTTTGCAAGGCTTGTACAATTTCATCTAGCCATGGGGCACTGTAGTCATCGCCAATCCACGCATTAAACCAGTCGCCTAAAATATACAGCTGGGTTTGCTGGGTTTTATAGTGTTCTAATAAATCCAAAAACCCCCGAACGAGTCGAGGGTGATCGGGTGACAAATGTAAATCAGCGATAAACAGATAGGTCACAAATCTTTTCCTTATCATCCTCAAGGTTTCTCTAAATAGAGAAACCTTTTCATTACTCCATTTTAAAGCGATGCTTTAAAACTCATAAAGAATGGAGAGGACGTTTTTTATTCAGCAATGATTTTTGCAGATTCGATCACTACGTTTTCAAGCGGAACGTCAGCGTGGTAACCACGGTTACCTGTACGAACGCCTTTAATTGCGTTAACTACGTCTAGGCCTTCAGTTACTTTACCAAATACTGCATAACCCCAACCTTGAGCATTTTTGCCAGAGTGGTTAAGGAAAGAGTTGTTGCCAACGTTAATAAAGAATTGTGCAGAAGCAGAGTGAGGTGCTTGTGTACGTGCCATTGCAATTGTACCAAGGTCATTGGTTAAGCCGTTGTCAGCTTCGTTTTCAATTGCATCGCGTGTTGCTTTTTCTTTAAAGTTTTCATCCATACCGCCACCTTGGATCATGAATCCGTCGATTACGCGGTGGAAAATCACGCCGTCATAGAAACCGTCACGAACGTATTCTAAGAAGTTAGCTACAGTTTTTGGTGCTTTTTCACTGTTAAGCTCAAGAACAATACGACCTTTATTGGTGTTTAATTCGACTTGAGGAAAACTCATTGTGTAATCTCCTAATCATGGACAACAAAGCCATGGGTTTTTTGGTTGTGAGAAGCATAAGCAAACTGTAAACTACAAGGCAAGTAAAAACGTTATTTTCTTTGTAAAATAGATCAAATATCGTTTAAGGGGCTGTAAAACATTCATAAATCATCTGGCAGATCAGCTAGAATGATGAAGGTTTAACAAACCCAATTTATCCCTATATTTTTTTCATCAAAAGTGATTTTTTAACTATGAAGCCGAATGATGTTGTTTCAACACTGCCAAATAACCCGACACCAAGTAATAATGCGTCTGTCGATGCTGCGCAGCAAGAACAACAGCCTGGCTTAGATTTTGTTCGTCAAATTATTACGGACGATTTGGCTACTGGCCGTTCAAAACAAGTTGTTACGCGCTTCCCACCAGAACCAAATGGTTATCTACATATTGGCCATGTAAAAGCAATTTGCTTAAACTTTGGTATTGCACAAGAGTTTGAAGGTTTATGTAACCTTCGCTTTGATGACACTAACCCTGATGCAGAAGAGCAAGAATACGTAGATGGTATTGCCAACGACGTAAAATGGTTAGGTTTTGATTGGAATGGCGAACCACGCTATGCATCAAGCTATTTTGACCAGCTGTATACATGGGCTGTGCAACTGATTGAACAAGGCGATGCTTACGTAGATTTGCAAAGCCCTGAAGAAATTCGTTTAAATCGCGGTAATTTTGTCGATTTAGGCAAAAACTCTCCACAACGTGATGCGTCGGTTGAAGAAAACCTTGCACGTTTTGAGCAAATGCGTAATGGCGAACTTGGCGAAGGTAAAGCTGTACTGCGTGCCAAAATTGATATGGCATCTCCAAACGTTCACATGCGTGATCCAATTTTGTACCGTGTACTGCATTCTGAACATCACCAAACAGGTGATAAATGGAAAATGTACCCAATGTACGATTATGCGCATCCTTTATCCGATGCGATTGAAGGCATTACGCATTCATTGTGTACATTAGAGTTTGTAGATCACCGTCCATTCTATGACTGGGTTGTAGAAAAAGTTAAATCACCTGCAGTACCACGTCAGTACGAATCTAGCCGTTTAAATGTCGACTACACCATTACTTCTAAGCGTAAATTACGTCGTTTAGTGGATGGTGGTTTTGTAAATGGTTGGGACGATCCACGTTTACCAACAGTTGTGGGTATGCGTCGTCGTGGTTTTACAGCAGAAGGCTTACGTGAGTTCTGTAAGCGCGTTGGTGTAACTAAAGTGGATGGCAGTATTGTCGATGTTGCCATGCTTGAATTCTGTATTCGCCAATCTTTAGAAAATACAGCAAGCCGTGCAATGGCGGTGTTAAATCCACTGAAAGTGACGTTAACCAACTTGCCACAAGACATGGACTTGGTACATGCACGTCATCCAAACCTAGATATGGGCGAGCGCGTAATTCCGTTAACGTCTGAGCTTTACATTGACCGTAAGGACTTTGAAGAAGTTGCACCAAAAGGCTTTAAACGTTTAATTCCGGGTGGTGAAGTTCGGTTACGTCATGCGTACGTGATTAAGTGCGACGAAGTGATTAAAGATGAAAATGGTGAAGTGGTTGAGCTGAAATGTTCAATTGATCCTGAAACTTTAGGTAAAAACCCTGAAGGGCGTAAAGTGAAAGGCGTTGTACATTGGGTTTCTGCAACCAAAGGTGTAACAGCAGAAGTTCGTATTTACGATCGTCTATTTACAGAAGCAGATCCTGAAATCAGTGAAGATTTCTTAGAAAACTTAAATCCAAATTCGTTAACGATTGTGGAAGCTGTAGTTGAACCTTCATTGGCACAAGTACAAGCTGAAGATCGTTTCCAATTTGAACGTGAAGGTTATTTTGTTGCAGATCAACACGATTACAGCAATGAAAAACCTGTGTTTAACCGCATTTTGGACTTAAAAGACAGCTTCAAGCCAGGTAAATAATTTACACCATCAAATGAAAGGGTAGCCAAAGGCATGATGAGTGAAAACTAGTGTACAACATGTATGAGGTTTACCTCCGATCTTGATTCAAAAGCTCAACCTCGGTTGGGCTTTTTTGTGGAATCTTAATCTAAGGTGAGCAGATGATTGTTCGAGATAAAGCCAATAGTTTTAAACTGTTATTTGCTTGGCATGGCACAATTTTACCCAAAGTTGTGCCTGCACTGGCTATTGTGGTCCTAATATCGGCTAGTTTGGTGTATTTAAATGCACGCCATTATGTGAATATGCCTGAAGTACCTGCCATTGGATTTACAATTTTTGGTGTGATTCTTTCGATTTTTCTGAGTTTTCGAAATACAGCTTGCTATGACCGTTGGTGGGAAGGCCGTAAATTATGGGGAGCATTGATTGCTCAAACGCGTCATATCTGTCGCGATAGCCATGTGTTGCCTGAGACTTCACGCCAATTGATGATGCTGAGAGTCATGCAGTTTAGTGCTTTATTACGTGATCGTTTGCGTAAGCAAGATATGTACTTTAGCCAAACGCAAGTGGCCTTAGGATTGAATGATCAGCAATGGCACAAACTTCAAAACCATTTTAATGCACCCCAATATTTACTTGAATTGGTGCAGCAGGACTTAGCCAATTTATATCAGCAAGGCACTATCAGCGATATTATTTACCAAACCATCAGCCAGCATGTGGTGGCTTTGGGGGATATTCACGCTGGTTGCGATCGGATTTCATCAACACCTTTACCATTTTCATATTCGGTGTTGTTGCATCGCGCGGTATATTCATTTTGCTTTATTTTGCCTTTTAGTTTAGCCACTAGTCTTGGCGTATGGACACCCATTATCGTGGCGCTGATCGCCTATTTGTTTTTAGGTCTAGATGCATTAAGCGCAGAGCTAGAAGAACCCTTTGGTGTGCAAGAAAATGACTTGGCTTTGGATGCCATAGTGCGTGGGGTAGAGCGTGAAATGCTGAGTTCCTTGGATTTGGAGCTACCACCACCAGTGAGTGCGACAGCCAAAGGAAATCTACTTTAGGGTTTATGGTGAGCGAAATTGAGCGATTTTGGTATCGCTCAATTGAATGCGTTCAAATTTAGATATATGGATTAAATCGACTCAAAGTTAGCTTGATGTTTATGCATGAAACTAGTGATTTTATAGTGTCGCGGCTTATACCAGCTTTGTTCAATGCTTTTAAGATTATAGCTACCAATGGTCAGGCTCTGTTTGGCGCGGGTAATGGCGACATATAACAAGCGCTTTTGTTCTTTATACAGCTGATGACCTTCATTTTGATGGAGCTGTGATTCACTATTTTGTTTTTTGACGACCATATAGCCAGGGAAATTTTGATGGGTTAAGTCTGGCAAAATGACATGATCAAACTCAAGCCCTTTGGAGCGATGAATCGTACTGACAATTAGTTGATCATTTGGAGTGATGAGATCAGACTCTTTTGCGGTTTGATAGAAGGGAATCGCTTCATCAAAATATTGATACGGGTTATGAATATGCTCAAAATGATAATTTGCATGGTTGAGCAGTTTGACTCGAAGTTGTTCAATACTTGTATCTATATGCGCTTCATAAAGCTGAGGATTAAATGCTTGCATATAGTGTGTATAAAGCTTAAATAGTTGCTGAATTTTAAAATTACCATTACGCCGTATACTATATTGTGCCAAATTCCAGAGCGGGCTAAAGTTTTGGTTAAATACGTTTAAGCATTTTTCAGCTTGTGCGATATAAGCACTTAGCGCTGTTTCATTCTGTTGAATTTTAGCCAGTAAGGGGTTTAATAGTGCGCGACCTGCTTTTACATCATCTAAGGCATTGTGGCTGTTTTCGCCGTCTAATTTAAAATGTGCCAATAAATGCCCAAGTTTATAGCTGTCTAAATTTGGAAACAGCTGGCGCGTCAGTTCTAGCGTACAAAATTTATGTTGGCTAAAAAATATGTCTGATAATTCGGGTGCATAACGCTTTAAATTCTCAGTCAGCATGGCCTGATCAAACTTTAAATTATGAGCAATCAGTGCTTTGTCATGACTAAATTGCATAAATGTATGTAGCTGTTGTTTGGCATCTAAACCATGTTTTGCCAGTACAGACGCATCAATCCCATGAATTTTATAACTTTCGCTTAAGTCCTGATCCGATAGGCAATATAAATTAAGCTCTTGATCTTGCGTAACAGCTGCAATTTGAACAATATCATTTAGGGCGAGATCAAGCCCGGTGGTTTCTGTATCAAAATAGGCAAAGCTGTTGTTTTGTATATGTTGGATTAAACACTGCTGTTGATGCTGATAGCAGTCGCTAATGTTAATGAAATTATTGAGCCAACAACCATGCTCGCGTAGTTCATGAACCAACTGAATAGTAGCAAATTGTGCTTCAGTCTCTTTTAAATGTGTAGGTTTATAGTGCTGAATATTGCCAAAGCGCCACAACAGACGCGCCCAGGCCAAACGATTTTCAGGGTCTTTTAATGCACTCACAAAGGCCATAAAGTCTAAATAAAACTCACGGCTTAACAAATCATTTTGTGCAACAAAAAAATGCCTTAACTCTTGCTGATTGAGTTGATCTGAAAAGGCATCGGCTTGACGATTGGTCGACAGCAAAACGGCGGTAGATTCATCTTTTTGGTTGAGCATGTGAATATGACGAATGAGGTCGGCTGTATGTTCAGTATCAAATTCACGGTGCAAGTGCAGTAAGGCACGTGGATGTGCTTTTTTGTGGGCACGTGCTGTGATTTTATAGGTTGAATCTAGGCTAGATGCCATGTACTGATTAGACAGTTGAACGAGATTGTCTGGACTACGGTAGTTTTCTTCCAATACATGTACATTTTGCCCTAAGCGCTCTTGGGTTAATTCTACAGATGCACCTTGAAAACGATAAATCGATTGATTGACATCACCTAAAATTAAAATATGGGCATCTTTGGCAGTGAGATGGTCGACCAAAAGCCAATGCAAAGGCGAGAGGTCTTGTACTTCATCAATTTGAATCCATCCATAGCGTTTGGCCTTAGGCTGATTTTGTAGCACGAGCGCATCTATTATAAGGTCATCATAATCATAAAAATGATAGTGTTTTTTGAGTGCTTGATAAGCCTCATTAAAATATACCGCCAAGACAAATGCATATTTAACGCAGTGATCAGGAATGTTCTGATCAAGGGTACGTAAGCGGCTTCGAATATAACTTTTCTGTTCAGGTTTTAAAAAATGCCGTGCTTCAGAGATTAAGGGCAAACATAAATTGCGAATCGCTTCCATATTCCATAGAGCGTATGGATCTTCATTTTTAAAAATACTGTAATGGCAGTAGTTGAGTGCTTGAGGATCAAAGCCATCGAGTGCATTTGCTTTAAGCTCATAGCGGGTTAAACAATGTTGTAACTGAACCAAAACCTCATGATGTGGCTGAATGAGTAATGCATTTAATTGTTCTAAGGCTTGGCGTATGAGGCGTTTTTGCAGTTCTTCATTGATTAAGTCACGATGCTGGCTGTCATAGTGCTTCATTAATAATTTGAAGCAAAAGGCATGTAGATTGCCAATAAACAATTGTGGAAAATTTTTAGCCAAGCGAGCAGTGACTTTCTCTCGCATATTTAAGCCTGCACGGTTGGTAAAAGTCAGACATAAAATATCATCGGCTTTTACATTACGCGCTAGAGCTTGCACAATACGCTCGGTGAGGACTTCAGTTTTACCACTTCCTGCAGGGGCTAAACATGCATGATAGCCTTCGCGCAGTTGAATAACTTTGAGCTGATCTGCATTAAACTGAAGCATCATAAAAGACCCAAACGCTAAAACTACAATGTCGATAGCACAAGCTTATGATTTTAAGTGGAATCAGTCTATAAAACTTAAGAAAAATAAGGCATTTTAATCGTCATGATGTAACGGATATTTGGGCTATACCTATTCAAAAATAGTAGGTGAATAGTTGCAGTATAATTCGAATGTGACTTAGCGATTCTTTTGTTGCTGATTGCGAAAATCGAAATACTGTTTCAGTCTATGATTGGCTTTATCGCGTAATTTTTTCTTAATATACAACACAAGTGCAAAGCTAGTTGTAGTAAGCGTTAAGAACATGCTATTCATAAAGCTCATTGCAGAGCTGACATAGCCAATCGTCGTGAGGCGATTCATCATACGGTACACTTGTGGGCTACTTTCGACGCCTGTGATTGCCCATGTGCACAAATGCTCACAGTTATTGGTAATGAGGTGATAATGGTTTTCGTGCATACGTGAACGCATACGGCGAACAACTCGACGACCAGTAAACTTAGGTTGGCTATAGTGCTGAACGTCGATATGTTTGCCACGGCTAAATTCATCAATTGAAGTGATTTCAATGGGATGCTTTTTAAATAGATGCGCGAATCCAGAGTAATGAATTACTCTGCCACGACCTGCGTAAATGCCGTGATGACTATAACCAAAATGTTTGACGATTAAATGTGCCCCTAAAGGAAACCGTCTGCTCTGCTGATGCATGTCTACGTTCGCCAATAAAGTTACAAGTGTATTGTTAGGCTTTTAGTCTACTTCTTTTTTGTGAATTAATCGACTCTTTAGGCTAGACTTTGTTTGAGCATTTGACAGGTGAACAGCATGTATAAACCGACGCTATGGTATGGCCTTGTGTTGAGTTGGGTCGGCATAAGTATGGCGCTACAAGCAGATGCTGATATAGAGCAGTGGCGTGTGTCTGAACCTATTCAGGCAGATGTTGTGAAAGTCAAAAATTTTAAAGCCCTCAGCTTACATTTGTATCAGAGCAATGGTGAGCCTTATGCGACTTTAACGCATTTGGCTAAGCGAATGCGTCAAGCATGTCAGCCCTTAAGTTTTGCAATGAATGCAGGAATGTTTCACAGCGATTATTCGGCAGTTGGATTATATGTTGAAGATGGCCAGCAACTTCAAGCCTTAAACAGAGCCACGCAGGGCTATGGTAACTTTCTGATTCAGCCGAATGGGGTGTTGGCTTGGAATGATCAGGAAGTTCGTTTACAGAGCACTGCGGAATATGCAAAAAATACTTTTAATCCACGTTATGCAACGCAGTCAGGCCCAATGTTGGTCCATCAAGGGCAGATCAATCCTAATTTTTTAAAAGATGCCAGCTCATATAAAATTCGAAATGGTGTCGGATTGAAAAATCAGCAGTTATATTTTGTAATTAGTAACCAGCCTGTGACTTTCTATCAGTTTGCAACTTTCTTTAAGGAAGCACTGGGCGTTGATGATGCATTATATTTAGATGGGTCATTATCTAGTGCTTATATTCCTGCATTGAACAGACATGATGCATGGAGGCGATTGGGGCCAATGTTGGCTTATAGCGAATTTGAGCCATGCAATAAGGTGTTTGTAGACTCAAACTAAAGAAATTTATGTACATGGAAGCAAAGTATCGAAGTTCGAAGATTTACTTTGAGAATTGCAGGTTGGTGGCTATTCTTTCATTAAATTAAGAAAACTACTTTGTCGGCTACAGTATTCGATTGCTTCTTGTTTATTCATGGCTGTGACTTGCTCTTTAAACTGTTGTTTACGTGTTTTAATTTGAAGATCAGACATTTGCATCTGCTTGGATATTTTTTCGATGTTAGTCCAATAGTTTTGGCATTCTTCGGGTAGTCGTTGGCATCCAGTCAGTATAAAACTGAGGCTTCCGAGTAACATCAATAGATTGAGTTTCATTGTAAATATCCCTGATTTATTAGAATTTTTCATTATTAGGCATCATCATAACAAAAAGATGAAAAAAATGATAAACAAAGCAGTCATTTAGCAAGGAAAGCACAAGCATTTAAGTTTGAGTTGCCAAAAATGCAGGTATTAAAAAAGGCATTTCATGGGGATGAAATGCCTTTTTGTACAATCTACAATTTAGTACAATGGTAGATGTTGTAGCTCATTGAGCTCTTTACGACTATAGCCACGAGAAGCTAGAACTTTCTTTATGCCAAGAATGACATCTTCATCGGTTGCTTTTGCAAGCGCTTCTAGAAGTTGTTCATTAGATTTGCATGAGCAATCATTTTCAACGCAAGCAATTTGGTTTTTATGCCCGTTTTCCTGTTCAGTTGAGAACAATTTTTGCCAAAAACTCATAGAGCCTTCATTAACGACCTTCGATAGAACGAAATATAGTCAATCTGTAAAATAATACAAGTCTACCAAAGTGATAAAAGCACCAGTTGAACTCTAGATTTTCCGATTAATCTAATGAACATGAACGAAATAAAGAAAGTATAGGGGGCTTGTATATTTTAACTTGCTTATTTTTAAGTAATAAAAAAGAGCTTAATGTTAAGCTCTTTGGGTAATGTTTTGATGACATGAAATAATTTGTTTAAATCTTTTCGAGCAAAACACCAGATTCAACATGATGCGTATAAGGGAATTGATCGAACATTGCGAATTTTGTCACTTTGTGAGTTTTTGACAAAGTTTTTAAATTGTCATGTAAAGTGTCTAGATTACATGAAATATAAATAATGCGTTCGAAGCGTTGAATCAGTTTTAATGTTTCATCATCAATACCCGCACGTGGTGGATCAACAAAAACTGTGTCGAAGTCATAAGTTGAAAGATCAATATTGGCTTCTTGTAAGCGACGGAATTCACGTTCGCCATTATAGGCTTGTGTAAAGTCTTCGGCAGATAAACGTGCAACTTGGATGTTGTCTACGCCATTTTGCTCGATATTCCACTGTGCTGCATATACAGATGATTTTGCTAATTCGGTTGCTAATACGCGGTTAAAGCGCGAAGCCAAAGGCAGGGTAAAGTTACCATTACCACAGTAAAGCTCAAGTAGGTCTTTATCGGACTGCTGAGCAACATTACATGCCCATTCCAACATTTTTTGACAAACCTTGGCATTTGGCTGCGTAAAGCTATTTTCAATTTGTTTGTATTTATATTGGCGATCGAATACTTGTAATTCTTCTACGACAAATTCATTTTCTAAAACAAACTTTTGACCACGGCAACGGCCAATCAGTTGAATGTTCAATTCTTTAGCCAAAGCTTTGGCAGCCACTTCCCATTCTGGCTCAAGCTTACGATGGTAAAGCAAAGATACCAGCATTTCGCCACTGAGCGTTGCGAGGAAATCGACTTGGAATAAACGTGCAGATAACATTGGATCTGCTTCCAATGCAGTAAGTAACTTCGGCATTAAGTCATTAATGCTTTGATCTGCAATAGGGAACTCTTTAATCTCTACAACTTTTTTCTTGTCATCTTCAGTACGTTCAAACATTGCATAGAACATACCGCCTTCTTTACGATGCCAAATACGGAATTCTGCACGCATACGAAAGTTTTGCTCAGGCGAGTCAAAAACTTCTAATGAAGGAGGATTAAATTCGGCAAATTGCGCTGAAATACGCTCAACTTTTGCATCAAGTTGTTGCTGATAAGAAGAAGTCATATACAGAAAAAATCACATGTATGTTCAAAACAGGGATGGTAACAAAGTTTGAACTTGAAGAGTCAAATTATTCTAAAAATGTTGTAAGAAACTCACTACTTTAGGATTTAACTGAATAAAAAAACCGAAGCTGTACGTATACAACTTCGGCGATCCTTGCTCTGAGGAAGCGTGGATAAGTTAACTCATGGTCATGAGGCTCGCATTACCACCAGCAGCTGCGGTATTAATACTAATTGCACGCTCAATGACAAATCGCTCGAGTGGAATGTCATATTGACCCGGTTCTAAACGAGTAATACCAATAATTGCACCATCACGGTTGGCGATATGTTGTTGTAGGCTTAGTAGTTCGTTCTTTGTTCCGTGGAGTAGCACCGCATCAAATTGTCCATTTTGGATGTCTCTAACAACGGCAATACGATTTGCTACAGCCTTTGGCATACTAGATAAGTACTTTAATATAAAAGTATTATCTGGAAGTACAGCAGGTTGGCATCCGACTTTAAATAGCGCAAGTAACTGTTGGATCTGATCCTGTTCTTGAGCTGCTATTGTTAGTACACGATGTCTAGGTAGTACCACATATTGGTTACTTTCACCCGTAGGACCTTGTAGTTCATAACTATGGCCTACACAAAAGGCAGCAGGAGTCTGAAGTTTAAATTGAGGGAAGGTTTTTTCTGCCCAAAGTTTAAATGCATCGTACAGTTCTTGCTGATTTGGCAAACTTTCAGCTGAGCCAACCGCGTATGGTGTTGCCAACTGTTTTTGGCTGCACTGTTGCATTAGTCGGTACACATAAATTGGACCACCAGCTTTTGGGCCAGTTCCAGAAAGACCTTCGCCACCGAAAGGTTGTACACCTACGACTGCACCCACAATATTACGGTTAATGTAAAGGTTTCCGACTTCTGCATGTGAAATGACGGTTTGAATCGTTTCATCAATACGAGTGTGTAAGCCCATGGTGAGGCCATAACCTTTAGCATTAATTTGCGTGAGTAGTTGATCAAGTTCGCCGTATTTGTACGTAATAACGTGTAATACAGGACCAAAAACTTCGCGTTTTAAATCATCGAGATTTGGAAGCTCAATTAGGGTAGGTGGTACAAAAGTGCCTTGCTGTAAATCCGTCTCGTCATTATTACGCATGATTTGATGAACTTTATGACCTTTGGTACGCATATTAGCAATATGCTGATCAATAATACCTTTTGCTTCACGATCAATCACAGGGCCAATATCTGTACTTAAGAGATAAGGTTGACCCACTTGAAGCTGTTTCATTGCACCTTTTAACATGGTGATCACAGTTTCAGCATTGTCTTCTTGTACACACAGTACACGAAGTGCAGAACAGCGTTGACCCGCACTGTCGTAAGCAGAATTCACCACATCTAACACAACTTGTTCGGTCAGTGCAGATGAATCGACGATCATGGCATTTTGGCCACCTGTTTCTGCAATTAACGGAACGGATTGGCCAGTTAGGCTTAAACGCTGAGCAACAGTTTTTTGTAAAATACGTGCGACTTCTGTTGAACCTGTGAACATGATGCCATTAATTCGTGCATCTGCACTTAACTTCGCACCGACAGTTTCACCGCGGCCAGGTAACAGTTGTAATACGGCTTTAGGTACACCAGCATCCCATAAAATTTGCACGGCTTGTGTTGCAATCAATGGGGTTTGTTCGGCAGGTTTTGCTATAACGGTATTACCTGTAACTAAGGCCGCTGCGATTTGACCACTGAAAATTGCCAGTGGGAAGTTCCACGGGCTAATACACAAGACTGTACCTAATGGTTCAATCTGTGTTGCAGGTTCAAGGTTCACCATTTGTGCTGCATAGTAACGCAAGAAATCTACAGCTTCACGTACTTCTGCAATGGCATTGGCATAGGTTTTACCACTTTCACGGCACAGTAAAACCATTAATGGCTGTAGCTGCGCTTCCATGCTGTCGGCTGCACGTTGTAAACATGCCGCGCGTTCATTTTTCGCTAAGTTTTTCCAAGCATCTTGAGCGGCAGTTGCAGAACTTAGTGCAATATCGACTTGTTCTAAGCTGGCTTCTGTTACATGACCAACTAAATCTAGATGATTTGCAGGATTTAAGATCGGAAGTGCAGTGCTTTCAGTTTCTGAATGTAAGTTTTCACCCATTGGTAATGCTTGCCATTCAACTTTACTAAGTTCTTGGGCTGTTAAATCGAGCGCCAATAAATCACGGTCATTGGCTAAGTCTAAGCCAGTAGAGTTGTTTCGCTTAGTACCATACAGATGAATTGGGTAAGGAATTGAAGGGTGCTTTAAGCCAGCTTGGCCTTCAAGTTTCGCTGAGTGTTCAATGGTTTGACGTGGATTTTCAATCAAATCATCAATTTTTAAAGTTTTGTCTGCAATTCGATTCACGAAAGAGGTATTTGCGCCATTTTCTAACAGGCGACGAACTAGGTACGCGAGTAGAGTTTCGTGGTTGCCAACAGGTGCATAAATACGGCAAGGAACACCCAGTTTATGGTCTTTTTTATCACCAACAACTTGTTTGTAGAGTGGTTCACCCATGCCATGTAAGCATTGGAATTCATATTGACCCACATAATATTTCGCAGGATCTGCCAATTGGTAGATTGTTGCTAAAGTTTGCGCATTATGGGTGGCAAATTGTGGGTAAATTTGATCAGGAGCTGCCAAAAGTTTACGTGCACAAGCAATATAAGACAAATCGGTATGTACTTTACGGGTAAATACAGGGTATTCATCCATACCATCAATTTGTGCTTTTTTAATTTCGCTGTCCCAATAAGCACCTTTAACCAAACGAATCATTAAGCGTTTATGGCTACGTTTGGCAAGATCAATGACATAGTCAACGACATAGAAACAGCGTTTTTGGTAGGCTTGAATCACAAAACCAATGCCTTTCCAATTGTTCAGCTTTGGTTCGAAGCAAAGGCGTTCAAGCATTTGTAATGAAATTTCTAAACGCTCTGTTTCTTCAGCATCAATATTTAAGCCAATGTCGTATTCTTTAGCCAATACAGCAAGGTTTAAAACTTTGGCATACAGTTCATCTTGTACACGGGCAATTTGCGAACGTTGGTAGCGTGGGTGTAATGCTGAAAGCTTAATGGAGATACCTGGGCCGTCATACACATTTTTATCTGCTGATGCTTTGCCAATGGCGTGAATGGCATTGGTGTAATCATCATAGTAGCGTTCTGCATCATGATCGGTTAGGGCTGCTTCACCGAGCATGTCGTATGAATATCGGAAACCCTTATCTTCAAGTGTTTCTGCATTTTTTAAGGCTTCATTAATGGTTTCACCTGTAACAAATTGCTCACCCATCATGCGCATTGCAACGTCAACAGCTTTACGAATGACGCCACGGCCACTACGTGCCAAAAGACTGGTCAGCATACCTGAGAGGCTATTGGCTTTTGGTGTTTCCATAAGCTTACCAGTAAGCATGAGCCCCCAAGCAGCAGCGTTCACAAACATCAAGTTACTTTGCCCAAGGTGATCTTTCCAGTTACCTTGGTTAATTTTGTCTTTAATTAACAAGTCACGTGTTGCTTTGTCTGGAATACGCAAAAGTGCTTCTGCAAGGCACATGAGTGCAATACCTTCTTGTGAAGATAAGGAAAACTCTTGTAATAAGCCTTGTACAATGCCTGCTTTACCAGACTCGCCTTTGTGCTCACGTAAACTATGGGCCAAATCAAAAGCCAGTTGATAAATTCGATCTGAAAGTTCTTGATCAATTTGGCTATGTGCCAATAAATTTTCAACACATTCACTTTCTGAGCGACGCCAAGCGTCGTTGATTTCAAGCTCAAATTCCGATTTTGAAGTGAAGTGAGTAATATAACCAGTTTGAGAATGATCAGTACTGATAGGAGAAGTTGCGTCTAACATTTTAGTCAACATCCTGTGACATAGAAAATTAAATTGAGTATTGGACTGGATTTAATTTATGATCACAGAAAATATGCAGCACAACTCACTATATTTGGTGTCATTTTTAGGGAATTATTCAGATGACAAACCCAATTATGCTATTAGACCGTACAGACATCAGAATATTGGATATTCTGCAAAAAGATGGTCGAATATCAAATATTAAATTGGCTGAAGCAGTCAACCTTTCACCTACAGCCGCTTTGGCTCGTGTGCAAAAGCTCACCAAAGATGGTTATATCTTGGGCTATGAGGCAAAGCTTAATTCGGACATGCTCAACAAAAGTTTTGTGGTGTTTGTAGAAATTTTACTCGATAAAACCACGCCTAATGCTTTGGAAGAGTTTTCCGATGCCGTGATTCATTATTCAGAAATTGTCGAATGCCACATGATTAGCGGTGGTTTTGATTTCGTAGTGAAAATACGCTGTGCCAATATGGAAGAGTTTCGAAAAATATCAGGGCAGGTGCTTTGGCAACTTCCAGGAGTTAAAGAAACTCGAAGCTATCCTGTGATGGAAGTGATTAAAGAAACCAGCCAAATTAGTATCAAACAACCTGTTAAAAAATCTTAATTTCATAATTTACAGTGAACAAAAAAGGGGCCGAAGCCCCTAAATTTGTATCGGTTTTTATTTTCCAGCTTTTAACTCTTGCATTTCTTTTTCATACAAATCATTGGCTTGATCGAAACGAGCGGTAACGTCTTTCGATGGTGCTTTGCTGAGTAAACTAAATACAATGATACTGATAGTTGCCAAGATAAATCCTGGAATAATTTCGTAAATGCCTGTCGCGGCCATCGTGTTTTTCCACACAATTACCGTTACCGCACCTACAACCATACCTGCAATTGCACCGTTTATAGTCATACGTCGCCAGAACAAAGACAAAATAATAAGTGGACCAAAAGCTGCACCAAACCCAGCCCAAGCATAAGCGACTAAGCCTAAAACCTTACTATTTGGGTTAAGCGCAAGTAAAATTGCAAGAATTGCAATGGCAATGACCATTAGACGGCCGACCCAAACCAATTCATTTTGAGAGGCATTTTTGCGGATGAAGGCTTTATAAATATCTTCTGTTAGGGTGCTTGAGCACACTAAAAGTTGGCAACTTAATGTACTCATTACGGCAGCTAAAATGGCAGCCAAAATCACGCCTGCAACCCACGGGTTAAACAAGATTTTAGTTAATTCCATGAAAATAGTTTCAGGGTTTGCAGTGACCATTGCGGACAGCGCAGGATTTGCATGGAAGTAAGCAATCCCGATATAGCCTACTGCGACTGCACCACCTAAGCAAAGAATCATCCATGTCATACCAATGCGACGTGCCGCAGGAATAGATTTTACTGAGTCAGCCGCCATAAAGCGTACTAAAATATGCGGTTGGCCAAAGTAACCTAAGCCCCATGCCATAGAAGATAAAATAGCAACAGTACTTAAATCTGAAATTAAATTATTCGCATGTGGACGCACAGATTCTACAATTGCACCAACATGTGCTGCATTATCACCAATGGCTATGTAAGTCATAATTGGTGCAAGAAGTAATGCAAAAATCATTAGGCCTGCTTGGAAGGTATCGGTCCAACTAATGGCAAGAAATCCACCAATACAGACATAACTAATCGTTGCGATAGCACCAATCCAAAGAGCAGTAGTGTAGTTCCAGCCAAATAAGCTTTCAAATAGACGGGCGCCAGCAACCATGCCTGAAGCACAGTAAATTGCAAAAAAGATTAAAATAACAACGGCTGAAATAATCCGCAGTACTTTTTTTGAATCGCCAAAACGACTAGTGAAATAATCAGGTAGGGTGAGTGCATTATGCTGAACTTCGGTGTGTACGCGTAGACGACCTGCCACCAAAAGCCAGTTTAGCCAAGCCCCAATAATAAGACCAATCGCAATCCATGCCTCGGATAAACCAGATAAGTAAATTGCACCAGGTAAACCCATTAAGAGCCAGCCACTCATATCTGAAGCACCAGCTGAAAGTGCGGTAACGACACTACCTAGGCTTCGTCCACCTAAAATATAATCGTCAAAGTTGGTTGTAGCCTTATATGCATACAATCCAATGCCAATCATTGCCATGATATAAAACATAAACGTGATTAGCGTAGGGTTTAGTTGGCTCATAGCTATGCCATCCTTTGTCTGTTCAATTAACCATCTTTCCTAAGATGAATTTTTGCTCGATATCACCGAGGTGCTGATTCAAACACAATTTAAAATTTACGCTCTGTTACATTTCGGTGAGTTTTATTATAACTTTGTGAAACTTATTGTAATTTTGGTTACAAAGTGAATAAAGGTGAATTTTTTTATTTTGATGCGTCACTCGTGTTATTTTGGGTTTAAATCTGCCGATTTTTGTGAGCTGATTTTTTATCAATTGGCTATATTTTTGAAAATAAAGGCAAAGGTTTTAGAGGGATGAGAATTAATTTACATAACTTTACATAGATTACCTAAAACAAACAATTGTAATAATATGTTTCATAATGAAGTAAAACGTCTGTGGTTTAACTAAGCCATCCTTATAGTATGGAAATTGCACACTTTTAGTGCATTTCATAAAGAGTATTTATTGTGGCAATGGTTCAGGTAGTTAAAACAAGAATAGAGCACGATTTGTTGGGACAAAAAGAAGTTTCAGCAGAAAGCTACTATGGTATTCATACATTAAGAGCGCTGGAAAACTTCCAGATCTCTTCTAGCAAAGTCGGTGAAAATCTCCCTTTCATTCGTGCTTTGGCGCAAGTGAAAAAAGCATCCGCACAAACCAACTTTAAATTTTCCAAAATCAGTCATGAGCTGAGTGAAGCAATTCAATTCGCATGTGATCAATTGATTGAACAACCTGCGCAGTGGAGCGCGTCATTTCCACTAGATGTCTATCAAGGTGGCGCAGGCACTTCAATTAATATGAATTGCAACGAAGTCATTGCAAACATTGCCTTGGAAAAATGTGGTTTTAACAAAGGTGAATATGCACATATCCACCCGAATGATCATGTGAATAAATCGCAATCTACCAATGATGTCTATCCGACAGCTTTGCGTTTGGCTGTTTTTTATCAGTTAGAACAATTATTGGCAGTGTTACAGCAAATTGTTGCGAGTATTCAAGCCAAGGCAAAAGAGTTCCAATATGTGGTGAAAATGGGGCGTACACAATTGCAAGATGCTGTTCCAATGACTTTGGGGCAAGAATTTCGTGCTTTTGCGACTTTATTAAAAGAGGATATGAAGTTAATTAATAATACCCGTCAGTTATTGTTAGAAATTAATTTGGGTGCTACTGCTATTGGTACAGGGGTAAATACGCCTAAAGGCTATGCGCATGAAACAGTGCAAGCGCTTAAAAAGATTACTGGTTTGCCTCTAGTTGGGGCAGAAGATTATGTTGAAGCAACCAGTGACTGCGGTGTATTTATTATATTGTCGAGTACATTAAAGCGTTTGGCAGTTAAGCTTTCAAAAATTTGTAATGATTTACGCCTACTCAGTTCTGGACCACGTACAGGTCTTGCAGAAATTCGGTTGCCTGAGCTACAAGCCGGCTCGTCTATTATGCCTGCAAAAATTAATCCTGTGATTCCAGAAGTTGTGAATCAAATTGCTTTTAAAGTCATTGGCAATGATTTGGCTGTCACTATGGCGGCTGAAGCGGGTCAGTTGCAGTTAAATGTTATGGAGCCTGTGATTGCTGTATCTATGAATGAATCGATTGATTTGCTATGCCGTGCAATTGAAACCTTAGATACGAAGTGTATTCAAGGGATTCAAGCGAATGAGCAGGCTTGTTATGATGCAGTCATGCGCAGTGTGGGTATCGTTACTTTATTAGACCCTATTTTGGGGCATGCTAAATGTGATGAAATTGGTAAGCAATGTATTGCAGAAAATAAAACCATTCAGCAAGTGGTACTGGAGCGTAATTTACTTAGCCAAGCACAATTGGATGAAATTTTTGCATTTAGCAATTTAGTGTCCGAAGTGGAATCTGGCCTCATTGATTTAGCTGCAGTTTCTTAATACTGCTATATGCTATATATAGTAGTAATAGAAAATGTATGGTATCACTTTAGCTATTGAATAGCGCTCTTTCAAAAATCAAAAAAAGATTTATGAAAGAGGTTTAAAATTTATCAGGCCATCACTTTAAATATGTATGAAGTGGTGGCTTTTTGCATCCTTATTTTATACGCGTCTGCATCATTGGGTAAGTATAATTGTACTCGGCCACGTGTTTAATGAAAATTTGGTTATTTTCTCGGCTTTTACTGAAGAGATTGTCAGGATAAGGTCACGCGAATAGCTAAAACATTTTAGAATATCCAAAATGTCATTCTTGGACAAACCAATATGTTGAATAAACTCACTGCCTTGTTTAAAAGCTCTGAGCCTACGGCAGAGCAACTTTTTAAAGAACAGCATCAAATACAATACGATGAAACACAGGGATATATAGTTGCGGGCGTGGTGTTGAATGAAGTGCTATCAGCAAGATTAAATTACTTTTCTAATCGTCGCGTGAGTTCATTTAATGATTTGGCGGCCGTCTACAATGCAGGCATGATTATTAATGAAAAAATTGACTTAGAAATTGCCCGTCAGAATTTTAATACTGAGCTCGGGAACACTGCCAAAAACTTGCAGGAATTTAAACAATTAATACGAGTACTTAGTGAATACTATCGTAACTTTTTACGCGAGCATAATAAAAAGGGTCGCTAAGATAAAGCGGACTTATATTCAGTTGTAAAGGCATGTAAAGCAATGCGATAAAACACATCATGTTGAAATGCATCGTGTTAAAATAACAGCCATGTTGTTTAGACGCTAAAGCTATATACATGTTCCAACAAGAAATTACTCAACTTAATTTAAAACAGCTTAAAGCAGGCGAAAAGCGCTGGATTGGCAATTTGCAGGGCTCTGCGACGGGTCTGCTTTTTAAAGAAATCGCACAACAGAATAATAAGCAACTGTTTGTTATTGTTGCGCGTAATAATCAGCATTTGGGGCAGTTGGAAAGCGAGCTTGAATTCTATGGCATAAAACCAACGATTTTCCCAGATTGGGAAATTCTCCCTTATGATCGCTTGTCGCCACATCAAGATATTGTTTCAGAGCGTTTAGCAATATTGTCCAATATGCCAAATTCTGGGGTGCTATTAATTTCAGCATCCACCTTGGCGCAGCGAGTTGCACCAAGCTCTTGGGTTTTAGGCGAACATTTTGATATTCAAGTCGGTCAAAAATTTGACTTAGAAAAACAAAAAACACGCTTAGTTCAAGCAGGCTATCACTTGGTCGATACGGTTTATGATCATGGTGAGTTTGCTGTGCGTGGCAGTATTATGGATATTTATGCGTCTGGGCAAAACTCCCCAATTCGTATTGATTTATTTGATGATGAGGTCGATACACTCAAATTCTTTGATCCAGAAACTCAGCGCACCACAGAAACTTTAAAAAACTTTACTGTACTTCCTGCAAAAGAATTTCCATTAAAAGAAGGTCGTGCTGTATTTCGTGATCGTTATGCAGAACAATTTCCAACGGCTAATCCTAAGAAGAATGCAATCTATCAAGATGTGTTGGACGGGATCGCATCACCAGGGCTTGAGTTTTATTTTCCTTTATTTTTTAGTGCAGAAGCGATTCAGACACAATCTAGTCTAACATCGTACTTACCAAAGAATGGCATTGTCATTACAGATTCGCATTTGGATGATGGCTTAATCCAATTTTGGACTGAAGTACAACGTCGTTATGAAGATCGTCGACATAATGTAGATCAACCCATTTTAGCGCCAGAGCATCTCTTTTTATCGCCTAACCAAGTGTTTGAGCAACTCAACCATTTTGGTCGTGTCATTGCTTCGCAAGATGTGTTTGATGACAAAGCTGGTGTGGTCAATATTATTGCAGAAGCTCCCCCGCGTTTAGCTGTAGATCCAAAACGTGAAAAGCCTTTTACGGAAGTTAAAAATTATATTGACCATGCCAATCATCCTGTTTTATTGGTGGCAGAAAGTGCAGGCCGACGTGAAACTTTAAAGGATGCGCTACGTCCAAGTCTTGGCAATATTCCAACTGTAGAAGGCTTTGAAGATTTTGTGACATCGATGCATGCTGTCGCAATAACCAATGCACCTTTGGAACGCGGTTTATTGCTGACAGATAAGCTCAGTGTGATTTCGGAAAATCAGCTGTATGAGCATCGCGTTGTACAACGCCGACGTAAACGCCAGCAAGAAGTTTCTGAAGAGTTTTTAATTCGTAGCTTAACTGAGCTGAATATTGGTGCGCCTGTTGTACATATTGATCATGGTGTTGGACGTTATGCAGGGCTGGTTACACTGAGTATTGATAATCAAGACCATGAATTTTTGCAGCTTGATTATGCCGATGCGGCCAAAGTGTATGTGCCCGTAACTAACTTGCATTTGATCAGCCGTTATAGTGGTGGTGACCCAGATTTGGCGCCATTACATAAGCTGGGAACGGATACGTGGAGCAAAGCAAAACGTAAAGCATTAGAGCAAATACATGATGTAGCTGCCGAGTTACTCCATATTCAAGCACGTCGCCAAGCTAAGCCTGGTTTTGGATTTGAGTTGGATCACAGTATGTATATGCAGTTTGCCAGTGGTTTTGCTTATGAAGAAACACTCGATCAGGCCAATGCAATTGAGGCAACCTTACACGACATGCAACTGGCAAAACCTATGGATCGATTGGTCTGTGGTGACGTTGGTTTTGGTAAAACTGAAGTGGCGATGCGGGCAGCTTTTGTTGCGGTCCAAAATAATAAACAAGTTGCGGTACTAGTTCCGACTACATTGCTCGCTCAACAGCATTATGAGTCATTCAAAGACCGTTTTGCAGATTGGCCTGTGCGAATAGAAGTATTGTCGCGTTTTGGTTCATCCAAAACACATACTAAAACTATAGAAGACTTAGCCGAAGGCAAAGTTGATATTGTGATTGGTACGCATAAAATTTTGCAAGAAAATGTGCAATTCCAGCAATTGGGTCTCATGATTGTGGATGAAGAGCACCGTTTTGGGGTGCGCGATAAAGAGCGCATCAAAGCAATGCGTGCAGATGTAGACATGCTGACTCTGACTGCTACGCCAATTCCTAGAACGCTGAATATGGCATTTAGTGGTATGCGTGATTTATCTATTATTGCGACGCCGCCTGCTCGACGTTTAGCGGTAAAAACTTTTGTGCAAGACCATACAGATGATGCAATTAAAGAAGCGATTTTGCGTGAATTGCTACGCGGTGGTCAGGTGTATTTTCTGCATAATGAAGTGGATACGATTGAACGCTGTGCAGAGACGATTCGTAATTTGGTTCCTGAAGCGCGTGTTGCAGTTGCACATGGTCAAATGCGTGAGCGTGAATTGGAGCAGGTCATGCAACAGTTCTATCATAAAGAATATAACGTATTAGTGTGCTCAACCATTATTGAGACAGGTATTGATGTTCCAAATGCCAATACGATTTTAATTGAACGTGCAGACAAGCTGGGTTTAGCCCAATTACACCAATTACGTGGCCGTGTAGGTCGTTCGCATCATCAAGCTTATGCTTATTTAATGGTGCCTTCGATTAAAGGCCTTAAGGGAGATGCTGAAAAGCGTTTAGATGCCATTAGTCGTGCCGCTAATTTAGGTGCGGGCTTTATGCTGGCCACTGAGGATTTGGAAATCCGTGGTGCAGGTGAATTATTGGGCGAACAGCAGAGTGGTTCAATGCAAGCCATAGGTTATAGCTTGTATATGGAAATGCTAGAAAAAGCGACCAAAGCCATTCAAAAAGGTAAGACCCCCAACTTTGATGCACCGTTATCACTTACTGCTGAAATTTCCCTACACATGCCAGCACTTATACCGGATGAATATTTAGGTGATGTCCATCAGCGCTTATTGTTTTATAAGCGTATTAGTAACACCGACTCTCGTGAAAAACTGGATAATATTCGTATGGAGTTGATTGATCGTTTTGGTCTTCCACCTCAGCCAGTCAAGCAACTATTTGCAGTACATCAAGTTCGTTTGAAAGCAGAGCAGTTAGGTATTACCAAAATTGATATTGGTGGACATGGCGGGCATATTGAGTTTGCGCCTGATACGCCTGTACAAGCGATGAGCATTATTCAAATGATGCAAAAGCATCCGACTTTCTTCCGTATGGAAGGTGGGCAACGCTTAAAAGTGATGGTGATGTTAGAGGAATTTGAAAAGCGCATCCAGTTTATAAACGATTTACTGGACAGTTTGTTGAAAGAGCTAAATTGATCACAGATACATTAAAATATTTATATGAATATTCTTCAAAAAATGCGAGTATGATATTTGTATGTACAAAGAAATACTTGATTTTTTGGAGAAATTTATTAAAGTTAAAAATGTGACTTGCTTCAAAGCAAATCAAAGTTATTTGTACTGAAACACATAGCCTATAATTTTCACACCCAATAGGATGTGATAGTATTAGCCATCATTCTAATTTTTGCATCATTTATAAAGATATGTTTAGTTTACATCCACAACTTGCTCAAGATACGTTTTATGTAGGCGACTTTCCACTGTCAACATGTCGTTTGATGAATGATATGCAATTTCCGTGGTTAATTCTTATACCGCGTGTTCCAGGCATCACAGAATTATATGAGCTGAGCCAAGCAGACCAGGAACAATTCCTACGAGAATCAAGCTGGTTGTCTAGCCAGTTATCTCGCGTATTTCGCGCAGATAAAATGAACGTGGCCGCATTAGGTAATATGGTTCCACAACTACATTTCCATCATGTTGTACGTTACCAAAATGATGTGGCATGGCCTAAACCAGTTTGGGGCACACCAGCTGTACCTTACAGCAATGAAGTACTTGCTCACATGCGTCAAACCCTAATGTTGGCATTGCGTGGTCAAGGTGATATGCCATTTGATTGGCGTATGGATTGAACACCACATTTCTAAATTAAGGAAAATGTGGCTATCTATGTCCGCAAGGAGTAACTGAGTGGCATTGTTAGACGAATGGATTAATAAAGAACCAAGACAGTTCGAGTATCTACATCGCTTGATGGGATACTTGATGCTGTCATTGGTGACCATTGTCTATCATTACACTCAACCCGATACGCATTATCAAATTTACATTCCGTTTTTCTTACTTGTTGTACTTTTAATTACGCCAAAATTTTCGCATTGGTTGATTTATCGTTTTAACAATAAAGTTAAGCGGAATGTGCTTTTTATCATCGATATTATTATTATTTCGGTGATGTTATCGGCAGTACATCTTAATTTGGTGCTGTCATTTTTAGCGCTTTTTGCACTACTATATACAGCAATAAATAACAAAATTTCCTTTTTGATGGTGTCTTTGGCCAGTCTGATTGGGATTTCAGTTTTCTATTTATGCACCATCTTTATATTTGATTTTCACGAGTACTTTGACAACACCAGTAGTGAACTGACGGTCGTTGGTTTCTTATGTTTGATTACTTATTTTGGCGTGGGAAGTTATTACCAAATGTCCCAAGTTCAATATATGGCCAACAAAAAGAATCATTATTATGATCAGATGAACCGCTATATGGAGTTTGCGAATCAGCTCAGTCGTTATGCGCCAGTACAACTGTGGCAATCGATTATGAAAGGCGAGTCTGAAGCTAAAATTGAATATAAGCGTAAGAAAATGACCATTTTCTTTTCGGATATTCAAGGCTTTACTGAACTATCAGAAACACTGATCCCAGATGATTTAGCCTTCTTGCTCAACGATTATTTAAGTCACATGACTGAAATTGCGAAGCAATATGAAGCAACTGTCGATAAGTTCATGGGTGATGCAATTCTCATCTTCTTTGGTGATCCACACAGTCAAGGTGTGGAGCAAGATGCCAAAGTATGTTTGGAAATGGCGATGGTTATGCGTCAGCAAATGAAATTGCTTCGTGAACGCTGGATCAAAATGGGTTATCCGCCGTTGCATATCCGCATGGGTATTTCTACAGGTTATTGCCACGTAGGGAACTATGGTGCAGCACATCGTATGGCTTATACGATTGTCGGGCGTGATGCAAACTTAGCGGCGCGTTTACAAAGTGCAGCAGAAGTCGATGAAATTTTAATTTCTGACGATACGCATAAGCTGATTAAAAATGATTATCTCTGTGCACCTAAAGCGCCAATTTACTTGAAAGGGATTCAAGGTCCGGTACGGACATGGCAGGTGATGGAGCGTTATACTTCGCAGAAAGTGGATTATCAACGCTGGTTTGATTATGAATATAAAGGCTTCCATTTACTGTTAAATTTAGATGAAGTACAAAATTTTGAGTATCCTGAGCTCATTCATGTACTTGAAAAAATGATTAAGCGAATTCAAACACAACAAAAAATGACAAACTCAGAAGGGATTGTGAAACTCAATCTTGAAGACGAAGTGATTGAAAAAATAGAAACCCATAGTTGAAAGGTGTGAGTTCACTGAGCTCATTTCGTCTGAAATCACACAATAAATAAGTAGATTCTTAAACTAAAAAAGACCGCTTTTGCGGTCTTTTTTATGCGATTCTGAAGTGACTAAGTTATCGATAACTTAGTGATTTTCAGATGCGTGGTTAATGGTGTATTTCGGAATTTCAACTTCCAAATCATCATTTTCAATTTTAACTTGGCAAGATAGGCGTGAATCTGGCTCTAAGCCCCAAGCGCGGTCGAGCAAGTCAGCTTCAATGTCATCCATTTCTTCAAGCCCATCAAAGCCTTTACGAACAACAACATGGCAAGTTGTACATGCTTTAGACATATCGCAAGCATGTTCAATTTTAATGCCATTGTCTAAAAGGCTTTGGCATAGGTTTGCATTTGACTCAACTTCAAACTCAGCGCCATTTGGGCAAATTGTTGCATGAGGCAATACTTTAATACGTGGCATAGTCTTAACCTGTAAATTAATTTGAGTTTGACCAGTCGTCGAGCTTTGTACCTTTAAGCGCAGTATCAATATGTTGATTCATACGTGCAGCCGCAAAGGCATCACTATGTATTTTAAGCTGTTCTACGGCGTGTTCAATAGCTTGAATCTCATTTGATTCAAGTTGTGTTTCTAATGCTTGTTTTGCGAGTAGGAGCGCATCTAAGTCAGGAGTAGCTAACAGCTGTTGATCTACTTTAAGTGCTTGAGTAAGTGCTTCTAATTCGCGTTGTGCTTCAATCTTAGTTTCATGCAAATGGCGCAGATGCTTATCTTCTTCAGCAAACTTGAAACCATCAAGAAGTAGACGCTCTGTATCTGTATCGGATAAACCATAAGATGGCTTGATATCAATTTGAGCGTGTACACCCGATGTAGTTTCTTTGGCAGAAACCGTGAGTAGGCCATCTGCATCCACTTGGAAAGTCACTTCAATGCGTGCTTGACCTGCAGTCATTGGTGGAATACCACGAAGCACAAAGCGCCCTAAGCTACGGCAATGCTCGACCAAATCACGTTCACCTTGTAATACATGAATCAACATGGCGGTTTGGCCATCTTGATAGGTCGTAAATTCTTGGCGACGTGCAACAGGAATGGCAGTATTACGAGAAATTAAACGTTCTACCAAACCACCCATGGTTTCTAGACCAAGTGAAAGAGGGGTTACATCTAATAGTAAAGAGCCATCTTTGGTGTTACCAATCAACTGATTGGCAGTAATCGATGCACCAATTGCTACAACTTCATCTGGGTTGATGGTACATAGCGGTTCTTTTTGGAACAGATTACGTACGGCATCTTGTACAGCGTATGAACGAGTTGAACCACCCACCAATACCACACTGTGAATATCGTCAAGTTCTAGTTTGGCATCGCGTAATACGCGTTTACAAACACTCATCGTTTTATCGAGCGCAACTTGAATGATGCTTTCAAAGTTAGCACGGTCAAGTAGAAGTTTTTGTTCGAGTAATTGCAGTTCTGCTGATGGTGCGTCAGTGAGTGCTTCTTTTGCTTTGCGTGCTGCAACAACAAAATGTGCGTATTCTGCATCATCAAGTGTATCAATATTTAGCTGTTTTTTTGCCCATTTAACAATCAAGCGGTCTAAGTCATCACCACCAAGGGCTGTGTGACCACCTGTTGCAAGTACTTCAAATACACCTTGAGAAAAACGTAAAATTGAAACGTCGAACGTACCACCACCTAAGTCATAAATGACATAGTTTTGGTCTTGCGCAAGGTTTGATTCTTGATCTAGGCCATAAGCGACAGCGGCTGCTGTGGGTTCGTTAAGTAAGCGTAATACATTGAGGCCTGCAAGTTGTGCTGCATCACGTGTTGCTTGACGTTGTGCTTCATCAAAATAAGCTGGAACAGTAATTACTGCGCCATTAATTGGATTTTGTAAACTTGCTTCAGCACGGTCTTTAAGTTGTTTTAAAATTTCTGCCGAAATTTCAACAGGGGTTTTACGACCTTGTGCTGTTTCAAATGCAGGCATTTGATTGTCTTCACCCACCAATGCATAAGGGTGTTGAAATTTAATATCCGCTTTTGAACGCCCCATAAAGCGTTTTACAGAGACAATCGTATTTTTAGGATCTGTCGTTAAGTATGCTTTGGCGTCATCACCATAAACTGTTGAATCTGTAGCATAGTGAACAATAGACGGAAGTAACACGCGACTGTGTTCGTCTTGTAGCACTTTTGCTTTACCTGAAAGTACAGAGGCAACGAGAGAATGCGTTGTGCCTAAATCAATACCAATTGCAATACGGTGTTCATGCGGTGCACTTGATTGACCAGGTTCTGCAATTTGCAAGAGAGCCATGTGTTACATCCTTTGAACGTTAAATATAAAAAAATTAAAAATCATCATCTAAATCAAAACTGTCATCATCTAAGAAGCGATCATCAGCTCTTTCGATATCAGCCATGACTTTTTGGAAAAAGCGCAACTTACGAACAGTATCGCGAGCTTCGCCCCAATCTTCATCGGCGTAGTCAATTTTGAATTCGCGAACTAAACCATCCATCCATTGTTGTACTTCAACACGTAAAGATTTTAGATCTTCTGAGCCTTGCGCATTGTCCAGTTGCTCACGAATTTCCATTGCATCTTGTAAAAACTCAAAATCACTGATGGATTGATCAAGATGATAGTCTTGTTTTTTTAGGCTGAGTAAATACGCTGCGCGACTATCTACTTGAGATAAGACTTTATAAGCTTGGTTGATTTCACTAGATTGAATCAATGCTTGGTCTTTATCTTCGGCTTTGTCTGGATGGAATTGTTGCTGCAAACTCAGGAATTGCGCTTTTAAAGCTGCTAAATCGATATCGAGTGCTGCGGGCAGATTGAACAGCTCAAAATGATTCATGGGAGATGTATTCCGCGATTGATGTGCAAAAAAATGTTGCATTAAATGCAATTAAAACAGTGATTTTACACTGTTTTAATGCATAAAGAAGGCATAAAGCTAAGATTAAACAGTGAAAGATTCACCGCAACCACATTCACCTTTTTTATTTGGGTTGTTAAATTCGAAGCCTTCATTCAGGCCATTTTTAACATAATCCATCTCTAAACCTTCGAGATAAACTAGGCTTTTTGGGTCTGTAAAAACTTTAACGCCAAACTGTTCAAAGACTTGGTCATGTTCATTTGTTTCATCAACAAACTCAAGAACATAAGCCAAACCTGAACAGCCTGAAGTTTTCACGCCAACGCGAATGCCTTCACCTTTACCACGATTTTTTAGGTAATTGCTAATATGAGCAGCCGCATTTTCAGTTAAGTGGATCATGAAAACTCCGTGATATCTATTTCAAAAACTTAGAAAATTAAGCTTTTGTTTTTTTGCTACGGTAGTCTTCTACAGCAGCTTTAATGGCATCTTCAGCAAGTACAGAACAGTGTACTTTTACTGGTGGTAGTGCAAGTTCAGTTGCGATGTCGATGTTTTTGATCGCTTGAGCTTCATCTAAGGTTTTGCCTTTTAGCCATTCAGTTACTAAAGAGCTAGATGCAATTGCAGAACCACAACCATAAGTTTTGAAACGTGCTTCTTCAATCACGCCGTTATCATCAACTTGAATTTGTAGACGCATAACGTCGCCACATGCTGGAGCACCAACCATGCCAGTACCAACATTTTCAGCGTTTTTGTCTAAAACACCAACATTACGAGGGTTTTCGTAATGATCAATTACTTTTTCGCTATAAGCCATGATGCTTCTCCAAACCTCGGGGTCAGCCTTTAAGATTTAATATGGGGGTGAAATAACATTAATCAATGAGATAGCCTTTAATTAAAAGCTATCTCACGAGGGTGAATCAGTGTTCAGCCCATTCAACAGTAGAAAGGTCGATACCTTCTTTGTACATATCCCAAAGTGGAGAAAGCTCACGCAATTTCTCAACAGCAGCGATAGTTACTTGTAACACGTGATCAATATCTTCTTCAGTTGTGTATTTACCAAAGCTGAAGCGGATAGAGCTGTGTGCTAATTCGTCTGAAAGACCTAAAGCACGTAGAACGTATGAAGGTTCTAATGTTGCTGAAGTACATGCTGAACCAGAAGATACAGCTGCGTCTTTCAATGACATCATTAACGATTCACCTTCAACAAAGTTGAAGCTTACGTTTAGATAGTTTGCTACGTTGTGTTCTGGATGACCGTTTAAGAACACTTGTTCTAAACCTTGTAAGCCATTCCAAAGCTTGTCACGAAGTACGCGTAGGCGAGTTTGTTCTGCTTGCAAGTTTTTGCCAGCAAGTTCAAATGCTTCACCCATACCCACGATTTGGTGAGTCGCTAGAGTACCAGAACGCATACCACGTTCATGACCGCCACCATGCATTTGTGCTTTTACGCGTACACGTGGTGAACGACGTACAAATAAAGCACCAATACCTTTAGGGCCATAAATTTTGTGCGCAGAGAAACTCATCAAGTCCACTTTTAAAGTTGAAAGATCAATTTCGACTTTACCTGCTGCTTGAGCAGCATCAACGTGGAAGTAAGTTTTATTTGCGCGAGTTAATTCACCAATTGCAGCAACGTCAGTCACAGTACCAATTTCGTTGTTTACCATCATAAGTGAAACAAGAATTGTATCTGGGCGAAGTGCGGCTTGAACCATTTCAGGTGTAATTAGACCTGTTTTTGCTTCTGGTTCAAGGTAAGTGATTTCAAAGCCTTCTTCTTCAAGCTCACGGCATGTATCTAAAATTGCTTTATGTTCAATTTTAGAGGTAATGATATGTTTGCCTTTAGATGCATAGAATTGAGCAACACCTTTAAGTGCAAGGTTGTCAGACTCAGTTGCACCAGAAGTCCATACGATTTCACGTGGATCAGCTTTAACAAGATTTGCAACTTGTTCACGTGCGTATTCAACTTTTTCTTCTGCTTGCCAGCCGTAAGCGTGCGAGCGAGAAGCAGCATTACCGAAAGTGCCATCAAATGTTAGGCACTCCATCATACGTTCAGCAACTTGAGGGTCTACAGGAGTTGTTGCTGCATAATCAAGATAAATAGGACGTTTCATGTCAAATACCTGTAACCGATAGAAGAGCTGAATCAAAGTTTGAAGAATTTTGGCGAATGGCAACGGTTTGTACGTTGTCACGAGCTACAAGGTCTGCAAGTGTGATTTTTGCGAGATAATCGGCAATGTGGTGGGAGAGTTCTTGCCATAAGTCGTGAGTTAAGCACATTGCACCATTTTGACAGTTGCCTTTATGGTCACAACGTGTTGCATCAACAGTTTCGTTTACAGCTTCAATGATTTCTAAAACTGTGATTTCTTCAGCACTACGAGCTAGGTGATAACCGCCGTTTGCACCGCGAATACTAGAAACTAAGCCGTGGCGTTTTAATTTCGCAAATAGCTGCTCTAAATATGCAACTGAAATTGTCTGGCGAGCCGCAATTTCTGCAAGAGTGATCGTTTGTTCAGTTGGCTGCAAAGCTAGATCAAGTAGAGCAGTCACTGCGTAACGACCGCGAGTTGTTAAGCGCATGATTCGATACACATGTTTAGACTAGATGTGTAGATTTTAAGAATCCTGACTAAAATAGTCAAGTTTTTTTAAGTACAGTTGAATGGTTTTATTTTTACTGCAAAATTATGCAGTTAAGCAGGCCAAACATTATACACTAGTAACACGATTAATAGAACAGTAATGATTGTAAAGATTAAATTAATCCGCTTTTGACGACGCTCAATACGTTTAATTCGATTTTTATATTGTTTTACTTCAACTTGTAATGTGTTGATTTTAGATCGTTGTTGATCAATTTTTTCTAAAAGCGGTGCGATACGCTTTTTAGACGCAGTAATATCTTGGTCATTTGGTGCTTCAGAAAGCCAGTGTTTCCAATCTGAAAGTAGTTTTGGTAGGCTAAATAATGAAAGCAAATCACGAAATTCGTCTTTTAATACGATATCGCCATCAATGCGCATCCCTTTAATGCTACGACGATTACCAAAAATAAAAATTTTGATTAAATCCATGAGGGTGGTGCGGACATCAAGATCAACAGCTTTTTCAGGTGCTTTTTCATCAAACAAAATACCATGGTCTGAAAATTGCACATAAAAATCAAAGTAAGGAATGTAACTGTTGATTTTAATCGCAATTTTTTGGTCTATAAACTTTTTAGCTTGAAGTGCCACAACGCGGTCATGTTTTAAAATAAAAGAGAAAACTGTTTCTAAAACAATTAGAGTCATTGTGAGGAGCAGATGAGTTTGATCTTTTCTCTGTTGCGCATCACTCATAAATAATCAATCCTTACCTGAAGAAAGCATCCTGCTTGTTAAATCTTTCAGGTGTAACAAAAACACGTGAATTAAGTTGCTTTGTAGAACAGTTTAGCAAATCTATCAAGTACTAAGTTTGTTAATATGGTATGAAATTGCAATTTGCTGTATACAATTGCATATAAAATAGCTAGGAGCGTCCTGATAGATGGATCAAATAAATATAGAAGAAGAAAAGCACGACGAGCAAGCTGAGCAAAATAGTGTTGAGACTAAGCGAACGAGGCATTCTAGCCGTAAATCAGTACTCGATTTTCGTAAGTATACCAAGCAAATTTGGCTCGCTGGTTTAGGTGCTTTTTCACGTGCTGAGGAAGAGGGAAATAAGTTATTTGACTCTTTAGTCAAGGTGGGGGAAGAGCTAGAATCTAAAACCACTGAAATTGCTGACCAAACCGTAGAGAAAGTTTCAGAGAAAGCCAAAGAGTCCGTAACAGATACAAAAGATAAAGTTGAAAAACTGCTCGACAATAGCGTTAATCACTCTTTAAACCGACTCGGCTTAATTACTCCAAAGGATTTACAGCATTTAGAAAAGCTTCTTTTACAATTACATGCAAAAGTTGATGCTTTGGCAGAAGAGCAGGCTCAAATAAAAGATCAATTAAAGAAAAAATAAGAGTACGATCCACATTATTTATTTATCAAGGATTTTTTCTCTCTTATTTTGCAAAAAAAGAGGATCAGAAGTATTGCCTTTACCCCCAAAGCATTGCTATAAAGGCGCTATGGCGAAATAAACTATTTTCTGGACCTTAAATAAACGATATTAAGAGGACGTAATTTTCATGAATAAATCAGAATTAATTGATGCAATTGCAGAAAAAGGGGGATTATCTAAGGCTGACGCAGGTAAAGCTTTGGATGCGACAATTGCTTCGATCACTGAAGCGCTAAAAGCTGGCGATACAGTAACTTTAGTTGGTTTCGGTACTTTCAATGTGAAAGAGCGTGCAGCACGTACTGGCCGTAACCCACAAACTGGTGCAACTTTAGAAATTAAAGCAAGCAAAGTACCAAGCTTTAAAGCTGGTAAAGGCTTGAAAGATTCAGTAGCGTAAGTTACTAATCTACTAAACGCGCCTCTTTGGCGCGTTTTTTTATGGATAAATGTGATTTATTCGCTCAACACATTCATTCAACTTTGGTTTTCAGTTAGAATCAGTCGCAAATAAAATATTGGATTACTTATGGAATCTTTTCGCAAAGTCATCAAGGGCTGGCTAGGCAAAGTTTTGCTCGTTTTGTTTTTAACCCCTTTAGCATTGGTTGGTATTGAGGGTTATTTTAGTGGCGGGTCAAAAGATGCTGTGAAATCCGTAAATGGAACAGACATTTCGCAAAAAGAATTAGAAAATGTCACGAAATCATTTAAAGATCAGTATTTAGCGTACGTAAATGGTGATGAAACTCTTTTAAATTTAGATTTCATCAACAATAAAGCGATGGATACACTGATTTCACGCCAGTTACTATTACAACAAGCTGAAAAATTGGGTATTAGCTTAAGTGATCAGCAATTAATCCAAATGATTCATCAACAGCCAAGTTTCCAAGAAAATGGTGTGTTTTCGGATGAGATGTTTGCTAAATATTTGGCTTCTATTGGTATGACGAATCGTCAATTTTTAGACAATTTACGTCAAGATCATGCACTTAAAATGCTATCGACGACTTTTACTGATAATCCATTGGTCAGTAAGGTTGATATCCAACAAATTGCAAATTTACAAACTGAACAGCGCAACATTCAGTTGGCGAGCATTCATTTAGATGAATACAAAAAAGCAGTTAAAGTGACTGATGCTGAAATTGCAGCTTATTTTGAAAAACATAAAGCTCAGTTTAAACAGCCAACTTCTGCTGATGTTGATTTTGTTGTTTTGAGCCCTGCTAATTTACCAGCAGTAAATACAGCGCCAAGTGAAGCTGAATTACAGCAAGCGTATAATGATTATGCTGAAAAACTGAAAAAAGATGCTCAGCCAATTGTGAAGCATATTTTGATTACAGCAGGTGATCGTACAGATGCTGAAGCAAAAGCTTTGGCTGTATCTGTAGCTGACAAAATTAAAGCAGGTTTAAGCTTTGATAAAGCGGCAGCACAGTTCTCGGAAGATCCTGCGTCTAAAGCACAAGGCGGTAAGCTTGCTGTATATAGTAAGGGCGCTTATGGTGATACCTTTGATCAAACTGTTGCAACTGCAAAAGTAGGTCAAGTTTCTGCACCTGTAAAAACGAAATTTGGTTATCACTTAATTGAAGTTGAAGGTGCGGTTGCAAGTGTACCTGCATTTGAAACACAAAAAGCACGTTTAGCAGAAGAATTACTTGTTGCTAAAAAAGCCAATGCTTTTGCTGATACGGTCAATACGTTAAATGACCAAGTGGTAAGTAGTGATGCACTTGATGTGATTTCGCAAGACGTTAAAGGCGTATCAGTTCAAACTGTTAAAGGTTTAACTTTAGCTTCGCGTCATCCGGTTTTAAGCGAAAATGCGACAAAATCTAAAATCTTTAATGATGATGTGAAAAACGGTGATCGTAACGTTTCGAGTAGCATTCAGTTAAGTAATGGCGATGTTGTTTGGTTGAAAGTACGTGATTATCATCAAGCTGGTGAGCAGTCTTTAAATGCTGTTAAGCCTTTGGTTAAAGCTAAACTGATTGAACAAAAAGCGTATGATGCTGTAAAAGCTAAAATTCAAACTGTATTAAATGAATTCAAAACAAAACCAGTAGCAGATGTTGTTAAAACAGGTTTGAGCTTTGAAAATGCAGGCACATTTACACGTGCAGATGGTCTACTAAAACGTGACTTGCAGCGCGCCGCATTTAGTGTGGCTGCGCCAAAAGCAGGTTTTTGGTCTGTAACGACAGCTAGTATGCCAAATGAATTGGTGGTGGTTGCGGTAACAAATGTGAATAAAAATGTGAGTGCAATTCCAGCTGAACAAGTGGCAGAGCTACAGAAGTTGTATCAACAACTTCGCGGTCAGCAAGAGTTTGATGATTACACTCGTTATTTGAAGGCACATGCCAAAATTAAATAAAATGTGATCAGCTTCATGTAAAAAACTAGCCTAAGGGCTGGTTTTTTTATTTATATTTCAAAGTTTTATAAAATGCATGTTAGTCTGCTGATGCGTAAAAAATTGCATTTATAAATACTGAATATATTTGGGGGAATAGAAAATGAAAATAAATAAGTTCAATCTGATTGAGCCAGCACAATTCAATTTGATTGATTTATTTGCATTGTATAAAAACTTCCTGAGCGCATTGCAAATACAATTAACTCCAACAACGCCAGAAATAATTGAAAGCCAAGCCTATTTGGTTGGGACTGCAGATCCTTATGCAACCGTCGTGCTTGTGGCAACTGATGTAGAATATCGTGTTCGGGCAGATGCGCATGGCAACTGGAATATCGAAAACCCAATGATCAATGGGGGCAGTTTAACGCTTTATGCTGTAAATTCATTTGGCTTGCGCTCAGAAGAGATTAGCATTGCTGTGATTCCAGCACCTGAAATTGTAACGGCACCTGCTGTGCCTGTAATTTTGGAGCAAGGCGCGTATTTAAGTGGGACTGCAGATGCAAATGTAACGATTGTGATTCATGCTGAGGGTGTGGAGTATCGTATACCAACTGATGCGGATGGCCATTGGAGCATTGAAAATCCAATTATCAATGGTGGCAGTTTAATGCTCTATGCTGAAAGTGACAGCGGGCTTCAATCTGAGCAGATTGGTCTGGCAATTTTAATGCCTGAAATACCGCAAATGCCAGAAATTCCTCAGGTAATGGTAAATGGCGATATTTTATCGGGTACAGCATCTGCCCAGCATAAAGTGATTGTAATTGTAAATGCGCAAGAGTACGTAACATATAGTGATGCATCTGGCCAGTGGGCTATGGATAATCCCATCAAACACGGTGGTTTTGCTTCAATTGTGACTGAAAATGAGCAGGGTGTACGTTCAGCTGAAATTCAAGTTGCAAAATTGGCTTTTTTTGAAAATGAAACCGAAGTGCAAATCACCGACATTTTACTTTTAGCAGAAAACGCTAACAGTAGTGAAGCACCCACATATTCAGATGATGTTGCGACAAGCGTAGATTTATCGGCACTTTTAACAGCCCATCAAGAGGATGTGCTTTATGCGGATCATGCAGTAGCGTCGAGCTCCGTACACTCTCAAAGTATTCCGTTGCATACTGCAACGACGTCAACTTTACTTGATGACGGACTCCAACAAAACAATTGGATTGGCTAGTAAAATGTGACTAAACCAGCTTTTGAGCTGGTTTTTTTTATGGCTGATTTTGGTCGGATAGCGACTTTTGGGCAAATGCTTTTTTATAGAGGATACGAATAAATCAAATATAGAAGAAAACGTGGAAAATATTGAAATGGAGATCAAGGCTATGAAGGCTTATTTGAGTGCTTTGCTGCTGTTTTTCATCAGTGGTTTATTGAATGCAGCTGAAATTAATTTTCAAAATATTTTACAGCAAGAACGCGTTTGGGTAGGACTAGAAAGTAAAACGCTAAAAGTGGGTGAGGTTGAATGGCGCTATAGTGAAGGCGGGAGTCGTTCTAAGCCAACCTTATTATTGTTACATGGACTGTCTGGTACACGAGATAATTGGAATCGTGTCGCACGTTATTTTACACCTTATTATCATGTGATTATTCCAGACTTACCAGCACATGGTGAAACCAAAACGCCAGAAAATTTTGATTTATCCATTCCAAACTTAACTGAAAAGTTGCGTCGTTTTGCAGATGTAGCACAATTTGACCCAAACTTGCATCTTGCTGGCCATTCAATGGGAGGTGCTATTGCAATGTTATATGCGACTCAATACCCAACAGAAGTGAAATCATTGCTTTTGGTGGATGCGGCAGGCGTGTATAGATCAGCCAATACGGCCTATCTTAAAAACCCAGAACAATTAAGAAATATTGTGGTAGAAAAGCCTGGTGATTTTGATCGATTGATGAACATTGCCATGCAAGCGCCTCCGTTTATTCCACAAGAGTTAAAGGTGGCGCAAGAAAAGCTTATGATTGCGCAGTCTAAAAATACCCATAAAATGGTTTCGACTTTGGTGGAAATGTCAAAACTCTATACGCCAGAATCTTTTGCGATGGCGACGCGAATGATTGATGCGCCCGTGATGATTATTTGGGGGCGAAATGATCAAGTAATTAATGTTGAGGTTGCACAGGAGTTACATGGCTTATTTAAAAAGAGTGAAGCACCTTTAATTTTAAATGGAGTGGGTCACATGCCGATCTTAGAGGCAGAGCAATTGGTGGCGCAGCCGTATTTGAAGTTTTTAAACACAGTTAAATAGCCTAAGCTAATTTGGATCTGTTGAAGTTCAGTATTTAAATAGGGTGCACATAGCAAATAAAAAAGCAGGATACGATCCTGCTTTTTTATAACGAATTACGCTTTTATTATTCGGCACGCACTTTGAGTTCATAACCTGTATATTTGCGAATATTAATTACACCTGTATCCATAATCAGGTATTGGCCTTTAATGCCGTGCAATTTGCCACGGACAATAGGGGTTTTATCTAGATTATGAGACTTCACTTTTTCAGGATATTGCTCAACAGGGTAGATAAACTGGCGTGGTTTTTCATTTTCTAAAACTTCAATTCCTTCATTGAATTCAAGTTTTTGACTAAACTCATCGCGAATGATTTGAATTTTAGGCGCAAATTCTTCGAGTAATTGTTCACGAATACCAATTAAATCAATTGGATCAGCTTCGCCCTTAAGGAGTTTACGCCAATCTGTTTTGTCGGCGACTTGCGTACCAAACATAATTTCAAGTTGGCCAGATAAGCGACGTGATCCCACTTTCATAATTGGGAGTGCTTGGGTTGCACCTTGGTCTAGCCAACGCGTTGGCATTTGGCCCAAACGTGTAATACCTACTTTAAGCGCGCTTGAATTGGCCAAATAGACGATATGGGGTTGAAAGCAGACGTCGTGCGCAAAGCTGTCTTCACGGCAAGTTCCTAGATGGTAATGGCATGTTTCTGGTTTCATAATACACATGTCACAAGACGCTTTGGTTTTAAAGCATTTAAAGCAATGACCTTGTGAATAGGACTTTGGTGTTTTTGAACCGCAAGAAACACAATAGATTTTACCTGTCCATTCGAGTTCAATTTCTTGACCCACATTGAATGGAAGCTCAATATCTGAACGATCTAATATGAATTTGTATTCAACATTTGCCTTGTGTATATGTTGATCAGTTACACTAAGGTCTTTAAGGCCTGCATGCATTTTATGGCAAATGCCTTGTAGTTCCATACAAAATACTCACTTTAAACTAAGGATGCAGTAAATGGCTGAACAGAATGTCATCACTTCAATGCTAGACGATTTATCCACCGAACAGCCCATTTCAACTGCATTATGTATTGGTCAGAATATTGAGCAATACGGTCATGATCATTTAATTTCTTGGCAATATTTTAACGTAACTGACTTTTTAAGTCTGCCTTTTACCCAACGTTTTGACTTGGGATTTGTCTTGCTCGATACAGAAGAATGGCTGGGTGTAAGTGAAACGCAAAAAAGCCAAATTTTAGTCAAACTACGCGATTTAATGGCAAAGCGGATTGTGGTGGTCAGTCGTTTACAAGATGAAAAAATGCTTCGCGCTTTGGGTTTTACGCAATTAATTGACAAGACCACTCATGAAAGTGATTTTGCGTTATGGCAGTTTAATATTTTGACCTATAAGCATGTACCAGATTGGTTTAATTCAAAATTTTGGGCAAACCCAGAAAACTGGAATAAGTTCCGTTGGTAAAATTATGACTCTGTTAGTAGGCTAAATAAAATTAACAAAGATCAACAATGTATGAAATAAAAGCGTCGTATGCTGTAGTGATAATTTTATTTGGACTATAAACATGACAAATTTAAGTAATATCGTGGAAATTCTAGCAAAGCAGGCATTAGGCGGGGCAAATAATCAACAGGATACAAACTCAGGCGTAGGTGGCTTGGGAGGTATTTTAGGATCTGTGCTCGGTCAATTGGGTGGTGCAACTAATCAGCAAAGCAATGCGCAAGGCGGGCTTGGAGGTATTCTTGGATCTGTCTTAGATCAATTAGGTGCAGGTCAACAGTCAACTGCAGGTGTGGGTGGTTCTAAGGCATCATCTTTATTAATTGCGGTATTGCCATTGGTACTTGCATGGATTCAAAAGCAAGGTGGCTTGCAAGGTGCTTTGGATAAACTCAGAGGGCAAGGCTTTAGCAGTCAAGTTGATGATTGGGTATCTACGGGCGAAGGTGATAACTTGGCTGTTAATCCACAGCAAGTTCAAAGTCTTTTTGATGACCAAGAAGTTGAGCAAGTTGCACAAGAAACTCAAATGCCAAAGCAAGATGTTTATAGTGCAATTTCTTCGGTATTACCGCAAATTATAGATGCTTTAACACCACAAGGTGAACAAACCAGTAAAACTGAGGCAAATGCCGACATTCAGCAAGTATTGGGCTTGGTCTCAGGCTTTCTTAAAAAATAAATAATTGTTTTGATCGTATTTTAGCTGCCCTTACGGATGGATGCTGTAGGGGCTTTTGATGCTAAATGATTGAAGACGAAGTATTCAGCCTTATGCATCAAGATCGAGTTTAAAAAGCTGATTCGCTTCGCAGATTTTTTTGGCTACGTAATGCGATCTTTTTAAACGGATCAGAATAATTTGCGATTGAAATTCGAGTTCGCCAAATTCAGGTTCAACTTGTACATAGTGGAGTTGACCAAATTCATCGCGTACGCGAGCTTGTGCTGAAAAACCTGGGCGGGCACTGCCACTGGAGATTGTTGCAAGGCGACCAAGTAGATTTACATTTGGGCGTTGATATTTACTTGGAATGACTTGATCCAAGCAATGAATCATAAAAACAGTAAAAAAGATGGCAATAATCAGCGCTGGTAGGGCCAAATAATACCAAGGGAAAAATTCTAGCTCTTGTGCATATATACACAATTGTAAAAAATATCCAGCAAGACTGAAGTTCATGAGTAAAAAGAACATAATCAGCATTTTAGAGAACTTAACATTCAAAATAGGTAAGTCATCGAGCTGTTTAGGGGATATTTTTTTGAGCAACATGCTAGGTCGAAGATTGAGATAGAAACCAATGGTTTCGGCCACACCAAGCAAAACCACAGCAATAAGACTTAAATGAAAGGGAATTAAGTCAATTTCTGTGAATAAGTTTGGCATGGCAAGACCTTTAGGTTTTATTCTTCGTTAAGATAGATTCCGCCATCAGAATGCACGTTAATATCTACTTTTTCAAGTGCTTGACCTTGGCACGGGCCAGATACACATTCACCAGTTTCAACTAAAAATAGAGCACCGTGTGTTGAGCATTCAATCATTTCTTGATCACGATCTAAGAATTGATTTTCCAAAAACTCAAGCTCTACTTGTAAATGTGGACAGAGATTTTGGTAGGCAAAAAAACCACCATCACGTTGTGTAATAAAAATAGTATCGCCATTTGGAAGCTCAAAAGAACGCGCTTCGCGCTCAGGCACATCCTCAGTCATGCAAATTTTATACATTAAGCACATTCCTTTTGAAAGCTATTTAATAGTGTTGCATAAGCATCATTGGCAAGACGTGGGCCAAATTGAGCAACAACTTCACTTGAGATTAAGATCGCAAGTTCGGCAGCAGTTTGAATATTAAAGTCAGCATTTAAAGCATATAAGAATGCGCCTGCAAAAGCATCACCAGCGCCATTGGTATCAACCGCATTAACTTTGCGACCTGCAACACTAAACGTTTCGCCAGCGTGGTGAATACGTGCACCTTGTGCGCCCATTGTAATGACAATGTCCTTACTTAATGCTTTAAGTGCCTCTAATGCTGCATCAATGCTCTCAGTACGCGTATACATTAAGGCTTCTTGCTCATTGCAGAGTAATAAGTCTACGCCGTTGCCTACAAGCTCATCGAGACCTTCACGTGCGTATTGAACCATTGCTGGATCAGACAATGTAAGGGCAATTTTCACATGATTGGCTTGTGCAATTTCACGTGCTTGTTTTACTGCTTTGCGTGCAGTTTCGCTAGTTGATAAATAGCCTTCTAGGTACAACCATTTCGCAGTGGTTAAAGGGCTGAAGTCAATTTGAGCTTCAGAAAGTTCAGCTGTGATACCGAGGTAAGTGTGCATTGTACGTTCGCTATCTTCACTGACGAGTACCATGCATGTACCTGTTGTGCCTTCACTGATTGATTTTTCAGTAGTAGCAATGCCTGCTTCATTGAGGCCTTTAAGATAAATTGAGCCTAAATCGTCATTGCCTACGCGGCAACCATAAAATGCAGAACCACCTAATGCGCTAAATGCAACTGTTGTGTTGGCTGCAGAACCACCAGAAGCTTGACCTTTATAGTCTTGGCTTGCTTGTAGGTTTTGGAAAAGCGTTGCTTGAGTTTGACCATCTGTAAGTTGCATGGTGCCTTTTTGCAAGTTTTGTTCAAGAAGGAAGTGATCAGAAACTTTAAATTCCTGGTCAATTAACGCATTACCAATTGCAAAAAGATCAACAGTTGCCATGTCTTTCGGTCACATCAAAAAAATGAAAACCTAAGTTTACACGAATGCTCAGGATTGCTGTAGTTTGTTGAATAAAATTCATTTTATGGGTTTTGGTTGAAAATTAGACAAAAACAGCGCATTTATAGGTTTTTTTAACGATTTATATTTTATTTGTAGTGCTTTGCTATTGATCAATTGTGATTTTTTTATTTTGATAGGTGCATTGGGTCATGCCATTCGTTTCGGGTGGTATGAATGATAAAAAACGATGAATTATAAGTGTGAGTATATGGAAATTAGTATTCGACAAGCCGATGGTTTGCCAGCGCAAATCGAGCAATTAGCAGCATTGGCACGACAAGAAGGCTATCAATTTATTTACAAACTTATAGAGGAATTCCAAAGCGGAAAAAATCGTTTTGATCAATCAGGTGAATTTTTACTCCTTGCGTATGATCAAGACCAGCTGATTGGTTGTGGTGGTTTAAACCAACAATGGGGAGACGCTGGTGTAGAAGACCGTATAGGTCGTGTACGACGTTTTTATGTGCATCCAAAGTATCGTCAATATGGCGTAGGTAAGGCGCTGTTGCAACATTTGGAAAAGCAAGCTAAGCCATTTTATTCAGCACTTTGCCTGAATACTGAGCAAAAGGGTGCTGCTGGCTTTTATCAAAAGCACAATTATGTGTTTGTCGAAAGTCATCCAAACTACAATTATTTTAAATATCTGATCGCATAATATCTGTTGGATGAATAAAAACCCTATCTAAATAGGGTTTTTTTATGAGTTATTATTTTATTATTCATCGTATTAGCCTCATGTGATTACCAAATAAGATTTAACTTTGAGTGTCATCTGCTGTCACTTTCTTTTAATCTGTTTTTAAGTTCTGCACCTAACAATAAACTTATGTTCTGTAGATGAAGCATCTAAACATGATTGCGACAAATGACACAGCGTATTCAAAAGAATTGCTTTCGAAAGTTCCACAAATTACAGCGTTGTTTTGGCTCACAAAAATCTTTGCGACAACCTTTGGCGAAACTGCGGGTGATGCGGTTTCAATGTCAATGAATTTAGGATATTTGGTCAGTACCTTTATCTTTGCTGCTATTTTTATTGCATTGGTGATTGCACAAATTCGGGCCAAAACCTATCAACCATTTTTGTATTGGGCGACCATTATTGCCAGTACTACTGTCGGTACGACTTTGGCTGATTTTGTCGATCGATCTTTAGGCATTGGTTATGTCGGTGGGAGTACTTTGCTATTGAGTTTGGTGCTCATTTCACTGTTTGTGTGGCATAAAGCTGAAGGCAGTATTTCTCCACATGCGGTTAATCATCCGCGTGCAGAATTGTTTTACTGGTTAACGATTACATTTTCACAAACACTGGGTACAGCCTTAGGAGACTGGTCTGCGGATAGTGCAGGCTTGGGCTATACCGGGGGAATTATGCTCTTTAGTGGTCTGATTATTTTTATATTAGCATTGTATCGTTTTACTTCGGTGTCGCGTACGCTACTGTTTTGGGCGGCTTTTGTATTAACGCGTCCCTTGGGTGCTGTGGTTGGCGACTTCTTAGATAAACCTATCAGTTCTGGTGGATTAGATTTAAGCCGATTTGGTGCCTCAGCGGTGTTGCTCATTGCAATTATCATTTGTGTGATATGGGCCAAAGCGCAGGATAAAAAAACGGTATCAACTTTATAGCAATTGCATTTCGACTGAAGTCAGTCATTTAAATTGTTTCAGTAGATGTCCGCGTAAAGGCTTTAAATTCTCCTCAATAGGAAGCATTTGGAAAGTAGACTAATTTGCTTGGAAAATTATCAATCAATGAGTCGTATTGATGTTTTTCAGGTTATACTCAGAACACTTAAAAAATGCTTTGAATTGAGGAGACCACATGACTGTAGATGTCACTGAAACCATTTCACAAACTGTACATCCTGCGTTTCAGTTGGTACGTCAACACCATGTTGAAGCCCTAGACATTTTAGTGTCTGAATATAAACATAAAGTGACTGGCGCAGTGCATTATCATTTGGCTGCCAATCATGACGAAAACGTATTTTTGGTGGCATTTCGCACCCAGCCTATGGATTCAAAAGGCGAAGCGCATATTTTAGAGCACACAGCTTTGTGTGGTTCAGAAAAATTTCCCGTACGCGATCCGTTCTTTTTAATGATCCGCCGTTCACTCAACACATTTATGAACGCATTTACGGCAGCGGATTGGACAGCATATCCATTTGCGACACAAAACAAAAAAGATTTCCAAAACTTACTTGAAGTGTATATGGATGCTGCCTTTGCAGCGAACTTAAATCCATTAGATTTCGCTCAAGAAGGTATTCGTATTGAGTTGGAAAATGGTGGCCCTGTATATAAGGGTGTGGTATTTAATGAAATGAAAGGGGCAATGAGCTCACCTTCAGATCAGCTTTATCATCAGCTCGCACATCATTTATTCCCAGAAACAACTTACCATTACAACTCTGGTGGCGATCCGAAAGACATTCCAGATTTGAGCTATGAAGAACTGGTAAATTTCTATAAATCGCATTATCACCCAAGTAATGCCGTATTTATGACCTTTGGTAATGAGTCCGCATATAACTTACAAGAACAGTTTGAAACTCTAGCTCTGTCTAAGTTTCAGCAAGGTGAGACTTTATACTCTAAAGCAGAACGCCGTTTAACTGCACCTGTAACAGTGACTGAAAGCTATGCAGTAGATGCAGAAGATTTAAAAGACAAAACGTATCACATCATTTCATGGTTATTACCAGAAGCCAGTGATATTAAATTGCGCTTGGGTATGCGTTTGGTTGAAGGAATTTTACTTGAAGATTCAGCTTCACCTTTACGTCATTATTTAGAAACTTGTGGTTATGCACAGTCTACTGGCCCAATTATGGGTGTAGATGATTCAAACTTTGAGATGACTTTCTACTGTGGTGTACAAGGTTCAAACCCTGAGCATGCAGAAGAATTTAAAGCTGGTGTATTTAAGGTCCTTGAGCAAGTTGCTTCTGCACCTGTAGATGCGCAAATGGTTGAAGCAATTTTGCATCAAATCGAATTGCACCAACGTGAAATTAATGGTGATGGTACACCATACGGCTTAAGCTTAATTTTGAATGGTTTAGGGAGTGCTATTCATCACTCTGACCCCGTACATGTATGGGATGTAGACACGGCCATTGAACAAGTGAAAGAAGAGTTGAAAGACCCAATGTGGCTTTCAAACTTGATCAAAACGCATCTGATTGATAATCAACACCGTGTGCAAATGACTTTGGTGCCTGATGCAGAAAAATCAGCTAAAGAAGCTGAAGCAGAAAAAGCACGCTTGGCAGCGATTGGTGCGCAATTAACAGATGAACAAAAAGCGGAAATTGTAGCGCAAACTGAAGCACTTAAAGTACGCCAAGATACACCTGATGATCTGAATCTTTTACCTAAAGTAGGTTTAGAAGATGTGCCAGCAGAATTGCAAATTGTGCAAGGTCAACTGCGTGAAATTATCAGCAATGGTTTAGATACGCCGTTGAATTTGTACCATGCTGGAACCAACGGTATTTATTACCAACAAGTGTTAGTGCAAATTCCACAAGACATCGTGCAGTCACCATATTTCAACTTACTGTCAATTTTGGTAGGTGAAGTTGGTGCGGGTGAATATGACTATCTTGAGTTGCAACAGCTACAAACAGCTGTCAGCGGCGGTCTTGGCATGGGTGCATCTTTACGCTCAAAACTAGACGATAAAAACCAAATTACAGCATGGTTAACGTTGACCACAAAGTCTTTGGTTAATAATTTAGACGCGATTCGTTTATTGAAAGTAGCCTTTGAACAACTACGTTTTGATGAAAAAGACCGCATTATTGAGTTATTACAACAACGTAAAACGCGTTGGCAGTCGCGTGTTTCGGGCGCTGGTCATAGCTATGCGATGCAAGTTGCGGGCCGTAACCACAGTGCTTTAGCACTACGTGATTATAATAATACGGGTTTAGGCGCACTCAATTGGTTAACAGAGCTTACAGCGAAAATCGAACAAGATGAAACTGCGTATGATGCACTCATTGCAGAATTGCAGTTGATTCATCATCGTATCTTAAAAGCACCTAAACAGTTCTTGTTGGTTTGTGAAGAGCATCAATCTGAACGCTTGGTTGAAGAAGTTCAAACCATTTGGGATAAGTTATCTATTGAACCAAATGATCGTGAACTGACTCAAGTTAAAGCAACTGTTACAGAAAACGATGAAGCTTGGTTAATTCAAGCCAATGTTCAATTCTGTTCAGCTGCTTATCCTGCTGTAGAAGTATCACACCCAGATGCGGCACCGTTAATGGTGTTAGCTGCTTATTTACGTAATGGTTTCTTACATAGTGCGATTCGTGAAAAAGGCGGTGCTTATGGTGGTGGTGCAAGCTATGACGGCAATGCTTGTTCATTCCGTTTCTATAGCTACCGTGACCCGCGCTTAGCAGAAACATTCCAAGACTTTGATGCCAGCATTGAGTGGTTGTTAAATGCACCGCAACAAGAACATCAGCTGGAAGAAGCAATTTTAGGTTTAATTGCGAGTATGGATAAACCAGGTTCGCCAGCAGGTGAAGCGATTACAGCGTGTTATTCATTGCTTCATAAGCGCACGCCTGCATATCGTAAGTTGCTTCGTACGCGCTTACTTGCAGTGAACTTAGATGATTTGAAGCGTGTCGCTACAACATATATTCAATCGCAAAAACCAACAAAGGCCGTGGTTGCACCTGTTGCGAAACGTGACATTTTGATGGAACTTGGTTTTGATATTAAACAAGTGAACTAAATAAATAAAACAAGAAGGGAACTTTATGACGCTTCGTAACTCTATGTGTAAGTCTTTACAGTATGGTGTTGCTTTTACTGCATGCGTGGTTGTAACCGCGCATGCTGATGTACAAACAACATCTGCGCCTCTGGCAAAAGATACGCCTAACCCAGCATCTGCACAGGCCTGTGTAGCATTAGATTCAAATGTTGAGCGTTTGACTTGCTACGATACTTTGTTTAGACCATTACCCACGGTAAATGCGCCTTCATTGGTTTCGGAACGTCAAGCGGCTCAGGAAATTAAACCTGAGGCGACGGCTAAGCTTAGCTTGAAAGAAAAAGTAAATAATGCATTGTCTGAGCATTTATTTGCAGTTGAAGCGCCGAAGTTATCTCCTGATTTGTCTTTATTAGATCGACGCTGGGAGCTTTCACCTGAGAGTAAGTTAGGTACATGGAATATTCGTGCATATCAACCTGTTTATTTATTGCCAGGCTTTTGGAGTTCAGATAAAAATGAACAACCGAACAGCCCAAATCCACTCAATAAAGTAACAGCAGCTGAAGAAACACGCTTAACCTCGATGGAAGCTAAATTCCAGTTGTCATTAAAAACCAAGGCTGTTGAAAACTTGTTTGGTGACAATGGCGATGTTTGGTTGGGTTATACGCAGTCATCTCGTTGGCAAGTTTATAACGAAGACGAATCTCGTCCATTTCGTGAAACCAATTATGAGCCTGAAGCCAGTATTGTATTTCGTACCAACTATGAATTACTGGGTTTAAATTGGCGCATGTTGGGCCTGACCTTTAACCATCAATCGAATGGTCGTTCTGACCCGTGGTCACGCAGCTGGAATCGTGTGATTTTAAATCTAGGTTTTGAGCGTGATAACTTTGCGCTGATGCTCCGTCCTTGGTATAGACTTGAAGAAGATATGCCAGATGACAATAACCCAGATATTAAAAATTATGTGGGCCGTGGTGATATGACTGCGTTTTATCGCTGGAATGATCACGAGTTTAGCTTAATGCTACGTCATTCATTAAAAGGTGGTGATGATTCACATGGTGCAATGCAGTTTGATTGGTCATTTCCAATCAGTGGTAAGTTACGTGGTACCGTACAATTATTTGATGGTTATGGCGAAAGCTTAATTGATTATAACCACCGCGCGACTTATGCCGGGGTGGGTGTATCTTTGATGAATTGGTACTAAATGATTTGATAATAGCGACTTAGCTATCACTTAAAAACCACGCCGAGGCGTGGTTTTTTATATGCGTGATTGAGGTTTTGGATTATGTGAATTATCCAATCTGAATTTCGGCTTGTGGATGTTTTAAGCGACTCTTTTTAGGGGTGGCAATTAAATAGGCCAAGGTTAATGGCCCTAAACGGCCAGCAAACATCAGTAGCATCAGCACCCACAGACTCGCAGGTTGCAAATCATCAGTAATCCCACGTGATAAGCCTACCGTACAGGCTGCTGAGACAGTTTCAAATAATAAATCCAAAAAGTTTTTATTTGGCTCAAGGAGCAATAAACTAAAAAAGCCAAGAAAAATCAGCATAACTGTAATAGAAACCACGGCAAATGCTTTAAATGATGTTACTTTAGATACCGAGTGATTGAACACGCGAAGTTCATCTTGGCGCCTTAAAAAAGTAATAACGCTGAGTATCATAATAATAAAAGTGCCAACTTTAATGCCACCCGCCGTACTGAGTGAACCCCCACCAATGAACATAAGAAGCATAGTTACCAATGCAGATGCATTGCTCATGTGCTCTAACGGTAAGCTATTGAAACCAGAAGAGCGGGGCACGGTCGCGTGGAACCAGGCATTAACCGCTTGATCGCCCAAACTCATGTGTGCCAAAGTTAGCGGATTATTGGCTTCTAAACCCCACATAATCAGAAAAGCCGTGATATTTAAACCTAAAATACTGCTTAAAATAAGTTTGCTGTTGGTGCTTAAGCTACGCCATTTTTTATTGCGTTTGATGTCCATCAGGACTAAAAAACCAACCCCGCCAATGATATACAGCATACTGATCGTAAAGGTAATAATGTATTGGTCGGCAAAACTCATTAAGCTATTAGGGAAGAGGGAAAATCCCCCATTGTTAAAGGCGGAAATACTGTAAAAGGCGGCATAGAAAAATGCTTGGGCAAAGTTGTAATCATCTAGCCATGCAATCGTTAAGACAATGGTGCCAATAGCTTCAAAAAATAAGGAGTAGAGTAAGACGCCTTTAATGGTGTAACTCACCTTACGTAAACTGGTTTCTCCAATGGTGTCTTGCGCTAAAATTTGCTGTTTTAAGCCAATTTTTGGAGAAAGGCTCATAACTGCTAATATGGCAAATGTCATAAAGCCTAAGCCACCACATTGAAGTAAAAGCATAATGATGACTTTGCCAAACACAGTATAAGCTTCACCGACATTCACAACCGATAATCCAGTAATCGTAACTGCCGAAGTTGCTGTAAATAAAGCATGTAACCAGCTTAGCTCTTGATGATGCGCAAAGGGAAGCTTCAGCAATAAGGTGCCAATACAAATTAGACTGAGAAAGCCCAATGCTAATATGCTGGGCGGACTAAGATTGAGCGTCTTGCGCTTTTTATTATGTAGTTTCATTCGGTTTTAAAGTGCTTTGCGAGTCGACGTAATGGTTCGAGTAAACCTTCAACAACTAAAATATCATTGGTTTGCAAAATCATATTTGGGTCAATGCTAAATAAAATCTCTGGACCGCGTTTATGCAGTAGCGTTCGGACTTCATTTTGATCCATTAACTGGTGAAAGCGCATGCCATTTTGAGCTTCCTTAAGTTGTACTTTAACAATGTAATGATCGTCATCTAAGACCATATAGCGACTAACCATTGGATAGCTTAGAGATTGCGCTACACGTACACCCATGTCTTCTTCAGGGTGAATAATTTTAGTCACACCCAAGTGGGTTAAAATCATGTGATGTGCTTTAGATTTGGCTTTCACCCAGATCTTTTTTAGCCCCATATTTTTAAGATGGAGCACGCATAAAATACTGGCTTCAATGTCTTCACCAATTGCCACCACAGCAGCATCACAGTTTTGTATATTTAATTCCTGTAGTACATGCTCATCTGTTGCATCGGCAATAACAGCATGTGTCAGTTGTTCGGAAATACTTTCGACGTATTTTTTGTTGCTGTCTATACCAATGACATCATGATGAAGTCCAATTAATTCCGTGGCAACAGTTGCGCCAAAACTACCCAAACCAATGACTGCAAATTGCGCCATATTCAGTCCTTTTTATTACGATCATATTTATTAACGATTCACTGCTGTTTGCATGAAGCAGATTCGTCTAAGCTTGTTCTCGATATAGTATCTTTTTCTGATCTGTCCAGCTATTCAGCTTACATGCTGTAAAGAAATAAAAGCAAAATACTGGACCACTCTGTAAGGAGCGGGAGATGAGTGCAACCTTGTATGAGTTAATACGTGTGGCATTTCCAGAATTAAAGGAGCTGCCTTTACCTGATGAACCAGAACTGTTTTCAAATTTTGAAGCATGGATAAATCAGCTTTACCCGAATTTAATGCGCTTAGATGGTTTAGATGTTCAGCAAAACGGAATTGCCGAATGTCATCGGCTTCAGCAATTGCAAATCGATTTAGATGAGTTAAAAAGTCATATACAAGATGAGATGTCGACTTTTTATAATATGTACGAAAGTTCAGATTTAGAAGAAGAGTACGAGGAAGATCAATTACATGCTTATGATTTTGAGTTTACTTATAAAGTCATTTTGAGCAATATCCAAATGTTTGTTGAGCCTTATGATTTGGCTGTGCTGGCTATTGAACAAGATCAACCGTATTGGATGTTGGTTCCAGAAAATGATGAATTAATTCAAAATATTATTCATCATTTTGGATTGGTATTTAGTGCATCTGAGCCAATGCTTCGCATCGATTAAATCAAGTTCTCTTGTATTATTTCACCATGGTTGTCTTTTGATGCGATTTAAAACAATTCTGTTCAGCTATTGTCATGAATCTTTCAAATTGCATAGTTATGCTCTGAATGTGTTAATTAAATGGCGCATTGCTGGCGCAAAGGCCTGTTAATCATTTGAAATGGTCAATTGTTCGACCACGTATTTAAGTGCCTTCACGATGAATGATAAAAAAATATATAAGATTCTGCAGGAATGGTTTCCAGAATTAGACTTTAAGAAAGTGCCAAAGGAAAGCCAACGACGCGATTTTGAACATTTTAAAGCATGGATGATGACTGAGAAAAATAAGGGTTACACCCGAACTTATTTAATGGCTTTACATCCCGAACATGCTTTAGAAAGTCATATTCATCAGGCAGCTGTTTTACAAGACTTGGCACTAGACTTGGAAAAAGCCCAATTTGAAATGATGCAGGCAGTTCAACCTACGCTTTATCATTATGAAAAAAACAAAGCAAATATTGGAAAGAATTACCAAGTTCAAGAGCAAGTGATCGAGATGATATTGTCTAAAATTTATGAGCGCTTAGACGCATATAATTTTCGGATGCTACTCATTTATGCGGATCAATATTATTGGATTGCAGTTCCAGCACATGCAGAAAAACTGAATAAATTTTGTAAAAAGTTTGAAAAGCAATTTAAAGCAGAACAATTGAAAATTGAGCTATTTTCAATGTCGGATTGTTTGCAATCTACTTAGGTTTGGCACAACTTAAGATTAGATATTTATAAAATGGCTTATGCAAAATTAGATGCCAACAAAATAAAAAAGCCTGCAATCATGCAGGCTTTTTTATACAAATCGGCTTATTTTAAGAAACGTTGGTAACCCAAGTTATTGGTGATTTCAGCATACGGATAAGTAATGCTTTCTAGTGTTTCAATTAAACCGTCTGGGTTTTGTTTAGCATCAGTTGCCTCCATACCCACCAGTACGCGACCTTCAGCAGCACCGTGGTTACGGTAATGGAAAAGCGTGATGTTGTGGGTAGGGCCAAGACGTTCCAAGAAAGTCAGTAGCGCACCTGGACGTTCAGGGAATTCAACACGGAATAGGCGTTCATTTTCGATATCTGCATGACCGCCAATTAAATAACGGATATGAAGCTTAGCGACTTCATCATCAGAAAGATCATCTACATCGTATTCAAACTTTAATGTTTCATAGATGTCATGACGTTCTTTTTCTCCACCTTTTAGGCTGATACCCACAAAGACTTGCGCCGCAGAAGAATCACTTGCACGGTAGTTGAATTCTGTGATGTTACGGCCTTGCAGTGCACGACAGAATTTAAGGAAAGAACCTTTTTCTTCTGGAATGGTTACAGCAAAGATTGCTTCTTTACGTTCACCGAGTTCTGTACGTTCTGCAATATAGCGTAAGCGGTCAAAGTTCATGTTTGCACCGCAAACAATTGACACCATATTTTTATCTTCTAGGCCATGCTCAGCAACATACTTTTTAATCCCTGCAAGCGCCATTGCACCAGATGGTTCAACAATGCTACGGCATTCATCAAAGGTATCCTTAATGGCTGCACAGATTTCATCTGTATTTACCAGTACAACTTCACGCTCAACAATTGGGCCTGAGTTATCTGATTTTTGTAGCTGAATGACTTCAAATGGCTTTTCACCAATTTGCGCAACGGCAGTACCGTCGGCAAATAAACCTACAGATGGAAGAATGACACGTTCATTGGCTTCGAACGCTGCTTTTAAACATGCAGATTCATCATATTCAACAGGAATAACTTTAACATGCGGTGCTACATCACCTAAGTAAGCTGCTACACCAGCAATTAGACCGCCACCGCCTACTGCAACGAATACGTAGTCGACATCACGCCATTGGCGTAAAATTTCGTTGGCGATTGTACCTTGACCTGCCATAACGAATTCATCGTCATAAGGCGGGATAAAGCTCATGCCTTCATCTTTTGCACGCTGGATTGCATATTTGTTTGCGACGTCAAAAGAGTCACCATGCAGTACTACTTCACCGCCTAAGCGTTTAACGGCTTGAACTTTAATATCAGGTGTTGTCTTTGGCATGACAATAATGGCGCGAATACCCAACTTTTTACCAGATAATGCCACGCCTTGAGCATGGTTACCTGCAGAAGCAGTAATAACGCCACGTTCTAACTGAGATTTCGGTAATTGACTGATACGGTTGTAGGCACCGCGCAATTTGAAAGAAAAGACAGGCTGCAAGTCTTCACGTTTAAAACGGATATTATTCTTGAGCTTTTCACTAATTCGTGGCGCTGCTTCGAGTGGGGTTTCGATTGCAACGTCATAGACCGTTGCCTGTAATATTTGTCGAACCAAACGAGACAGCATGTTAATTTTCCATCTAACAGTTTAAAATAGGCGTTCATTGTAACAAACACCCGTACATTTGGGCTGTAAAATCAGCAACAAATGTCAAAAAATAGTTGAGCCAAGTTATGAGTCTGTATGCTACCCAAGATGAAAAGAAACAAGCTGTCGCAAAAGCTGCGTTAAAGCATTTGCCAAAAGGCGGTATTTTGGGTGTTGGTACAGGAAGTACTGTGAACTTCCTTATTGAGTTATTGCCAGAACTTCAATTGGAAGCGGCTGTTGCGAGTTCTGAAGCAACTGCACAACGCCTTAAAAAATTAGGCATTGAAGTTGTAGATATGAACAGCGTAGGCGGTTTGGATGCCTACGTAGATGGCGCTGATGAAATTGACCGTCACATGCACATGATTAAAGGCGGCGGCGCTGCACTTACACGTGAAAAAATTGTTGCGTCTATTGCGAAAAAATTCGTATGTATCGTAGATGATTCAAAATGGGTAGATCAATTGGGCCGTGATTTCCCACTTCCTGTAGAAGTGATTCCAATGGCACGCTCTGCAGTTGCACGTAAAATCGTTTCTTTAGGTGGTGACCCTGTGTACCGTGAAGGCGTGGTAACGGATAACGGTAACGTGATTTTAGACGTACACAACTTAAATATCTTAAATGCTTTAGAGCTTGAAAAGACTTTGAATGACATTCCGGGTGTGGTGTGTAACGGTATTTTTGCTTTGAACAAAGCTGATATTGCTGTTGTAGCAACTGATAACGGTATTGAAGAGCGTACTGCTGTTTAATAGGCTAATATTTCCCTCTCCTTTTAGGAGAGGGTTAGGGAGAGATTTCTTTTTAATAGCTCCCTCATCCTAACCTTCTCCCAGAGGGAGAAGGGACTCCTAATATATTTTTGAAAACTATTTAAAATTCAATTTTATGCATTATTAATAAGCTTTTAAAAAGAATAAATGACACCAAACCTTCCTGAAATTCAAATCACTCGAAAATTACGTGCCACACGCTTAAGACTACGTGTAGAACCAACTCAAATTAAATTAACTGTTCCCCAGTTTTGCACGCAGCGCCAAGTTGAAGAATTTTTAAAACAATCAGAACAATGGATGATTGAAACATGGCAAAAACAGCAGGAAAAAGCAGGGCAAATTGATAAGATACTTCCAACTGAATTAAAACTCTTTAATTTAGAGCAGCCTTTACAGGTTGTATATCAAACTCAAAAACATTCATTTATCTTGGATGAAGAAAATCATCAACTATTCATCAGTGATCGACAGCCTGAATCTTATTTAAAGTCTTTTGTCATAGCGTATGCAAAGCAATATTTACCAACGTATTTGAACAAGCTAAGTAGTGAAACAGGACTGAGATTTAATCAATGCGCAGTTCGTCAGCCTAAAACCCGCTGGGGCAGCTGTTCTGCCAAGCATGACATTATGCTGAATAGCGGATTGGTACTTTTCCCATTGGAAATCACACGATATGTGGCTGTACATGAGTTAGCACATACTAAGCACTTTGATCACAGTTCAAACTTTTGGGCAGAAGTCCAAAAGCATGATGTTTATTTTCAGCAGCATCTGAAAATTTTAAAAACCACGGCCTTGCCATGGTGGTGGAATAAATAAATCGATTTTTTGAAGATAATGAATGATATCTATTAAGTATTTATACATATAAAAAATAGATTATTTATTTTTATAAAGGCAAACAGCCTTATTTTTAATTTTTTTATATATTTTCTTTTTTATTATTTAGATAAATGTAATTAGAGTATTTACTTTAATATTCTGATTAATTTGAAATCTATTTTTGCTTTAAATACAAGCAAATTATTTTGTAAAATGATAAACAAATCACGTTTTATGTATTGTTTTGTGAATTATTAATATTATTATGTGTGGCTATTGAGGTTGGGTATATTTTAATCACGTTTTTTTAAAAAAGTGATTTTTAGGATTAATTTGAGTACGGGTGTATTTAAATTTATTCAATTTATATATTTTCAATCACGTATTTTTTTCTCTCCCTCAGCGTTAATAATAGACGCTTAAAGTAATTATATATGGTTAGCCAAGATCGTAGCAGTCCCGCTACACGGTTGTATATTTCTGTTCGCGTTAAATTTGTGATCGCTTTCATTGGAGCCTGTCTGTGGACATGGTTTTCTTTATGGATGGCTGAAAATTGGATCCGTGATTTGAGCCAATTGATTGGGTCAGTTGCAGCGATATTCTTTATTTATGGTATTGCGATTATTCCTGGATTTATGAATTCCTTTGCTGCTTTAAGTTTGTTGATGGATAAAAGGCCTAAACGAAAAATCTTAGATGTTTATCCAAATATTACAATTTTGATTGCTGCATATAATGAAGAATCTTCTATTCTAGACACGCTTAAGAGTGTGGATCGACAGAATTATCTGGGTGGACTGCAAGTCATTGTGATTAATGACGGTTCTAAAGATCGTACTGCGCAACTGGTCAAACAGGCTGAAGCTCAGTATTCATGGCTGACTTTATTGGATTTAAACCAAAATGCAGGTAAGGCTCATGCCTTAAATGAGGGTTTGAAATTAGCCAAACATGATTTGGTGCTTACTGTTGATGCAGATTCCTACTTACACCGTATTGCTTTGCAATGCATTGTGGAGCGCTATGTTGCAGATCCGCCGAATACACGCGCTGTTGCAGGTAAAATTTTGGTACGAAATTCACGTCATAATTTACTGACAAAAACGCAAGAGTGGGATTATTTTTTGGGAATTGCTGCGACAAAACGCTTACAGTCTTTATATCAAGGTACGCTGGTGGCTCAAGGCGCATTTTCAATTTATGATCGTAATGCACTGGTTGAAGTGGGTGGCTGGCCTGAGTGTGTAGGTGAGGACATTGTACTTACTTGGGCATTGCTCAGAGCAGGTTACCGTATCGGACATTCGGAGGATGCCTGTGTATTTACCAATGCGCCGACGGAACTCAACGTGTTTGTTAAACAACGTCAGCGTTGGGCACGTGGCATGATGGAGGCTTTTATTAAGCATCCAGGTATTTTAATTAAGCCACGATTATCCACCTTCTTTATTCATTGGAATGTGCTTTTCCCGTGGTTGGATATTGCGTTTACCTTTGGTTTTATTCCTGGAATTATTCTGGCGTGTTTTGGTCATTTTTGGATAGTTGGTCCAATGACTTTGGCACTCTTACCTATGGCTTTTTTGTTGGGTTTTCTCAATTACAGTATTGAAAAACGTATGTTTAAAGCTATGGATCTTAAAATACGTAAAAACCTAATGGGTTTCTTTGTATATGTTTTGGCTTATAGTTTTTTGTTGCAACCAGCAAGCATTTTAGGCTACTTGGACGAAATTTTGAAAACACGTAAAAAATGGGGTACTAAATGAAATCTAATAATATAAATTTTGGTTTCTCATTATGCTTTTTGTGCTTACTTTCAACCGATGTGCAGGCAGGTGAGTCTTCAGCAACCCAACCCTCAGATTGGGCTGCGGGTACTGAGTTTTTCATTAGCCATGATAGTGAAGGTTTTGAAACAAAAAAATTATCAGCTGAAGTTTTTCCTCAATACACCAATGCAAATGATTATTTAGGCGCACGTTTTAGTGCCTATAATTATAAAATTGATGATTGGCAAAGTGATGCTTATAAAGTTTCAATTCTTGCTAAGAATGTAGAAGCGGCGACTGCAAATGGATGGACGCTCGAAGCTGGGGTGTTTGAACAAAATGACCATACCTTAGCCACCTTTGATGGTAGCTATCGTCAACCATTAACTAAAAGTACCGCAGTAGAAGTATTTGCCAATCGAGATTGGGTCGAAACACGACCAGCTTTAGAGCAAGGTATTCATTTTACTTATTTGGGTGGAGCGGTTGATCAACAAATAGGGCCACATGTTACCGTGGTTGGTTTGGCTGCAACACAGCTTTTCTCTGATGATAATCGCCGTGACCATGGTCGCTTAAAATTAATCTATCAGCCATCCTTAGAACATGGCTTAACTTTGCAGGCGCGATACCGTATGTATCGAAGTGATGCTGATGATGTTGCAGGCTTGTATTTTAATCCTAAAGATTATGAAGAAAGTATGCTGGCACTGGGGTGGCGTAAACGATTCAGTGGTTGGACGACGGGTATGACCGTTGGTTATGGCCGAGAAAAAGTGGCTGATGCACCGAGCCAATCAACAAAACTGCTTGAACTGAACATACAGAGCCCAATCCATCAAAACCAATTTGTGCGCTTAAATGCGGGTTATAGTAACAGTGCTTCATATTATGGCGTCGACTATAGCTATCGTTATTTAATGGGCGAATGGGTACTTAAGTTTTAACAATGCTGTCAAAAATTGAATTCACCTTTAGCTTGGCTTTTTAAGTTTAGGTAAAATGATAAAATTCAGCCAACAGCTCGGCAAAACTGTTCAGAAAATATTAACTTCCTGTCATACTACGACCTTATAAATGGATAGTTTAGATTTGAGGTAATGAGCGTGATTTCAGTTGGTATTGTCGGCGGTACAGGTTATACAGGCGTTGAATTACTCCGTATTTTACTGCGTCATCCAAACGCGGAAGTAAAAGTTTTAACTTCACGTACTGAAAATGGTCGCCGTGTCGATGACATGTTTCCAAGCTTACGTGGCCATACTGAACTCAAATATTCAGACCTTGATATCAATGCATTAAAAGCATGTGATGTTGTATTTTTTGCAACACCACATGGTGTAGCGATGAAACATGCTGCTGAATTAGTTGCAGCAAATACCAAAGTGATTGATTTGGCTGCTGACTTCCGTTTGCAAGATCTTGAACAGTTTGAAAAATGGTATGGTTTAGAGCACGCTTGCCCAGAAATTCTAAAAGATTCTGTTTACGGCCTGTCTGAGCTGAATCGTGAAAAAATTCAACAAGCTTCAGTGATTGGTAACCCAGGTTGCTATCCAACTACAGTGCAATTGGGTTTAGCACCTGTGCTCAAGGCTGAAGGATTAGTGAAACCTGAAAGTATTATTATTGATGCAAAATCTGGGGTTTCAGGTGCAGGTCGTAAAGCAAGTCTTGGCATGATCTATTCTGAAAATGCAGATAACTTTAAAGCATACGGTGTAGCGGGTCATCGTCATCACCCTGAAATTGTAGAAGCACTCGAAAATATTTCAGGTCAAAAAGGTGTGTTTAACGAAATTTTATTTGTACCTCATTTGGTGCCAATGATTCGTGGCATGCTCAGCACAATTTATATCGATTTAACGGATGCTGGCGCAACTGCAGATTTGCAAAACTTATATGAACAGTTCTATGCAAATGAACAGTTTGTAGATGTGATGCCATCGGGAAGTTCACCAGAAACACGTACAGTACGTGGCGCTAACCAATTACGTATTGCATTGTATAAACCACAGCCTAAGAAACTAGTAATTCTTGCAGTACAAGATAACTTAGTAAAAGGTGCTGCTGGTCAAGCAGTACAAAACATGAACTTAATGTTTAATTTTGCAGAAAATGCAGGGTTACAAGGCATTGGTTTATTACCATAAGAAACGCATTAAAACTTCACACACATTTAGATTTCGATTTAAATGTGTGTTTTGAATAAATCAAATAAGAGACGACGATGCCGAATACAGACTCTAATATCACGTCAGAACCGACTTCAAGTAACAACAAACCATTTTTGAAAAGTAATATGCCTTTGGTTGCAGGTGCTGCAATCATTGCGCTGAGCAGTGGTTTATTGGGTTATTCCGTTGGCCATCGTCAAGGCCTGACGGTGGTGGGCTATGATGCGGATGCGGAGCAATTGGTTGAAGTTGTGCAAAAGCAAAAAGCTGAATTGGCTGTGCTCCACAAATCACTCAATACTGCTGTGCAAGAGCGCGATATAGCAGTAAGCAATTCAAATGATTTAGGATTATCTGTAATTAAATCACGTGATGCACAAGAGCAAGCAGAAAATCTTGGTGTGTTATATCGTGAGGTATTACGCCAACGCGGTGGTATTGCATTGGCAGTCCAACACTTGGCTATTAAACCTTTACCTGAAAATGCTTTTGAATATCAACTGGATTTAATGCAGGTGAGTCCAAATAAAGCCAATGTTTCAGGTAGTGTGGAAATGCGCTTAATTCAAGGTACAGAAGTTCTGACTGTACCTATGGAAGACAAAAACTTCAATTTTGAAAACAATGAACGTTTAACGGGTCGATGGACTATGCCTAAAGGCTTTACCCCAAGTTTTATTGAGGTACGTTTAAATGGTTCAGGTAAACAAGTCACCCGTCGTTTCAGTTGGACAAAAGGCCCTGCAGTAGATAATCAAGCTGCATTCCTTTCCGAGATCCCACAAACTGAAGCAAACGTAAACTAAAGTGTGTAATAAAAAAAATATGCGAACAAATAAGCGTCAAATTAGCCTGTCGAGTATCAAAGACTCTTTTCATCAATCTGGATTGGTCGATTGGCATCTCAGCCCACGCTTGAGCAACGACGATTCGCATGAAGAAGGTGATTCAAATACTGCGGTAATGACTGCGCCGCCTCAATTTAAACGTCCACCGATGTACGCTGTCGTTTTAATGAACGATGATTACACCCCAATGGACTTTGTTATTGAAATTTTACAACAATACTTTGCAATGAATCTTGACCAAGCTACTCAAGTAATGCTAACTGTACATTATGAAGGAAAAGGTGTTGCAGGTGTTTATCCGCGAGACATCGCGGAGACTAAAGCGAACCAAGTCAATAATTACGCTCGGTCTCAAGGTCATCCATTACTTTGTCAGATTGAGTCCAAAGATTAAGGGGGTTGCATGCTCAGTCGTCAATTAGAAGTATCATTACGTTTGGCTGTCAGCATGGCTCGTCAAAAGAGACATGAGTTTTTGACGGTAGAACATTTATTATTGGCTTTACTTGATAATGACTCTGCTGTAAATGCATTAAAAGCATGCGGCGCAGACATTATTGTGCTTCGCAAAGAGTTAGAAGAATACGTCGAACAACACACCCCAAAATTGGGTGAAAATCAGGATCAAGCACCGCATCCTACGGAAAGCTTTGACCGTATTTTGCAACGTGCCATTTTTCATGTGCAATCTAGCGGTGGTGACCGTACTGTAGAAGGTGCGGATATTTTGGTGGCGATGTATTCTGAGCGTGATTCTTTTGCGGTGTATTTACTTAAACGCCATCAAATTAATCGTTTGACTCTGACTCAATACCTTTCTCATGGAACACGTAAAGAAGAAGTACAAGCTGAAGAAGAAGTAGAAGAGCTGGATGGCGAATCTGCAGCTTCTGCCAATGCTGGCCCATTAGAGCTTTACACCACCAATTTAAATCTAGAAGCGCAAAAGGGCAAAACTGACCCTTTAATTGGCCGTGAAAAAGAAATTGAACGCGCAGCTCAAATTCTATGCCGTCGCCGTAAAAACAACCCGCTGTTGGTGGGTGATCCCGGCGTAGGTAAAACGTCTATTGCAGAAGGTTTAGCTTGGCTCATTGTAAATGGTAAAGCGCCTAAGCCACTTGAGCATGCTGAAGTATTTAGTTTGGACATTGGTGCATTGGTTGCAGGAACCAAGTATCGTGGCGATTTTGAGAAGCGCTTAAAACAATTGTTAAATGCGCTAAAGAAAAAACCAGAAGCAGTGTTATTTATTGATGAAATTCACATGATCATTGGTGCGGGCTCAAGCATGGGTAGCACGATGGACGCATCGAATTTGATTAAGCCAGCACTTGCAAATGGTACTTTACGTTGCATCGGTTCAACAACTTTCCAAGAATACCGTCAGGTATTTGAAAAGGATCATGCTCTATCTCGTCGTTTCCAAAAAATTGATGTGAATGAGCCTTCAATTTCAGAAACGATTGATATTTTACGCGGTTTGAAATCTAAATTTGAAGAATTTCACCATGTGAAGTATGAAGATCAAGCTTTGGTTTCGGCGGTTGAATTATCTGCTAAATTTATTAATGACCGTTTCTTGCCAGATAAAGCCATCGATGTAATTGATGAAGCTGGTGCACAGCGCCGATTGAAGGCAGAGCAAGACGATACCGCAATTACGGTTGAAAATATCGAAGATATTGTGTCTAAAATTGCCCGTATTCCGCCAAAAACGGTATCTAAGGATGATAAATCAGTTCTTGAACATTTAGAGCGTGATTTGAAACGTGTGGTCTTTGGTCAAGATGAAGCGATTGAAGCCTTGTCTTCAGCAATTAAACTGTCACGTGCAGGCTTGAAGTCACCAGACAAACCCGTTGGTAGTTTTGTTTTTGCTGGCCCAACAGGCGTGGGTAAAACGGAAGTTACCAAGCAATTGGCTAAACTGCTAGGTGTAGAACTCGTACGTTTTGATATGTCTGAATACATGGAGCGTCACGCCGTATCTCGCTTAATTGGTGCGCCTCCAGGTTATGTTGGTTTTGACCAAGGCGGTTTACTGACGGATGCGATTCATAAAAATCCACACTGTGTATTGTTGTTAGATGAAATTGAAAAAGCACATCCAGACGTATTTAACTTATTGCTTCAAATTATGGATCATGGTGCGTTAACGGATAATAATGGACGTAAGTCTGATTTCCGTAATGTAGTGTTGGTGCTGACAACGAATATTGGTGCAGAAAGTATTTCTCGCGTCAGCATTGGCTTTATGGATCAAGACAACAGTAATGACAACCAAGATGCAATGAAAAAAGCATTCTCACCAGAGTTCCGTAACCGTTTGGATGGTGTGATTCAGTTCCGTGCATTGCCTACAACAGTCATTGAAAATGTGGTTGATAAGTTCTTAACTGAACTACAAGCACAGTTAGATGATAAAAAAGTGATGCTAGAGGTGGATCAAGATGCCCGTGAATGGATGGCTGAAAATGGTTATGATCGCCTGATGGGCGCTCGACCGATGCAACGTTTGATTCAAGAGCATTTGAAAAAACCACTTGCTGAAATGATTTTATTTGGTGAGTTAGCAGAGCATGGCGGTAACGTTGCCGTTTCTGTGAAGAAAGAAAATGGCAAAGCGATTGGCTTGAAACTTGAAGTATTTGAAGATCAAACCGCTGAACCAGCATAATTTCACAACTGATTTAAAATAACCCGTGTTCTCACGGGTTATTTTTTGACTATCCACATAATTGAAGGGCTTAACGTTTTGGATTTGCCATTTGCTAAAATATTAACGACATTCTTTTTGTTTTTAGTCACTGCTGTGATGGAAATATTAGGTTGTTATTTTCCTTATTTAATTTTGAATCAAAACAAAAGCCAATGGTTATGGGTTCCAACTGCTCTGGCTTTGGGGGCTTTTGTTTGGCTGTTGACTTTACATCCGGCTGCCTCCGGGCGTATTTATGCGGCCTATGGCGGTATTTATATTTTTACAGCGCTGCTGTGGCTGCGCTATGTAGATCAGGTGAGTTTAAGCCGTTGGGATTTGGCTGGCGGCGCAGTCGTGCTTGTTGGGGCGGCTTTAATTATTCTGCAGCCGCAGGGGCTCATCCGTTAGGCTTTGGAAGATTATATGAGGCATGAAATGGAGTGAATCTAAACAGGCTCAAACCATTTCACAATGCGATGAATATCCGCTTCAATACTTTGAATCTCTTGATCATTGGGTTTTGCAAGTACACATTGTCCTAATGCGGAATACCTTTTGATAGGGCACAGATAATGCCATTCTGCATAATGCATTTGGTTGCTTTTGTTGTTGTATATACTGTGTCCAAATGTGTCGATACTTCCATTTTCAAAGCGACTAAGGTTTATATAGTGTGTTTTGCAATTGGTTTGATCTGTTTGTGTTGACTCATAGTGCACTAGTTTTCCATTAATATAGAATATGTTGTATTCAAAACTTGGATATTCCTTGCAAGTGCTGACATTTTTGAGCTTGGCGCGAATGACATAATTTTCAAAATGCAATTGATCCAGCTGAGCTGTATATTTTCGTGCCTCATAGACTTCGTCCACATTTGGAATGCGGTGCTTTAATTCAGCGTTATGGTCACTGCTTTGAACATTATCTATCTGCCGAATGCCGCTGTTTTGCATATAACCAAAATAATGGTGATGACGGGCAAATTGATAAGGTGCAGGCTGGCCGTTGTTGATTAAGTCAGCATTAATATGTTGTTGTGTTTCATAGCCTTGTTTACTGAAGCTTAGAGTTCCGAGTAGGCCTTCATAAGCTGTGCCAATAGATATTGCCTGTTGCAGTATATTTCCTCCTCCATAAGTAAAAGGAGTCTGAATGACTAGCTGGCCTTCCATAACTGAGGGAGCATTATTTTTTGGATCAGACTTTGGTAGCGAGTAGTTGAAATTACTGAGCTTATACAGCCATCGGTGGTACTCAGGAATATGGAAAACAATACTGTGAGTGGTTGGATTTGCAGCGCCTTGAATGGGCACAGTGATGAAATTTCTATGCAAGCAAGGAAGCTGTAAAAAACTACATTTATCTATTGTGGCAGTCAGTCCAGGTATTGCAATGATGGCCTTATAACTGGCTTGGGCTTGTTGCGGCTGAAGAAAAATCTTCTGCACCTTTTCTGTGGTCATGGTTCCATAACTTGAATATAAATCTAATTTGATATCAAGGTATTGTTTATATTGGAATAATTGAATAAAAATAAATAAGAGGAATAGGGTGGCCAAACTTATTTTAAGTTTTTTATGATGCATTATTATCGTGAGCAGGCTTCTGAAATATTCAGGAATTGTTGCAGAAGCCTATCCATATAGCAAATAGGATATTTGCCGATGATTAAATACCGCAATCTTTTTGCTTTAATTCAAGTTTGTAGTGGTTTTTCTCTGAACTTAAATCGAACTCGACCAAATAGGGATTTCTTTTCTGATATTCATGCTCAAAGAAAATAGGGCAGTTCTGTATTAAATTTTTCTTAATGAGTTTCTGAACTTCTTTAGATCCAAGATCTTGCTCAAACTGTGCAAAATCAGGTGTGATAATCATGCCTTTAAGCTCAGTTTTTTTAGAAGTTAAGCTGAGCTGTTCAATAATAGTATTGTGGTCGATTTCGAGCGGCAGTGTTTTAGAATCTTCTGCACTTAATACACTGAGCAGTTCATCCAGCTGTTTGGGCTCTTGAATCTTAAAATTCTCATCAATAATCTGTTTTGACTGCAGGTATTGATCAAATTCAGATGCTTGAGTGTGGAAAAATGCAGAAGCTAAAACTGCAGACAGGCAAAAGCTCATTTTTTTTAGATGCATAAAAATGGTCGCTATTAGAATTTTAAAAGACCATTTGATTATATCCATGAAGCATAAAAAAAAGCACCCGAAGGCGCTTTTTATTCAACGAAAGGCTTAGTCTTTTTTAAGGTTTTCGTTAATTAAGAATTCAACCAGCGCTTTTTGAGCATGTAAGCGGTTTTCAGCTTCATCCCAAACCACTGCATTTTTGTGGTCGAGCATATTTTCTGAAATTTCTTCACCGCGGTGCGCAGGCAAGCAATGCATAAATAGGCAATCCGGATGCGCCAAGTCCATTAAACGTTCATTGACTTGGTAATCTGCAAATGCTTTTTCACGGATTTTTTGCTCTTCCTCTTGGCCCATACTTGCCCAAACATCAGTCACAATAAGATCTGCATTTACAGCAGCATCTTCAGCTGAGTTTACAAGCTCTACGCAGTGCGCAAATTCAGACAAAAATTGCTCTTGAGGTTCATAGCCTTTTGGTGAAGCAATTTTTAATTTAAAGCCCCACATGTGTGCAGCTTCAATATATGAATTGCACATGTTGTTGCCGTCACCAATCCAAGCAACTGTTTTACCTTCGATTGAACCACGGTGTTCAACAAAGGTTTGTACATCGGCAAGAAGTTGGCAAGGGTGGTGGTCATCTGTTAAAGCATTAATGACTGGAACTTTTGAGTAAGAAGCAAAACGTTCAACAATGTCATGGCCGAAAGTACGAATCATGACAATATCGAGCATGCTTGAAATAACACGTGCTGAATCTTCTACAGGTTCACCGCGACCCAATTGTGAATCACGTGATGAAAGGAAAATTGCACTACCACCAAACTGGCTCATACCAGCTTCAAACGATACACGCGTACGAGTGCTTGATTTTTCAAAAATCATGCCCATTACTTTGCCAACAAACGGTTGGAACACTTCATTGTTGTGCTGTTTGCGTTTCAGCTCAATACCACGTTGCACAATTTGGTTAAGTTCTAAAGTCGATAAATCGCGTAAAGTCAGAAAATGACGCAGAGCCATGATTACTCCACAATAATTGCTGAATCAAAAAATAAACAACAATTAGTTGTTGGTTGGTTAAAGAAAAAAAGGAGAATCAAGTACTCTATACCAAAAACCTGCAAAAATGCAAAAAAAACTAGGACTTTTGATGCCCATCTAAGAAGCGATCTACACAGTAATTTATGTAATTGATGTTTTCTTGATCAGTTTCTTCATTTGGTAGACCCATTAAAATTTTCCATTCTAAATTACGTAAGATACCAAAATAAAATTGTGCTGAAAAAAGCGGGTGCTCACAGACCAGTAAACCTTTCTGATGAGCAGTTTCCAGTGCTGTTGCAATCGCCAATTGAATTTGTTTTGGGCCGTGCTCATGGATATGTTGTGCAATATCAGGGTTGCGCTGACTTTGCTCAAGGACTAAACGCATAAATGCGGCTTTATCGGGTTGGTTCAAATGATGCTGAAAATTTAAAAGGGTTTGAACTAAATAATTGCGAAAGCTAGACAGCTCAGGATTAAATGGGACGCAAATATCTTTAAAAAATTGATCGCGCCGATAATCACAAATTGACTTAAACAAGCCTTCTTTATTGCCAAAATATTTATAAATGGATGCTTTTGAGCCACCTGCATGATTGACAATATCATCAAGTGAAACGGCATCATATCCATGTCGTAGAAATAGTTCAGCACCACTTTCTAAAAGTGCGACACATCGTTCATGACCACGTTTAGTTTGTGGTAAGTCGCGTGCGAGCGGTTCTAACTGAGCTAAATCTTGCATATTGGAAATAAATAGATCCACTAAAAATAACACTTGTAATTATAGCAAATCTTTGTACAAAGAGGGTGTAATCATCTGTATTGACTAAGCAATATACAGTCACGAAATAATATTATATCTTTCAAAAATATTTGACTAAAGTTATAGAGTAAAAATTCTAATTGGTCATAGCACACCAAATAATTATGGTTATACTCAAGCCTCAACAAATATAGAGACCTCTGTGGAAGGGAATATGACAGAACAAACGTCTGCAGGTTTAAGATTTAGACAAGCATTAGAAGTGGAAAAACCATTACAAATTATCGGCACAGTCAACGCTTATGCTGCAATGATGGCGAAACAGGTGGGTTATAAAGCCATCTATCTTTCGGGTGCTGGGGTTGCGAACTATTCTTATGGTTTACCTGACTTAGGTATGACCAGTCTGGATAACGTTTTAGAAGATGTCCGTCGTATTACAGAACGTGTAGACACACCGCTTTTGGTGGATATCGACACAGGTTGGGGTGGTGCATTTAATATTGCACGCAGTGTAAAGCAAATGATTGCTGCCGGTGCAGCCGCGGTTCATATTGAAGACCAAGTAGCACAAAAGCGCTGTGGACACCGTCCAAACAAAGAAATTGTGACGCAGCAGGAAATGGTCGACCGCATTAAGGCTGCTGTAGATGCAAAAACCGATTCAAACTTTGTGGTGATGGCGCGTACAGATGCTTTGCAAAAAGAAGGTCTGCAAGCAGTGATCGACCGTGCATGTGCATGTGTAGAAGCAGGTGCAGATGCGATCTTTGCTGAAGCCATGACTGACATTACCATGTACAAAACTGTCTGCGATGCAGTAGGTGTGCCTGTATTAGCCAATATTACAGAATTTGGTGATACCCCTTACTACACCAAAGAAGAACTTGCTGAGCAAGGGATTAGCATGGTGCTTTATCCATTGTCTCCGACACGTGCAATGCAAAAAGCAGCATTAGAAGTGATGCATGCCATCCGTAATGAGGGTACGCAAGTCAACGTGCTGGATAAAATGCAACAGCGTAAAGAACTTTATGAGTTCCTTGACTATCACACATTTGAAAATACATTAGATAAATTATTCACCGAAGGAAAATAAAAATGGCTGAAGGAAAAGTACTCACAGGTGCAGGACTGCGCGGACAAGTAGCGGGTAAAACGGCACTTTCAACTGTAGGCAAAAGTGGTGCGGGCTTAACCTATCGTGGTTATGACGTTCAAGACTTGGCAGAAAACTGTCAGTTTGAAGAAGTTGCGTACCTGATTTTCTTTGGTGAATTACCAACAACAGAACAGCTTGCAGCGTATAAAGCTAAACTGAAGTCACTACGTCAATTGCCACAGGCATTAAAAGAAGTATTAGAACGTATTCCTGCTGACTCACACCCAATGGATGTGATGCGTACAGGTGTTTCAATGTTAGGTAACCTTGAAACTGAAAAATCGTTTGAAGAGCAGCAAGATGTTGCAGACCGTATTCTTGCAACATTGCCTGCAATCATTTGCTACTGGTACCGTTTCAGCCATGACGGCGTACGTGTAGAAGAAAATACCGATGATGATTCAATCGGTGCTCAATTCCTGCATTTACTGCGTGGTGAAAAACCAAATGAATTGCATGAACAAGTGATGAACGTGTCACTTATTCTATATGCAGAGCATGAATTTAACGCTTCTACATTCACAGCGCGTGTATGTGCATCAACATTGTCAGATATGCATTCATGTATCACAGGTGCAATTGGTTCACTTCGTGGCCCATTACACGGCGGTGCAAACGAAGCAGCGATGGAAATGATTGAAAACTGGACGTCGCCAGAAGAAGCAGAACGTGAAATGCTTGGTAAACTTGAGCGTAAAGAAAAGATCATGGGCTTCGGTCATGCGATCTACAAAGACAATGATCCACGTAACGGCATCATTAAAATCTGGTCTGAACGCCTAGCAAAAGACGTTGGCGACACCGTACTTTATCCAGTATCCGTACGTTGTGAAGAAGTAATGTGGCGCGAGAAGAAATTATTCTGTAATGCAGACTTCTTCCATGCTTCTGCTTATCACTTCATGGATATTGCAACGAAACTATTCACGCCAATCTTTGTAATGTCACGTGTAACAGGCTGGGCAGCGCATGTGATGGAACAACGTGCAGATAACCGTATTATTCGCCCAAGTGCGGACTATACAGGCCCTGAACTGCGTAAAGTGGTGCCGATTACAGAGCGTTCCGCTGCATAAGTTTTAAATTTTAGTTTTCAAAAAGCCTCTTCGGAGGCTTTTTTGTATATTGAATTTTTTTAATTTAGATGAATAAGCTTATTTGAGGGGCTGTGTAATGAGTGTATCAACTTCTTGTGCGACCAGTTCCGTCAATTGTTCAAGGCGACTAAGTGGTTGTCCTGTTAAATAATATTGAAAGTTATAACACTGCTTTTGATATAAAATACTAATGAAAAATGTACCTTCGGGTTTGTCTACTGTGGCGCTTCCACCTGGCTTGAGCAAACCTGTACATGCCACAATTACATCTGCTTGCGTAAAGAGCAATTTTCCTTGCTGTGCCATTGCTTGAGTTACTTCAGCCGATTCAGCGGTATAACGTTCTATAAGCTGAGAGGATATGTTTAAAATAGACACTTTGATACTTGGGTCATAACTGACTAAACCACCTAATAAAATATCTGCGCCAGAATTTTTATAGATAGAAAATTGACTACTAAGATAACCTGAACTCGCACTTTCAATAAAGGCAATCGTTTTATGATTGTGCTCAAGGGTTTGGCAACATTGTATTAATTGAGTTTTAGGCATTTTTGAACTTTAAGTTTTTAATGTATTTTAGCAATAATGTTTAAATATTTGAAAGTATAGTAACTTTTTACTGAAACTTATTTCAATTTGGTGTTTATGGTTTAAATGATTAAAGTATGGGCAAATTTTGAAATTAAAGGTTTTACTTCACTCAAAACAGTGGTAAAAATAAAAATAAAGTGTGTTAAGAAAGTAGGATACATTGATGAAAACAACAGTAAAGTATGTCGTTTTAAAAAGCTTAGATTACCAATTAGGCACGCCACTTTTTCAAGAGGAATTAGAGGCAGACAGTCAGTATTTTGACCAAATTCCTGCAGAAATTTCATATCAAAATCACAAGTTCAAAGTCAAAAGCAAAGAGCTGAAGCGATTACAAATTGTGGAAGAGTTTGAAGATTCACAAACGATTATCGTAAAAGTTCTCGCTTTAAGCGAATAATGAAAAGCGATAAAAAAACTCCGAATATCGGAGTTTTTTTATCGCTATACTTTTGTCAGATAGAGGGTGAATACTTAAAAATAGAATTAATTTTAAAATGTGAAATTGTTTATAGATTACAAAAAGCATGTGATAAATAACTTATTGGTGTGAGAGTTCATGGTTTGGTGCACGATTTTAATTGTAATTAAATGTAATAAATGGTTAAAAAAAGATACAATTCACAGAATGTGTTGCGTAAAAACGTATAATTAATCCGATGTATTAGCAGTTTGAGTCATGAATATTCTAAAATTCATTAAAAGCTTTAATACTTCAGGTACTTACCTCATATTGTCAATTGTGATTTTAGCATTTTTGGTTGTTTATTTTTATGTGATAAATCCAGTATAGGATTCTTCTTTAAATATTTACTCCAGCTAAATGTGTTACCTGATGCTAGCCGGAGAAAAAAGAGCAATGTGATCATCACATTGCTCTTTTTTTATGTGAGTTACTAGGTACAGCGAGATGAGGTGACTTTTAAGCTTATTTAAAGCGCATTTTTTAACGATTTACGATGAGCTTTAACTTGTTTGGCATAGCGTTTACCTTGTTTTTTCATAGCACGATTATTGTTATAACCTGTAGGCCCAACATTGTAATAAGCCAAGGCCTTTTTGCTGTCGCCAGCTTGTTGAGTGTATTTGGATAGTATGTAAGTCCCACAGTTAATGTTGGTATTTTCATCAAATAAATCACCCATACAGGTGTTTTGCCAATAACGTGGAATAATTTGCGTCAGACCAACAGCACCTGCAGGTGAGCTTACATTCGTTCTATAAGATGATTCTTGGCGAATTAAGGCAGCCATTAATAATGGATCCATTTGATAGCGTTCGGCACTTTGAATAATCATTGGTGATACCCGATCAGCCGTAGGTGGTGCGACAGAATAAGCCCGTTGTATGCCTACAGATAATTTTTTTGCCCGTTTTTCTACAGATCCACCGCCAAGAGAAGAGCAACCAGCAAGTGTGCTTAAGCTTAGAAAAAGTACCGCGGACTTCAGCATGTTTTGCTGAGCAGAAAAAGTTTGGCAAAAATTGAAAAATCTATTGGCGTACATAAAAGTCCTATTTTAGGGGATTACAAATTAAGCTAGTAATCATTATCAATTACATCCATGTTAGGTCAAGCACATAACAGCATGATTCTGATTGCAAAATGTTACTCAGTAAAAACTGTCAGATCATCTGCTCTTTTTACAAAACCAACGAACGTAGTGCATTCATCACAGATTTTTATCAGCATAGCTGATGATGAAATAACGGCTATAGCACGTGTATATAAGGCGACGATAGCGCATTAAAATATGTCTTTTGCCATCCAAATTTCACATGCATGGCTGTGTCCTGTAGCGCCCATTGGAGCCTTTAGATGTGAAAATCCCAATTTTTCATATAGTTTGACTGCTTGCCATAAGCTTGAAGTCGTTTCCAAATAACAGATTTGAAAATGATGTAATTTTGCGAATTCAAATGCGGTTGCCAAAATCTTTTTGGCAAAGCCTAGACCACGTAAAGAAACATCGAAATACATTTTTTGTATTTCAAGTACATTGGGGTCACCCTGAAGCGGTGAGATACCACCACCACCTAAAACCTGATCATCTTCATTAACCACCACCCAATATTGTGCATTCTTTTGGCTATAGACCTGATATAAATCATCTAAAATAGGGTCGGCAACAGCAAATCCAGATTCAGGTGCTAATCCAAATTCTTGTGAAACTTTGCGAATTAGGGTTGCAATTTGTAGATTATCTTTTTGTTGAATGGGGCGAATGTGATACATAAATATAAGATAAAAAAAGAGATGATTTTTTATAGCAAAAAAATCATCTCTTGTGTCTTTTTGAAGAAAAAATAGCAAGAATATTCTACTACTTCAGTTCACTTGACGTTTTTCCTAGCTCACGGCGAGCAATAATGAGTTGTTGGATTTGTTGTGTACCTTCAAAAATATCAAGGATTTTTGAATCACGTGCCCATTTTTCGAGGAGTTCATCTTCGTTATAGCCCACACACGTTGCCAGTTCGACGCATTTTAAAGTGATTTCATTGGCTATACGGCCTGCTTTGGCTTTAGAAATAGATGCTTCACGTGAGTTTGGAATTTTGTTATCTGCCATCCACGCGGCCTTAATCATTAGGAGTCGAGCAGCTTCCCATTCAGCTTCCATGCGGTAAATTTGCGCAGCGATGTTTGAGCTTTGTAGGTAGGGCGTTGCATAAGTAGGATCAATTGAATCTTTAAATATTTCTTTAATACGCTCCAAAGACGCTTTTGCACAACCAATAGCCATAGCTGCAACTAAAGGGCGAGTGTTATCAAAAGTTTCCATCACACCAGCAAAACCTTTGGCTACATCTATTTCGGCATTGCCTAATAGGTTGGCGGCAGGGACACGACAGTCAATAAAGCTAATTGCTGCGGTATCTGAAGCTTTAATGCCGAGCTTATGCTCTAGTCGGTCAATATTCATGCCCGGAGTGCCTTTTTCAACCACAAAGGATTTAATTGCAGCACGTCCTAATTTTTTATCTAAGGTCGCCCACACGACAACTGCATCTGCACGTTCTCCACTGGTCACAAAGATTTTTTCGCCATTTAGGATGTAATGATCGCCATCCAAAGTTGCGGTTGTACGAATGGCAGCCGAGTCCGAACCACAGCTAGGTTCTGTAATCGCCATGGCCGCCCACACACCCTCAAATCGTTTAAGTTGTTCGTCATTTGCCACAGCAGCAATAGCAGAATTTCCTAAGCCTTGACGGGGCATAGAGAGTAATAGGCCTGTATCGCCATAGCACATTTCAACAACACTCAGTGCTGTTGACATATTTACGCCATTTTTATTGCCTGTTTGTGTATCGCCACGTTTATTCACTGCGGCACCAGCGTTCAGTCCATCACCACTTTGGTTCATCCCATCGACCAAAGATGACAACATGTCGAGCTCTTTCGGATAGGCATGTTCTGCTTTATCGTATTTACGTGAAATTGGGCGTAGCACATTTAAAGCAACTTCATGTGCTTGATCAATGAGCATTTTAAATTTTTTAGGATTTTGTAAATTCATAACGGTGTCCTTGTCTTATCTTTTATACATGTAGGCCAGATTGCATGATGGCTACGGCACGTAAATCACGATACCAACGCTCTACAGGATGCTCTTTGGTAAAACCATGACCCCCTAAAATTTGCACACTATCCGTACCTATTTTCATTGATTTTTCGGCACACAGTAGACGCGCTAAATATGCTTCACGATGGAAAGGCTGCCCTGATTCTGCAAGGCTAGCTGCATTCAGTAACAGCATGCGCATAGCATCAATTTCAATGGCCATATCGGCAATCATAAATGCGACACTTTGACGATGAGAAATAGCCTCACCAAAAGCTGTACGCTCATTGGCATATTGAATGCAATATTCTTTGGCTGCAGTGCATGTACCAATCGCAAGTGCACACCACATTAAATTGCCCAAATCTAAAAATGAGCTGTAATTAAAGTCTCGGTCAGACAGACGCTCAGCAGGGGTATTTTTAAAATATAAAGTCACGGTTTCTGCTGGTTTTAAGCCCATTGCAGATGATTTTTTAAACTGAATAGAGGAGTGGCGAGGTACCACAAAAACTTCGGGTTGACCATTGAGCATGGCATTGACCAGTAAAATATCCGCAGATTCACCTAAGAGGACAGCTGTTTTTTCGCCACTAATACGATATTGGCCATTATGGTCGGTTGCTTGGGTTTTAAGTTCAAATGGATTAAAGGCAGGTGTGTTCTCTTGCACAGCAAAACTGGCTTTAAGTTCTGGATCTGTACTAAAAGCAGTGAGATATTTGGCTTGAATATCCGCTGTTCCCCATTGCGTGAGCGCATTAATGGCACTAAAACTAGAGAGGAGTCCAGCACATAAACTAAAATCTCCATGTGCAAGTTGCTCTGCAATCAGTAGATTGGTCACAATATTTTTTTCAGTTGCAACACCACCGAGGCTTTCTGGTAAAGCATAAAAATTTAAGCCTAGCTCTGCACTATGTTGCCATAGTTGTTGTGGAAATAATTCGTCATGATTTGCTTGCGTAGCTAGAGGTCGTAGAACCTCACTGGCAAATTGCTTCATGGCATCACAGATCATGGTTTGCTCTTCACTCAAACTTAAATCAAAAAGTGATTTTTGTTGATTGGATAAGCGCTGTTTGCTGAGATTAGGCTGAGGTTTAAAAATTTTTTGTGTTTGGTTCAGTGTTTTGAATCCAGCTTTTGAACCTTGATAAAGTGATTTTTCTACAAACTTTCGAAGTTTTAGTTGGTCTAATACTTCACTGCCTGCAATTTTTGTAATGAGTGATAACCCAAATCCTTGGGCTTTATTTACCATGTTGGTCATACGGATTATTCCTTAGCGCAAATTTATGCTGACATTTGCAGTTTAAAAAAACTATGTCAGTTTTGACATTGTTTATTGGCTAAGATAAACGGTAAATAGAATCTAGATTTTGTATTTAATATGTTGATTTTTAATAATTTAATAATTATTTTAAAATTTTATTTTTTGGATAAATTGGCTTGAATGACACTGTATCATTCAAGCCTGAATTTTTATTGATATTTTTGGATCATATTGCGAACATTGGTTTTTGCTTCAATCACCGTCATAAAAGTATATGCACCAATGAATTTACGGCTTATAAACATAAATTCTTTGGGTGGAATACTAAAGTAGCGCGATGCCATAGACTTAGATGCACGTTGCATCACACGACTATGTAATTGGCTCTTTTTCCAATCGTAGCGTAAGTGTTCATCCATCACGCCAGCAGGCAAGTCTGGGTTATTTAACGGGCTACTAAAAGCCTCTGTTGCCAGTAAAAATACTTTGGCCATATCTGGTTTAATACTCAGAGGCATGGCATCAAAGAACTCATAGCCTGTCATCGCATTCACCATTTCTGAGGCATCATGATGGTATCCAGCTTCAATTAAATTACGCGCAACTTTCAATAGATTGGCATCAAATTGACGAATCGCACCAAAGTCAAGTAACACAATTTTATCTTGTACTGTTGCACCATCACCTAAGCGAACCAAATAATTACCAAAATTTGGATCAGTTTGCATTTCACCCCATTCGAATATTTCACGAACTGCAATTTCAAGTGAGGCTTCACCTAAAGCATTACGTCGTTCTTGAGGAAGCGATAGCATAACAGGGCTGTTAATTGGCACACCGCGTTCAAAAGTCATGCATAGCACTTGGCCAGTACAGTAATCATCAATAATCTGTGGCACTGCATAGCGCGGGTCTTCTTTTAAACGAGCACCAAAACGTCGAGTAGTATCTGCCTCAATTTTATAGTTCACTTCACGATGCATCATTTCACGAACTTCTTCAAACCATTGGTCGAACTCACGTGTTTGAGGCACCATTCGTGTCAGCTTAAGCATGTTCTTAAATAAGTTCATATCTGAATCAATAGCGTCTGCAACACCAGGATATTGAACTTTTAACACTAACTCTAAGCCATCGGATTTACGGGTTGCGCGATGGACTTGCGCCAAAGACGCAGTACCTAATGGCTCATGATCAATTGTGAGATCGTTTAATTTTGAACCTAATTGTGCTTCAAGTTGCGCTTTGATGGCAGGCCATGCCAAAGCAACAGTTTGGTTATTCAGTGTATTTAAGGCCTGAGTAATTTCTTCAGGTAAAAAATGTTCGCCATATAAAGCCATCATTTGGCCTATTTTAACAATAGAGCCTTTGAGTTTGCCAATTTCTGCGACCAGATACTCAGCTTGTTCTTTCATCGCTTTTTTGCGTTTACGTTCTTTTTCTTCTTCACTTGAGAACATTGTGCTTGCACTTGAGGCAGCCCAGCGCGTACCAGCCAGTAAAGAGGCTTTCGCAATCGATAAGCGTCGATCCATGGAGGAGGTTTTCAATTGTTTAAGCTTATCGTTCTGATCTGACATTTAAACTTAATCCTGTTCAACAGTTCGCAGAAAAATTCATTGTAGCGAATCTTACATGGTCTGCACGTATTAAAAAAGTTCAACATGCTGAATTTACAGTGTAGTTATGCAACTGAAAATTCTAAAATAAGAGAATAAAAGGCTTTAGACCCTGAATTTAATTTTGACATCAAATTTTTGTTGCAGTTCATTACGATGCAATTCGATGTGCTGTGTAATGAGTTGCTGAATTGAAGGTTCCGTAAAACCTTTGGCATAGCCTTTAATCAGAATAATGCTGGGAAGACTAAAAAATAATGATTTTGCGTCCTCAAGACTGGCATTTTCAAAGATACCTAAATCATTTAGAAGGCGTTGAAAAAACACTTTTTCTTCATGAACACGAGGCGTATGTGCATCATCCCAGTAATTTTGACGCATTGCCATTAGGTTATTGTGCTTGTAGCTCATGTTTCATCAAATGTAGTGAACTTAGTGTATGTAATATGAAGTTAAATTTTTAATTTTCAATCACGCTTTGTTAAAGCATTTAAAATACAAATCTAAGATGATATAAATGCAGAATAATTTTATATAAATATTTGTTTGTGTATTGGGGATGGGATAATGAAGAAGCGCTTAATACAGGGTTTGTTTATTACATGTGCTGGTTTTTCAGTGAATGCATTTGCATTAGGTTACACAGCCGATTTTGAAGCGTGTATGAGAAAAGCTCAAAGCCAATCTGATGGTATTAATACTTGTCAGATTAAAGAATACAAAGCGCAAAATAAACGCGTGAAACACTTGTATAAATTAACACTAAAAACAACCGCAGAAAACGAACAAGCGCTAGTAAAACAGTCTCAAGATGTTTGGCTACAGCGTCGAGATCATGCATGTAATATTCAAAATAAAAAAGCAAAAGCATTTTCTATTTCAAATTCTAGTTGTGCACTCCAAATGACAATGTCTCATGCTGATATGATGGAAGTCCGTTTGAACAATAAAAATATGAAGTGATTTTTGCAAAAAAACCATGAAAACTAAGGTATCATAAGGCGTTTTAAAAAATATGACCTTGGAGACGCCTTAAGTGGATCGACCGACTATTAGCCCTGAACATTTGCAGGAAGCTGCTGAAAATTTATCCACCATTCGAGATTACATTCGTTTTGGTGTAACAGCATTACGTCAATACGATGCACATTTAGGTCAAGGTACAGAAGACTATTTCGCTGAAAGCTCTGCATTGGTTTTACAGACCTTATCATTAGATTGGAATGCCGACGCTGAAATTTTAGATGCGAAAGTTTTGCCGAGCGAAGCTGCTGAATTTTTAGCTTTACTTGAACGTCGTATTAACGAAAAAGTGCCAACTTCATACTTACTCAATTTGGCATATTTTTATGGCAAACCATTCTATGTTGATGAGCGTGTGCTTATTCCACGTTCTCCAATTGCAGAGCTGATTGAAAACCGTTTTGCACCGTACTGCTTGGGTGAAAATGGGCAGATGGGCGAGGCTGTAAATAACTTGCCAGAAAACCCAAATCCTAAAACACCGCAACGTATTTTAGATATGTGTACTGGGTCTGGCTGTATTGCAATTGCTTTAGCTTATGCTTATCCAGATGCAGAAGTAGATGCAACAGATATTTCTAAAGAAGCACTTGAAGTGGCTTCGATTAATGCAGAACATCATAATAAACAGTACCAAGTGGCTTTGCTTGAATCTGACTTATTTGCAAAAATCCCAGCAGAAAATCAATACGATTTAATCGTATCAAATCCACCTTATGTGGATGCTGAAGATATGGCTGATTTACCAGATGAATTCCATCATGAGCCTGAACTTGCATTAGCAGCAGGGCAAGATGGTTTGGATCTTGTGCGTAAAATGTTGGCACAAGCAGCGGATTACCTCACGGAAGATGGCTTGATCGTAATTGAAGTGGGTAACTCTGAATGGGCAATGCGTCAAAACTTCAATACCGTTGACTTTTACTGGTTGCAGTTCCAAAAAGGCGGTACAGGCATCTTTGCTTTGACTGCGGAACAGTGCCGTACATTCCGCGATTTATTCATTCAATCTATTCAAGCATAAGGAGTCGTTTGACATGGCAGGTAATAGTATAGGGCAACTGTTCCGTGTAACGACTTGTGGTGAATCTCACGGCGTTGGCCTTATGGCCATCGTTGATGGTGTGCCACCGGGTATTGAATTAACTGAAGCTGATTTACAAAAAGATTTAGACCGACGTAAGCCGGGCACATCTAAATTTGCAACTCAGCGCAAAGAACCAGATGAAGTGGAAATTATTTCGGGTGTGTTTGAGGGTAAAACCACTGGCACTTCAATTGGTTTGCTCATTCGCAATACGGACCAAAAATCGAAAGATTATGGCAATATTGCACAAACCTTCCGCCCAGGTCATGCAGACTATACCTATACCCATAAGTATGGTTTCCGTGATTACCGTGGTGGTGGACGTTCAAGTGCACGTGAAACTGCAATGCGCGTGGCTGCTGGTGCGATTGCTAAAAAATTCTTGCTTGAAAAATTTGGTATTGAAATCCGTGGCCATGTAACACAAATTGGAACTGAAAAAGCTGAAAAATTGGATTGGAATGAAGTTCCAAATAATCCATTTTTCTGCGGTGATGCTGATGCAGTCCCTCGTTTCGAAGCTTTGGTAACATCGCTTCGTGAACAAGGTGCCAGCTGTGGCGCGAAACTTGAGATCATTGCGACTCAAGTGCCTGTAGGTTGGGGCGAACCTGTATTTGATCGATTAGATGCAGATATTGCCCATGCCATGATGTCTATTAATGCTGTAAAAGGTGTTGAAATTGGCGACGGTTTTGCTGTTGCTGAGCAATTTGGGCATGAAACACGTGATGAACTGACGACTGATGGTTTCTTGGCAAATCATGCCGGCGGTATTTTAGGTGGTATTTCAAGCGGTCAAGATATTCGTGTATCTATTGCTTTGAAACCAACAGCATCGATTACTACGCCTGGTAAAACCATTACGATTAATCGTGAAGACACAGATGTTTTAACTAAAGGTCGTCATGACCCTTGCGTGGGCGTTCGCGCTACACCTATTGCAGAAGCGATGCTTGCAATTGTGCTCATGGATCATTTCATGCGTCATAGAGCGCAAAATGCTGATGTAGTCGCACCATTTGAACCTATTTAAATATGCGCTTCTAAAAAACCAGACTTCGGTCTGGTTTTTTTAATTTAAATATAGATTAAAAATCAATTCACGATATATTGCTACTCAGTCGTATCAATAAAAATACTAAAAATCATTGTCTAATATAATTATATGCAGGCCCATAATGAATACATTTCGTCGTGCAGAATCGAACGATATTCAGAATTTAGTTGTTTTAATTAATCAAGCCTATCGTGAAAATCTTGGGCGGAGTTGGACCAATGAACAGCATATTATTCAAGGTCAGCGTATACAGCCACAACAGTTGGAAAGTTTATTAACTGATCCACATTTTGAATTATGGGTATGTGAAAAATCTACAGATGATCTTTCGAAACAACACAATATGCTTTTAGGTTGTATTGGCTTAACACATGACCAAGATGATGTAAGCCAGTTAGAAATAGGAACATTTGCGGTGCAACCAGACTATCAAAATCAGGGTTTAGGCCGTCAATTTTTAACGTTTATAGAGCAACATATCCATCAGAGGTATAGTGAAGTTCACACTATAAATATGTATGTATTAAATGTTCGTCACTCTTTGATTGCATTTTATGAACGAGCAGGCTATCAGCAGAGTGGATATACGGAAGTTTATCCTACGGATCTTGATGTGGGTATTCCTGCTGTAGAGGTTCATTTAATTCATTTACAAAAAAATCTCTTAGAATAAACCAGGTCTGTTTGATTCAATTTTAAAGATGAAATGATGATATATAAAAATAACAGTGAGCAAAAAAAAAGCGTATCCGAAGATACGCAAATGTCTGATTAAAAGACACAAAGTGGAGAGTTTTAAGCCGCTATTGGTTATTAGTAAGCACGACGGAATAAACGGAATGCATCAGATTGTTTATTTGGGCTAAGCATATCGCGTGTGATATCACCTTGGTTGGTACTAATCACTACTTGGATATTCTTGGCTTGATTGATTTGACTAAACAAATTACTCGGAACTTCGGCATTATTTGTAGACTCATAAATGCCTGAATTATTAATATTACGTGTAGTTGTTGCGCCAATGGTGCTAAATGAGCGCGTTTTACCATCTACAATAAAAGTAAATTCTTTTAAATCATACTGCTGTCGATCATATAAATGGAATGAAACATTGTATTGACCTTGATTTTTATTCCAATCAATATCTAGTTCAGGACAAACTTCATTGCTATTACAAGTTAATTGCCCACGAGTATTTACACGAGTAATGTCATTTTTAGAGTTATCAACATTGCTATCACCTTTAATCAGGGAAGCAGGGTTGTTATCTTTAGATTTGCCAGTTGGAATTGCAATACACCCAGAGAGTAAAGCTGTTACAAGTGCTAATCCTAGTAAATTTTTCATTTTGAGTTCCAAAACAATGTAATTTTTATAGAGCGATTATTTGAATCTATAAAAATAATCACATATTTTTTATAAAAAGTAAAATAAATCACACTTTTCAATAATAATTGTATTAATCAAATAACTAAATTGATGATTTATTAAATTTTATTAAATTTTATTAAATTATATCGTCGTAAATATGTTGATTTTTATGGCACTTTGGAGAGAATTGTGTTCAACATTGCCATATCAAAGCAGTATTTTTTGAGAGTTATTATATTATTTAAACTCTAAGTTTCTTATTTTATTGGATAAATTTATTTTTTCTTGATCTATTTTATATGCATTAGTGGTTTTTGAGAGCTGAGCCGGTGTTTTTTGTCCTAAAAAATATTGGATACGTTCACTATTTGCACCTGAAGGATGAGGGAATCCATCTAAAATTTGCCCTTCATTTAAATAGCCTAAGCTAGAAAGGTAATGTAAAACCTGCGCAACACTTAAACCCATGGGTATATATACAGCACTAGAGGAAAGTTGTTGAATCTCAGGGATCAAAAAACTATGAATATGTTGCTGTAAAAATTCATTTCTTAGCATATTAGGCGTAGAACCATTATAGTTTTGCCCTTTATTTAAAATGCAGTGTCTAAGTGCAGAAGTACTATGTAGCAAGTGTTGATTTTTTTCAAATAGTTGCTGTGAAGTTTCAATCCCAAGTTTATGTTGTAGCCCTACATAATCTAGCATTTGTACAATATTGCGGCGCATTGGGCCACGAAATGCGCTTTCTGCTTTTATCTTTTGCAACAACGTTGCAGGGGGAATATTGCTTTCTAAACCTGTTTTTGCGACCTCAATTGCATGTTGCCACTGGGCTTTACCTGGGCAAATCCCTACAAAGATCACTTGAGCCATTGAATTGATTGCTTCAAATGGGGCGTAATAGCTACTTAAATGACCTGATTGCCCAATTTTGAGATGATCTTGTAGATAAAGTTGCTCCAATGTATGGCTTCGAATGGTGCTGGCAAAATCAGAAAATTGGTCGTTTGAGATCATCGAATATAAAAGTATATTAGGTTGAGTCGTTAATTTATCGATTATTTGATTAAATAATCAAGGGCTTAGCATATTAAACTGGCCTTCTATACAAATAATGAACAAATTATGTGCTTTTAATACTTTTCGTTGGTACATAAATTGCTCATATTAAGATTACAAATTGCTGTAGGAGAGAAACGTAATATAGACGTTCGCCGAAGGAGCAAGGCCTCAGGAAACTCTCAGGCAAAAGGACTGCAGCAATTCAATATCTGGAGAGAAGCGAACAATAAAAAAGCGCTCACCGAAGGAGGAAGGTTTGTATGGCATGTGGCTGTATAAGCTGAAGCTCTCAGGTCGTCATCATCATGACGGAAGACAGATGAGGCACCCAATTTAAAGTGTAGAACATACATTTTAAGGAGGCATTATGTGTCATATTGCAGTCGTTGGAGCAGGTATTACTGGGGTAACAACAGCCTATGAGTTAGCCTTACTTGGCTATCATGTTACAGTGATAGATAAGCACTTATATCCAGCTATGGAAACTTCTTTTGCGAATGGAGGACAGCTTTCAGCTTGCAATGCAGAGGTTTGGAATCAAAAAGCTACAGTGCTTAAAGGCATAAAATGGATGTCACAAAAGTCTGCACCATTATTGCTTAATCCAAGTTTTAGTATTCATAAATATGCATGGCTGATGGAGTTTTTGGGGAATATTAAACACTATAAAGAAAATACCCAAGAGACGGTAAGGTTGGCACTTTTGGCTCGGCAACGTTTGTTTGAAATTGCAGAAAAAGAAAACATTGATTTCAACTTGGAAAAGCGAGGGATTCTACATTTTTATCATAATCAAGCAGATTATGATGTGGCGATTGGTGTGAATGACATGCTATGCCAAGGTGGTTTAGAACGCTATGCCGTAAGTAATGATGAAATCAAGCAGATTGAGCCAGCCTTAACTGGGGATTATTATGCGGGTTTTTATTGCCCAGGCGATGCCACAGGAGATATTCATAAATTTACCACTGGGCTGGCTGAGGTTACCCGTAAGCATGGTGTGAACTATAAATTTGGTTATGAAGTCACATCTATTCAGCATCATCAAAGTGGTGTGAGTTTAGCTTTAAAGGCGAGTGACGAAAATATGGAAGGCTCAGATGCTGAGCCAACGACATTAGAGTTTGATGCCTTGGTGGTATGTGGTGGTGTTGGAAGCTATCAATTGGCAGAAATGTTGGGTGACCGCGTAAACGTTTATCCAGTAAAGGGTTATTCCATTACCGTTGAACTGAGGGACGAAGCCAGCCAGAAACATGCACCTTGGGTAAGTTTACTTGATGAAAGTGCAAAAATTGTGACTTCTCGATTGGGCGCAGATCGCTTAAGAGTAGCGGGCACAGCAGAATTTAATGGTTATAATCGAGATATACGTTCTGATCGAATTCAGCCTCTGGTCGATTGGGTAAATCGTAATTTTGAACTCTCGACAGAGTTTTCTGTGCCATGGGCGGGGTTAAGACCGATGATGCCCAATATGATGCCAATCGTAAATCGAGGCAAGCGTGAAAGGGTGTTTTATAACACTGGGCATGGGCATTTGGGTTGGACGCTTTCAGCGGCAACGGCAGCCATGATTAGTCAGCAAGTGGCACATAGTCATCCTATTTAAATGCGCGATGAGACCTTTTAATTGAAATGAAGGGGATATAGAGGGATCTTGATTGCAAAACCATCTATATTTTTATAGCGATGGTAATGTGATGAGATCACTTTATATCCTTAATTTTTTCTAGGTGCAGAAGTTGCCTTTACATTAATCATAGAGGCGATAAATCCCTACGAATCGTTCACATCCTTGTTGTTTGCTCTGCACGGAAAGGATTGCTTTGCTGTAGCTGAACTGATATTTACAATCATGTTCATTGTCTAAAATATCGTTTTTTTGATCTGGTGTAGTATAGGCTAGAAAGGGGATGATTTGTGTTTCAGCACGATTATTGGGATTACGATAAGACAAGCCTTCAATTTTAATACGATCTTTACTGAGTTGATGAACTTTAAGCTGGGTGAATGGTTGTGCGAATGTCCCGTGTTCAAACTTTAAATAATGCTGTGTTAGGCTTTGATTGAGTGAAACAAAAATATTGAGATCATCAGCGCGTAGCTCAAATTGTTGCTTATAACAATCGATACTTTTACATTGTTGTAATCGATTTTGCCAAATGTACTGCGTATCTTGAATGATACTTAAAGGCGCATCAGTGACTAAACTGGCCGTTAGATATAAATTGTCAAGTTTTTCACGTTGTGTGCTAAATGCTTCAGAGCACACTTTTTTGAGCGATGTTGTAGCTGGTATGCATTGAATTGCTTCAGCAAATGCCATAGGCGTGCAAAAATAGCCAAGGATGATGGCTAATCTAAAGTTTTTGATGATTTTTTTATCAGTTTTCAACAGCATGATCGCTTATACTTTCATTACGTTGCGCTTGACCTAACTATAGCGAAATAGAAAGCGTGAATACAAGATTCCAATCGTTTATTTCTAAGGAAACATAAGGTGGTTGCACAAATTCGTATCGGTCAGGGCCTAGATGTACATGCCTTTGAAGAAGGTAGCTTTGTTACATTGGCAGGCGTTCAAATTCCACATACACATGGTTTAAAGGCACACTCAGATGGTGATGTTGTGCTTCATGCCTTGTGTGATGCATTGTTAGGTGCATTGGCACTTGGAGATATTGGTCAGCATTTTCCAGACACAGATCCAAACTTTAAAGGTGCGGATAGTCGTGTATTACTGAAACATGTCTATCAATTGATATTAGATCGTGGTTATGTACTGAATAATGCGGATATTACGGTCGCTTGCGAACGCCCAAAATTAGCCAAGCATAATTTGACTATGCGTCAAAGCATTGCAGATGTATTAAATGTAGATGTAACACAAATCAGCGTAAAGGCAACGACCACTGAACAGTTAGGTTTCACTGGTCGTCAAGAAGGGATTTTATCCACCGCAACGGTGTTAATTTCTCACGCAAAATGATCTGGATGGATCATTGAGTACTGTAACTCTTGGGTTGATTTTCGACCTTGGAGTTGCACAGTTACAGCATGAATGAGTCCTGTCCACGTTGCATTAGGTTCCCAAATTTGATGCAAATATTCCTGCGCAGTTGGCATATCAATATTCATATAAAATTGGCGATATAAATACATCAGGCAACTGGCGCTAAAATTATCTGTGCAATGAACCCACACCATTTGTTCTTGTACCAAATGATCAATCATATCCAGTACCAATAAACATTGTGCGTCAGAAGGCGTATCTAGTGAAATTGGAATTTGAATGTAGTTGAGTCCCAGATCTAAACACAAATGATCTTCTTGTGGTAGATGGTTTGGCGCATCACTCAGTGCAAGGTTGATTACAGTGGTTACACCATATTCTTTAATGTGTTTGAGTTCTGCTTCTGAAGGTTGTCCTGAGCTAAATAAATGTTCATGAACAAACTGGAAGTGATCAATTTGAGTCAAACTATTTTCAATATCATTCATACGCTGTATTTAAAGTTCTAATCCCTTTTTACTATAGAGTAAAAACGCCATCTTGACGATGGCGTTTTGGATGACTTAGCGGTTTGGGAGCAACTCTTTAAGGGCTGCATCCATTTCCAATAAGACTTTTTCGGTGGTATCCCAATCAATACAACCATCTGTAACGGATTTACCATACTCAAGATCGCATAAATTAGTTGGAATATCTTGGCGACCACCTTTTAAATGACTTTCAACCATAATACCTACGATTGATTTATTACCGTCTTGAATTTGTTCAGTAATATTTTTAAGTACTAAAGGCTGTAAGTACGGGTCTTTATTTGAGTTGGCATGGCTGGCATCAATCATGATTTTGCCACTTACTTTCGCTTTAGCTAAAGCAGCTTCTGCTTCCGCAACTGAACCTGCATCATAGTTTGGTTTACCATTACCACCACGCAATACTACATGTGCATAAGGGTTACCTTTGGTATTGATGACAGACACTTGACCATCTTCATTTAAGCCAAGGAAACTATGACCATGTTTTACGGATTGCATTGCATTGGTTGCCACAGTGAGGCCACCATCTGTACCGTTTTTAAAGCCTACAGGTGATGAAAGGCCAGATGACATTTCACGGTGAGTTTGGCTCTCAGTGGTACGTGCACCAATTGCAGACCAAGAAATTAAGTCTTGGTAATATTGTGGTGAGTTTGGATCGAGAGCTTCTGTAGCACAAGGTAAACCTTTTTCATTTAATTCGAGAAGTAATTGACGGCCTAAGCGTAAACCTTTCTCAATATTAAATGAGTCATTCATATCTGGGTCGTTGATTAAGCCTTTCCAACCGACTGTTGTACGTGGTTTTTCAAAATACACGCGCATCACGATATAAAGCGTATCTTTAACTTTTTCACTTAATACTTTAAGGCGATCTGCATATTCATGTGCCGCTTTAGTATCGTGAATAGAGCAAGGGCCAATCACCACAAATAAGCGTTTGTCTTGACCATCTAAAATATTACGAACAGTTTCACGGCCTTGTAACACGGTCTGATATGCTGTTTCAGTCAGTGGCAGTTCTGATTTTAATTGTGCTGGTGTTACGAGAGTCTGAATGCTTTTTACATTCACGTCATCGATATCGTTTTGGGTAATAGAATTTGACTGTAAAGTATTCATTGCCGTCACTGGTTGTTCATACAAAAAGGTTGTTTCATGAACTGAATATAACATGAATGTACAGCTTCATTGTTATAAAAAAGATCAATAGGTCGGTTAAAAAAAAGTGATGAATCGTATGAGAAATTTAAACATTCACAGTTTTAATTTCTGCATGCGATGTACTTTGAATCATCATCGCTGTTTCAGGTTTTGCTTTAACTGGATTGATCATAAAATTTACACCCAGTGCAAACAGGGTAATGCCCAAGATCTTACGAATCAGTTTTTCTGGTAAACGTGAACTAATAAGCGTACCTACGATAATCGCTGGGATTGAGCCACACAGCAACCAACCTAATAGATGGAAATCGACGTTGCCTGATGTCATGTGTCCCATACCTGCAACAAAAGTCAGTAAAACTGCATGAACAACGTCTGAGCCAATAATGCGAATCATGGGTAAATTTGGAAACATGAGCACTAAGGCCATAATACCAAATGCACCAGCACCTACAGATGAAAGTGTAACGAAGATACCGAGCACAATCCCCATAATGACAATATAAAGACGCTTATTTTTGGCTTGAAAATTGACATTTTCTAAATCGGAGGTCATATCGTCTTGGGTATTGGCCTGACGGAATTTATTAAAGAAACGTTCAATATGGCCACGAAACATAATAGATAGGCCAGTCAAAGTCAGCATAAAGCCAAGTACTGTTGTGAGTACAGCTTTATAGCTACTTGATTGACTTAAGTAGGTGTCGAGTACCCAGTGTGTTGCAAAAGATGCTGGAATACTACCAACAGCAAGCCAAATGACGATTGGCCATACAATATTAAGTTTTTTGGCATGTACTAAAGAGCCACAAAATTTTGAAATTGCGGCATAAAGTAAGTCTGTACCAATGGCAATGTGAGGTTCTATTCGAAATAGGCTGATTAAAATTGGAGTCATCAGTGAGCCACCGCCTACGCCAGTAATACCGACACAGAAACCAACTAAAACACCAGCCATAATAAATTCTAAAGGACCAAACATGTTTATATGCCATAATCAAAAAACGTGCTTATCTTATGACTTTTAAATATAAGCTGTTGTCTTGATTACTGATTTGCTTATGCAAAAAAAAGATAAAGCTACACGTGTAAAGCAAAAGGTCATTGGTAAAGCATTTATTTTGGAACTGAGTGAGACCGATGTCTTATTTTGAACCAAGAAGCCAGAGCCATATACAGCATATTTATGAGGAGAAGCATGCGGATGATGTGCGTGGATTGATACTGTGCTTGAAGCCACTGTTGCTGCTGTTGCGTTGTAGCATGGATGTGCCGCGCCGTAGCGGTGTGGTCAGTAACTAAACTCATCGCTTGAATAAAGACTTCTTTCTTTGAGCCTTTAGACAGCTGAAATGTTGTGCTGAGATAAATAAATTGCACGGATTGTATGTTGAGTTGCTGATGATGTGCTGCCGATTCACATAGTTGTTTGATTTCTGGTATTTGCCATGTACAACGTGCAAGGTATTTTTTATAGCCTTGTTGCAACACGATATTTTGTGTTTTCCCCAGATTGATTTGATTTTCAGGCTTTTTAAGCGCGAGATGTTCAATTTTTGTAGGCAACCACACGCTTGGTATGATTAAAAACGTGATTGCTTGAAGCAGAGCAGAAGCAATGACGAAGAGCGCAAAATACTTGAGTGTAAGTTGCCAGATTTGGCGTGCAGGCTGAATCAGCTCCTGATGTAACCATGTAGTTATTTTAGACAAAAGATTTCCTTTGTGCTCAATGAGATGGCGTATTGCGCTGTGCAACTTCATTTATAAAGAAATGTTTATGTTAGAATCAAGCACAATAATGATTTAGATAGACAAAGGATTAAATCTTGCAAAATCGGAAACTTAAAATTGGCATCGTTGTTGGGGAAGTGTCTGGCGATACCTTGGGCGCTAAACTAATCCGCCGTTTTCGTGAGCAAGGGATCGATGCAGAGTTTGAAGGCATTGGTGGCCCGCAAATGATTGCAGAAGGCTTTAAAAGTTATTATCCGATGGATATTTTATCGGTGATGGGGATTGTTGAAGTTTTAAAAGATATTAAAAAGTTATTTGCAGTTCGCGACGGTTTAGTCGAAACATGGAGTAAAAATCCTGTTGATGTTTTTATTGGCATTGACGCACCAGATTTTAATTTACGTTTATCTAAAAGTTTAAAGCAAAAGCAGCTACCGATTAAAACTGTGCAGTACGTTAGCCCTTCAGTGTGGGCATGGCGACAAGGGCGTGTGCATGGTATTAAAGCCAGCATTGATTTGGTGCTGTGCTTATTTCCATTTGAAAAAGCATTTTATAAAAAATGGGATGTGCCAGCCGCATTTGTGGGACATCCACTTGCTAGCCAATTGCCTTTACAAAACCCGATTGCCGAAGCTAAGGCAGAGTTGGGCTTAGCGCAAAATCAAAAGCATATTGCACTTTTGCCTGGGAGTCGTCGTGGTGAAATTGAGCGCTTAGGACCGTTGGTACTTGATGCTGCACAAATTTTAATGCACAAACACCCAGATTATGAGTTTTTAATTCCAGCGATTAATGATGCACGTAAACAGCAAATTGAAGCCTTACTAGAAAAATATCCAGCGCCTCTTAAAGCAAAAATTCATTTGTTGGAAAATACAGATACTGAATCTAAAATTGGTCGTCAGGTGATGAATGCATCAAATATTGTCGCTTTAGCCTCCGGGACAGCGACCTTAGAAGCAATGCTGCTACACCGACCAATGGTCACTTTCTATCAGTTAAATACTCTCACGTATTGGATCGCCAAGCTATTGGTTAAAATACCGTATTATTCACTGCCGAATATTATTGCGGGTAAAAAAGTCATTCAGGAATTGATTCAAAAAGATGCAACAGCAGCAAAACTAGCAACTGAAATTGAACGCTTGATGGATATAGAAACAGCACAAATTCAAGCAATGCAACATATTACGATGCATAAACAGCTTTTGTCTGGTAACAGTGAAGACCCTGTTGCTGCAATTTTATCGATGTTAGAAACTGCTTGATTAAGAGTGAGAAACTATACAAATTAGGATAGTCAGAAACATAAGAGTTTATAATGTACCAATTACATCCGAGTCTTAGGCTACAAAAATTATTTAAAGATCAGCCTTATCAAGGCTGTTGTCCTATTGATGCTAAATATTTGTTTATAGGTTTAGATGCAAACTATTCAGCGGATATTGAGAAACAGGATGTATTCCCATTTCTTCTTCAATATCACCAGAATGGAGTCGAGTTTTGGCGAAAATATAATATGCATCATCCATTCTTGCATAAAAATTATAAAGGTGATGGGAAAAAGTATCATCAATCATTTGCCAAAATTGGATTAACATGTGAACTTGCAAATGAAATTTCATTTATTGAATTGTTGCATGTACCGACTGTTGGTAGAAATATGCTAACAATTGATGATTTGAATGAGCAACATTTAGATTATATTAACTGTGCAATATTTTCGAATAAGAAAAAAGCAGTTTTTATTTCTAACTCAGTATTTATGTTAATGAGAAAAAGTAAAAAATTTAATTGGTTAAGTGATCCTAAATCAATCCATAGTCATCATTTGCAAGTCTTTTATGATGAAAATACTGTGGTTTATAAGCATTTTCATTTTTCTAATTATGGGAAATTTCAAGCACGAAAAGAAATCGAAGCTAAAGAAATTTATAATATTATTCAGTCAACTAGTTCATTATAACCTTGTGTGCTTTACTCTATACTGACTTGGCGTGAGTTCATAAGAGCGTTTAAAACTTTGGCTAAAAGCAGTTTCGGATGAATAGCCGACACGATGTGCAATTTGTTGTATAGATAAATCACCATGGCGTAAATGTTGTGATGCCAAGCGGAGTCGATGTTGCTGTAAATAAGCCAAAGGTGTTTCGCCAATAATTTGAGTGAATAAATTGGCAAATTTAGAGCGTGACATACAGCATTGTTCAGCCAAACTTTCTACTGTCCAAGCAAATTCAGGTTGCCCATGTATGGCAGCCAAAGCATTAGAAAGTTCAACATGTGTGAGGGCATTTAACCAATTTTGTGAATCACTTAACTGTGCAATGTGATCACGCACACATTCAATAAATAAAATACTCACCAAATGATCGAGAATTTTGTCACGACCAGGTCGAATTTGATTGGCCTCAACGGCAAGAAATTGTAAGCCAATCTGCAACCATTCTGGGGCTGTGCTACTTAAAATATGATGAATATGTAAATAGTGGGGCAGTGCATTAAATAAAGGCTTGGCCATAATACTGTCTACACGACCACGAATGGCTAAAATTAAACTTTCTTCATGTTTAGGGTGTTGTTCAGATTTAAGGTGAATGGTCTTTTGGTGCTTTTCATCAAAAAGTGGATGAATATCGGTAGCATCTTGAAATACTGCATTTTTGGATGCGGTACATAAGTGAGGAAGACCTGATGGGACTAAAAGTAAATCACCTGATTCGAGCATAATTTGCTTGTCTGCAATATGTAATACACATTGGCCGTGCATCATAATATAGGCCACCATTGCGCCATGCTCTTGATGCTGGAAGGCCCAATTATTTTGGGCTTTCAAATAGATATATTCAGAATGATTTAAATGTATATCATCGAAAATTTTACTTAAAGCGTCCATGTGCTTTGTTTTTCTTTCCTATTTCTTTTTGCTTTATCATCCAAACATAACAGAAAGAGTGTCTGTAGGTCATTATTTATCAAATTAAGCCAAAGACTTTGGCATAGGTTTTTTGGACGCTCAAGACTTTTGTTACGGCCTTATTTCTACAAAGATAAAGACAGTAAAAGAAATAAGGAAATTTGCCAGATGAATGCGCCTCTACAACTCACGTCAGAGAACACAATACTTCGTACAGGACGTCAACTCGACAAAAAAAGATTTGGTTGGTTACTTAGCCCAGGTTTACCTGTCATTGGGATGGGGATTGTGGCAGGTTATCATTTTGGTCCTAAAGCAACCAAAAAAGTGTTTGCACTGGGAGGACCTTTATTACTGCATGTGATTATTCCAACGATTGATGCTTTGGTTGGCTCAGATGACAACAATCCAAGTGATGAAGACATTAAGCAGTTGGTGCAAGACCCATATTATGACCGTATTGTAAAAGTATTTATTCCATTACAAATGGCTGCCAATGTGTTTGCTGGCTATGTGGTTACACGTAAAAATGTTTCTTTGCTGGATCAAGTCCTACTTGGGATTTCGATGGGAGCAATTAATGGTGTAGCTGTAAATACAGCACATGAACTTTGCCACCGTCCTAACAAAAAAGATCATTACTGGTCACATGCAACATTGATGCCTTTGGCGTATAACCACTTTCGTATTGAGCATCCGTATGGGCACCATAAACGTGCAGCGACGCCTGAAGATCCTGCTTCATCTAAAATGGGTGAAACCTTTTATGAATTTTGGCCACGAACTGTTTTTGGTGGCATAAAGTCGGCTGTTGAAATTGAAAGAAATCGTTTAAAACGTAAAGGCTTATCTTTCTTTAGTAAAGAAAATGAGTTATTTCATGGCTGGGCAATGAGTGCTGGCTTTCATGGCACAATGTTGTCTTTATTTGGTAAAAAAGTTGCGCCGTATTTGGCTACACAAGCATTTTATGGTGTTAGCCTATTTGAAGTGATTAACTATATTGAACATTATGGTTTGAAACGCACCCAAAAAGAAGAGGGCTCTTATGCTCGAACTATGCCTGAACATAGTTGGAATAATAACAACATTGTGACAAATTTATTTTTGTACCAATTGCAGCGTCATTCAGATCATCATGCTTATCCAACACGACCGTTCCAAGCCTTACGTCATTTTGATGAAGCGCCTGAGCTACCAAGTGGTTATGCAACTATGCTTATACCTGCATTGATTCCTTCTTTGTGGTTTAAGATGATGGATAAACGTGTCTATGACCATTATGAAGGGGATTTGACCAAGGCCAATATTCACCCAAAACGCCGTGATCGAATCTTCAAAAAGTTTGGCTTAAGCCTATCCTAAAACATTAATACGCTCTTAAAATTTCGATAAAACCCATACACAAGTATGGGTTTTATGTTTTTGAATAGGTTTAGATTTGGATCGGTCATTGTATGGAAGTTGTATCGGCATATAATAAGGCACTGTTTAAAAAGCATCAGAATATCTATGACTCCAGCAACTAAACTACTAAAAGCACAAAAAATTGAATTTTCTATTCATGAATATGAGCATGATCCAGATGCGAAAAGCTTTGGTTTAGAAGCTGCAGAAAAGCTTGGTTTACAGGTAGAAGAAGTGTTTAAAACGCTTATGGTTACCGATGAAAAAAACTATTTTGTGGCTGTGTTACCTGTGAATCATCAACTGAACTTAAAAAAAGTGGCTTCGGCTTTTGGCTGTAAAAAGCTTAAAATGGCAGACCCTAAAGATGCTGAACGACTCACGGGTTATTTGGTCGGGGGGATTAGTCCTGTTGGGCAAAAGAAAAGACTAAAAACAGTGATTGATGCAAGTGCTGAAACATTAGCTAAAATTTATGTGAGTGGCGGGAAGCGTGGTTTAGACATTGGCTTAAAACCGCAAGATTTAGCCAAAGTGTTGGGTGCAGACTTTGTCGATGTTTTAGATCAATAACAGCTTTATTCTCATACTTATGATATGCAGAGCACAATATGAACAATATTGTGCTTTTTTTACGAGGTTCATTTTTATTGTTATAAAAATATAATTATTACAAATAGATAAATTTTATTTATTTTTCTTATGGGGAGGGATTACGCTTAGAAAATGATAAAAACAATCGTAAATGAGAATATTATCATTTAGTCCCATGCCAATATTTCTAATACTTTTCAGCAGAAATATTCATATTAAAAAATAAATAACTAAAAAACAGTTTATTACAGCAAAAAATCGAATTTGTTAGCAAAAATTCACAAAAGTGCAAATGTTAACAATAATGATTATCATTAATATGTTTTTGAGCGTTGGCCAGCGCAGTCACAAAATTTGTGCATTAAAAGAAACATAAATATATGAAAGGCTCAAATTGAGTTTAAAAACAGAGGATATGGTCAGATGAAAGCGCTTGCTAGTCGCTTGGCGATGCAGCATCTTGTCAATGCATACTCACAAGAAACGGGTAAATCAATTTTACTCGAGAAGTATCAACAAAATTCATCTCAACTGACGTTTAGCCAAGGCTTGACGTTATTGGTATTGCCATTAGATGCAATACAGTCTCAGCTGTTGGTGCCGCTCTCCTATGTGAGTACAGTAGGACGTCATCGTATAGCTACGTTGCCCAAAGTAAGGAGTAAGGGGCAATTTCAAAATATGAGCTGTGTGGCTATGGTGGCCTTACTTTTAGAAGAGCTTGTAATGACATCACGTGTAGGTGATGCGCAAGAAGAAGTGCAACCCTGTCAAACAACACGTTTAGATCCTGCATCATTGTTGGAGCGTTGGATTGAAAGTCGAGATGCACTTACGCAGTTTTTAACCCTGCGTCAGCATGAATTTGACGATTTTATTCAGCTCGAACAAAGTTTTATAGAAACTGAACAGGCCTTAATTTTAGGACATAGCATGCATCCTGCACCCAAAAGTAGAGTGGGTTTTGTGCATGAAGACTGGACAAATTTCTCACCAGAAGCCAAGTCACAGACCCCAATGCATTATTGGTTGGTCGCACCAGACTATATTGCAGAAGGGAATGCTCTCAATACGTCTATTTCGAGTGAATTGAAACAGCATTTATACAAACATTTAAGTAATACAGATTATGCATGCTTAGAAAAATATCCACATTATAAATTATTGCCATTACATCCTTGGCAAGCACGCTATTTGCAGTGTAAGCCGTGGTTTAAGCAATTAAAGGCGCAAGATCAAATCATCGATTTAGGTGAGCGTGCTTGGGCATTTTCACCGACAACTTCAGTACGAACTTTGGCAAGTTTTGATGCGCCTTGGATGTTGAAGCCATCGTTATCTGTCATGATTACCAACTCGATCCGCGTGAATTTAGCCAAAGAATGCTACCGGGGCGAAATGACACATCAACTATGGCACAGTACTTTAGGGCAGAAAATATTAGCGCAATGCCCAACTTTAAAAGCATTGAATGATCCAGCTTGGATTGCACTAAAACAGCAAGATGAAATCATCAATGAAACGATCTGCATTTTTAGAGATCAGCCCTTTGATAAGACGCAACAAGTAAGCTGTATTGCATCCTTATGTCAGGATCATCCAAGCCAAGCACAAAATCGTTTTGACACGTTATTTGCCTATTTGCATCAGCAAAATCCAGCACAAGATCGAGGCCAAATTGCGCTGTATTGGTTCCAAAAGTTCCTCGATATTTCTTTAAAGCCGTTGATGCATGTGTATCACCAATATGGCATGGCATTTGAGTCACATCAGCAAAATGTGTTACTTGAACTGGAACATGGCTTACCTAAATATTTGTGGCTTCGCGACAATCAAGGTTTTTATTACATTCAAGAGCGGGCAAAGGAAGTACTATCGCTATTTCCAGATTTAGCCGATAAGGCCCACGCTGTAGGCTCGCAAGAATTTGTAGATGAACGTTTTAGTTATTATTTCTTTGGTAATACCTTATTTGGTTTGATTAATGCCATTGGTGCAACGGGGTGGATTAAGGAACAACAGCTATTAGATGAATTACAGCAGCGATTATTGGTTTTATTTGCGCAATATCCTGAAAGTAGCCTATTACATGTTTTGCTTTACCAAGAGACTCTACCGTACAAAGCGAATCTTTTAACGCGTTTACATGAGCTTGATGAGCTCATTGCACCTGTAGAACAACAGTCGGTGTATGTTCAATTGAACAATCCTTTGCAACTTAAACAAAAGGATGCACGCTATGCTTGATTTTATAGGAATTGGATTAGGGCCATTTAATTTAAGTTTGGCTAGCTTATTACAAGATAAAACCAATTTGAAATATCGCTTTTTTGAACAAAAAGCGCAGTTTGATTGGCATGCGGGGATGCAGTTATCAGATACCGTTTTGCAAGTACCATTTATGGCCGATTTGGTGTCGATGGTTGATCCGACCAGTCCTTATAGTTTTTTAAATTATTTAAAAGCACAGCAACGTTTATATAAGTTTTATTTTCTTGAACGTTCGCAAATTCCACGACGTGAATATAACCATTATTGCCAATGGGTCGCAGATCAGCTCAGCAATATTCAATATCAATCGAGTGTCAAAGCTATTTATGCCAAAGAGCATGGTTTTGAAGTTGTGGTCGAGCAAGATGGTGTATTACAACATTTTCTATGCCGTCATTTGGTGATTGGTTCAGGGAATGTACCTCATTTACCTGTGTGCTTGCAGAGCTTGCAACAACAGTATCCTGAACAATGTTTACACTCGGCTTCGTACCTCAGCCAGAGTGGTCAGCAGCGTAGTGGTAATGTGGTGGTGTTGGGTTCAGGTCAATCTGCTGCCGAAGTTTTTATGGACTTGTTTGATCAGCAGCATGCGCAAGAGCGTCAGCCAAGATCTACTCGTCAAGCATTGCCTTATAAGTTGCACTGGCTTACACGGTCTAATGGGTTTTTCCCAATGGAATATGCACCGCTTGGCTTGGAGCACTTTAGTCCAGATTATACCGAGCATTTTTATCAACTCAGTGCAGCGCAAAAAGCGGATCAATTGAAACAACAAGCATTGTTGTATAAGGGCATTAGTGCACAAACGATTCGTGAAATTTACCAAAAACTGTATCACCGCAGTATTGGTACACGAGAGCAAATGACGCACTTACATGCGCAATCACATTTAAAGCATGCAGAGTATGTGCAAGGCAAAATTCAATTGCATTTCCAACATACCGTCACAGAGCAACAGTTTGTTTTACAGGCTGATTGTGTTGTAGCAGCAACAGGTTATGTCAGTCCAGAATTTGAATTTTTAAGATACCTAAAACCCTTAATTCATACCGATGAACAAGGGCGTTGGAAAGTGCATCGTGACTACCGGTTGTCACATGATGCTCTAGGCGAAATTTACGTACAAAACCAAGAGTTGCATACACATGGTGTGGGTACACCCGACTTAGGTTTAGGTGCATGTCGCGCGGCCCATATTGCCAATCAATTAGTAGGATATGAGCTGTATGAAATGAGCGACCAAGCTCAGTGTTTTCAGCACTTTCGGCCTGAAAAAAACCCAGAGTTAAGTCTGGTGTCTACAGCGCATCAAACGGTGCCGATGCAGGAGCAATTTTGCATTCAAAAGTTGAACGATCAGACACAACGCTTTGAATTAAAAGGGCTAAAAACACAGAAAAATAATGTATTTGAGTATATATCATGAAATTTGCAAAGTTACAGATTGGTCAAAAAGAGTGGCGCCGTGCAGGCCAGCAATTAATAGAAATGGCGATTGCTGAATTTTTATATGAAGAAATGATGAGCGTCACGAAAATAGCACCAAGGACCTACCATTTGGTGTTAAACGGACAGGTTTATCAGTTTAAAGGTGAGCAATATTTGCTTGGGCATTGGCAGATTGAAACAGGTTCAGTTCGCGAGTTTTCAATCAATCAACCAGATGATCCTGATTTAAATACTGAGCCAGCATGGAATTTACATGCATTTATACAGGCTTTTGCCATTCAAGCGAATGTAAAGCCGTTTACTCAAGCCTATTTAATGAAAGAGATGAACAATACGTGGTTGGCAGAAGCGCATGTGATGCTTGAGCACCGTCTGCCAAGTACAGCGGTACTCACAGAGCCTCACTATAAAATTGAAGGTATGCTGCGCGGTCACCCTTGGTTAATTATGAGTAAGGGGCGTATGGGCTTTGGTTATGATGACTATGTGACCAGTGCCCCCGAGCTTTCACCACAAGTTAAAGTGCTGTGGTTGGCGGTTCACCGTGATTTAGCACAGTTTCGTGCAACAGCAGAATGGCAAGCCAGTCGTTTATATGAATATGAGTTGAGTGCATCTGAACGAAATCATTTTGAAGAGATCTTATTTCAGCGTGGTTTATCGACAGCAGATTATTTCCTCATTCCAGTACATGCATGGCAATGGCACCAATGGTTGGTGGCGACTTATGCTCATGAAATCGTGTCACAGCGCATAATTGAGTTGGATATTGGGCAAGACCAATATGTTCCGATGCAATCCATTCGAACTTTATGCAATATCAGTCAGCCTCAACGTCACTACGTCAAACTCCCTGTCAGTATTTTAAATACGGCGGTTTATCGTGGCTTACCATCGAAACGTAATTTAGCTGCGCCAGCACTCACGGCATGGTTAAAGCAAATTCAGCAACAAGATCCTGATTTAAAAGTTTCTGGTGTAGAGTTCTTGGGCGAAATTGCCACATTGACCATACAGCAGCCTTGCTATGACCAAATTGAAGGCGCGCCATATCAATTTAAAGAGTTATTTGGTTGTTTGTGGCGCGAAAGTGTAGACCCGTGCATTGGCGTAGGTCAGTCTGCGCTGTCTCAAGCTGCGCTTTTGCATCGTGATGCCAATGGTGAATCTATTTTAAAAGTGTTAATTGACGCTTCAGGTTTAAGTCCATTGCAATGGTTAAAGCGCTTTGCTGAAGTCAGTGTTCATCCATTGCTAATTTGTCTTTATAAATATGGTTTGGCTTTTTCACCACATGGTGAAAATACCATGCTGATTCACCGTCAGGGTGTACCTGAAAAAATGGTACTCAAAGACTTTATTGATGATGTGAATCTGGTGGATGAAGATTTTGCCGAGCTGGCCAATTTACCTGCTGAAGCACAAATATTACTGCGCCATAGTGCCTTAGAACTCAGTCATTTTATCTTCACAGGGCTGTTTATGGTGCATTACCGTTATATCTGTAATGTATTTTTGCAAGATTTTCCTTCGCACAGCGAACTTGAGTTTTGGCAAACCATATCTGATGTGATTGCTGCATTTCATCAGGCGCACCCTGAATGGGCTGAACGTATTGAAAAATTTGCAATGTTTAGACCTGAATACGACAAAATTTGCCTCAATCGCGTGCGTTTATTTACCACCAGTTATAACGATGAGGCAAAACGCCCAGTTCCAGTTTTTCTAGACCCAATTGCAAATCCTGTAAGCCCACAAACATTAGCGCAGTGGGCAACACAGATTACATCGAATAAAGCTCAACCATCTGTGTCAGCAAAGCAACAGCCAGCTATTTCATAACATTTAAGACATTTTTTAGGACGAAAATAATGACTACTTTATCGCGTCAACTGCCTGATTTTTATGAATACCATGAGAATGAGACGCAATTCTATTTACGACAAATGCGATATCCAGAAGATATGGCTTTGGTACATAAATGGATGCATGAGCCGCATGTCATTCCACAGTGGCAACTGAACAAATCTGAACTTGAGCTACAGGTCTATTATGAAAAAGCCTTGGCGGATGATCATCACCGAATATTGATTGTTGGTGTGAATGGGCAGGATGTGGGCTATACCGAAATTTATGAAGGTAAGCGCGACCGCTTGGGGCGCTATTACGACGGGGATGACACAGATTTAGGCTGGCATTTGTTATTTGGTGAAAAGTCTGCATTTGGTCAGGGATATTTAAGACCCGTGATGCGAATGTTGGGTTTTTATATCTTTGAACATGCACCATCCACAAAAATTGTGGGTGAGCCAGACCATACGGTGAAACCTTATGCAGTTGTAGTAGAAGAGCTTTGTTATGAGGCACAGCGATTAATTCCAATGCCTGAAAAAACCGCCATGCTGTATTACTGCTTCAAAGATAAGTTCTATCAAAAATTTGGCGGTTATTTGACTGCATCTCAGCAAGCTCAAAAGAAGATACAGCCTGTAGCGCAGACTGAGGCCATGTTATGAGCTATGCCTCCACACATATCCAAATTATGGACATGCGCTTTTCAGCGCATGTTTCTACCGAAGAGTTTGAGCTATGGCTGAGTCAGGTAGAGCGCTTTTTTCTAAAGCAACAACATTTTGTTTTGGTCATGCAAACTGAGCCTGTGACTGAGTTTCCAGAGCAATATAGACAGCTACAAGCCACATGGTACAAGCGCTATAAGCAAGATTTTTTCCAATACTGTTTGGGATTGGTACGCATTGCACAAGATCCAGCAGATCAGCAACGTTTAAATGCACCGTCTTTACATGCAGCATGGCGTGTACCGTATTACGTCACTTTAGACCGTACAGATGCGTTGCAATGGGCTGTTCAGAGGTGGCTATGTTAAATGCAAAACAACAAGCAACAGGTCAGGGGCTTACAGCATTGAGCTTGGGTATTGTGATTGTGTTGTATTTGGCTCATGCGCTACCCCTGTATTTTTATAATGTGGCGTTGCCTGCAATCTTGAGGCACCAAGGTGTCGATTTACGTTGGATTGGCATGCTGTCTTTGCTGTATCTGCCGTGGGCCTTTAAGTTTTTTTGGGCGCCATATATAGATCGCTTTTATATTCAAAAATTAGGCAAACGAAAAACATGGTTGTTTGTGACCCAAATTGCCTTAGTTTTAGGTGTATTGGCCTTGGCCATGACGCAATTTTCCTATGGTTTAGGGGTATTTGTCATCGTTGGGCTATGGATCTCCACCTTTGCTGCTACGCAAGACATTGCCATTGATGGTTATACCGTAGAAAGCTTTAAAGATGCCGATTACCGTTTTGGCAGTATGGCACAAAGTATTGGTGTTGCATTGGGGAGCATGATTGGTGGGGCTGCTACGCTTTGGCTGTATCAATACTATGGCTGGCAATATGCATTGACCAGTTTGGCTGTGTTGACGGCACTGACCATGCTAGCGATATTTTTTATACAAGAAAAATCTACAATATCGACAACTGCAGAAGCATTCGTTGACACCCGTCCTAGTTTAAAACGTGCTTTTAAACGCCCAGAAATATTGTGGGCTTTGGCCTTAATCTTGTGTTATCGCGTGGTAGAAGCACCAGCAATGGCCATGCTTAATCCGATGCTCATCGACCAACAATGGTCACTCTCACAAATTGGCGTATTGATGTCTGTGATTGGGGCGGGTGTGGGCTTGTTGGCGGCTGTCAGTGCTGCCTTCCTACTAAAAAAAATCCCCTCAACCCAATTACTCATTTGGGCTGCATGGTGTCGTACGGCGCTTTATGCCGTTATGGGCTTTGCCATTGTTTTAGGTTGGTTCCAGCAGTGGCATTTATTCTTGGCGCTTTGCGTTGTGCTGATGCTGGCCATTCGTTATATCGCCATGACAGCGCTGTATGCCTACTTCATGCAAAGCGCATCTAAAGCCCAAGCAGGCACAGATTTCACCATTTTAGTGTGCTTCGAATTGCTGGTGTATTTCATTGGCGGAGCTTTTTCAGGCTTTTTGGCCAAAGCACTTGGTTATGGTCATTTCTATTTGGTTTTGGCTATTGGATCTGTGCTTAGCGTGTTACTGAGCCAACTCATAATTTCACAAATAAAAAAACACAAACTTCGTCAAAAAAATACTGTGTCACACAGTGAGGAAAACCCATGAAACGCTTTTTTGTTCCAATGCAATTGACCTGCTTGAGTCTTGCTGTATGTACACAGCTATATGCTGCCGACATCAACAGTACGGAAAATACCTCAACTGAGCCCTCAACCACTAAAATGGAAACCATCGTGGTAACTGCAACACGTTCAGCCAAAAATATTGCTGATATTGCAGGAACGGTTTATAGCATTCCACGTCAAGAAATTGAAAAACAATCGAATGCGGGTAAAAGTACCTCAGACATCTTGGGCGTATTAATTCCATCTTTAACAGCAGGTTCAGGTACAACATCTAACTATGGCATGACCATGCGTGGCCGTGTCGTGCAATATATGATTGATGGCGTACCACAAACGGGTTATCGAGATTTATCACGTCAGTTAAACAGCATTAGCCCTGCCATGATTGAGCGTATTGAAGTGGTTTCAGGAGCCAGCAGTATTTATGGTTCAGGCGCAACTGGCGGTATTATTAATATTATTACGCGCCGTGGTGGTGATGAACCCTTAAGTTTTGAAACCAAATTAGGTGTGACTTCAGGCAATAATATTAAATCTGATGCCATGGCTTATGAAGTTTCACAAGTGATGAATTTTAATCAGGGCGATGTGAAAGGGACTTTAGGTGCAAGCTATGCCAAGCGTGGTGAATTTCAAGACAGTCATGGTAAGCGAATTGGCCCTGAAGTTGCACAGACCGATCGCCAAGACACAGATACGCTAGATTTAAATGGTCGCGTGTCTTGGAAAATTGCTGATGGGCAAAATTTAAGTTTTGGTGCAAATTATTTTCACGATGAACAAGACAGTGAATATGGGCCAGATTATGGGTCAAATTTAGCCGTTTTATTACAAGGGCAAACACCTTCCTTGCATGCTGTTAAAGGCTTACAGTTGGATGAACAACCTCTAACAGAGCGTTATGGCTTTAATACGCAATACGAAAATCAAGACTTTTTGGGCCACCATCTGAATGTAGAAGCATATTACCGCAATGAAGTTGCACGCTTTTATCCGTCTGTAAATAGTTTTGATCATCCTTCACTCAAAACCTTTTTGGTGAGTCAGTCGGAAAGTGAAATGGAGGTATTGGGGGCACGTGTTGCCTTACAAAAAGACTTTGATGTCGCAAATAAAACATTAGGCCTTACTTATGGTGTGGACTATGAAAATGAAAAAGACAGTGCAACTTTTCGCCGTTATGACCTCAATACTTTCCAGCAAAGTAATGGCCTAAACTTTAAAGCACAGGGCAAATATGGTTTTGGGCCAGATGTTGAAACCAGTAAAATTGGTGCTTTCGTACAAGCTCAAATGGATGTAACAGACCGAATTGGTGTACAAGCAGGCGTGCGTCAAGAATATGTAGAAAGTAAAGTTGCAGCTTCTACGCCGTATTCAGAACAAGTGGTCGCCAATGATGTGCCAGGCTATCAGGCCAAAACCCTCAATGGCGGTAAAATTGACCACGATGCAACCTTATTTAATTTGGGTGCGGTCTATCATTTAACAGACGAGCAACAGCTGTTTGCTAATTTTTCACAAGGGGCTAATTTACCCGATGTACAGCGTATGCTCCGTGATGTGCCTGCTGGTTTTGAGGTAAGCAACAAAAGTATTCAGCCAATTAAAGTCAATAGTTATGAAGTGGGATGGCGTAAACAGTCTGCAACAGGGTTAAATGCAGGGCTGTCGGCTTTTTATAATGACTCTAATAAATCGATTAAATTTGGACAGCCAAATTTTACCATTGATGTCGTTGATACGGATGAGCGCGTTTATGGCCTAGAAGGCAATATGAGTTATCAGTTACAGCCTGATTGGACAGTAGGGGGAACTCTGGCTTATACACGCGGCCAGTTTAAAAATACCACAGGTGCTTGGCAAGAACTGGACGCTATCCGTGTAGCTCCTTTAAAAGGGACAGTTTTTTCTGAATGGCAATTTGATCATGACATGAGCTTACGTGTGCAAGCACTTGCAGTAGGGGGGACAGATAAAGCGAAAAAAGATGCTGAAAAATATGGTTCACGTGCACCAGCAGAAATTAAAGGTTTTAGCACGATGGATGTGATTTTTAATACCAAAGCTGGGCCAGGTAACTTAGGTTTAGGTGTATATAATGTATGGAACAATGACTATAAATCTGTATATAGCCAGTCTGTATCTACGGTATATGGCCCAATTTCGAGCTTGCCTGCACAAGGGCGAACCTATGGTTTGAGTTATAGTTTGAAATATTAAAACTCACACAATCTTTCCGCTTTATGCAGTGCATCGTAAAAAGGTAGCGCAAGCTGCCTTTTTTGCTTTATAAACATGTCAGCCGTATGAGTTATAAAACAATGAAGCAAAATAATAAGATTTTTATTGCCGCAAGCCTTGCCAATGGCGCAAGTTTTTCCATGATTTTACCCTTACTTGCACCACTGGTTCGTAAGTTACAGCTGTCGGAGCTTCAAGCGGGTGCCATGGTGTCTATAGGTGCGCTCCTCATGGCGTGTGCTGCAATTTATATCAGTAAAAATCAAACAAAGTTTTCAATTTATCAATTGCTGAGCATTGGTTTTATTGGCATGGCAGTCACGTGGGGACTGTTTAGTGGTGTGCTCATGTATGGGCTTACGGCGCAAATATCCGTAATGTTGCTATTTACCTTACTCATGTTGGCGCGCGCCAGTACAGGGGTATTTATGGCAATGCCACAAATTGCGCTACAAACCCATGTTATGACCAGTTATGAAGAAGAACAGCTACGCTCAAAAACTATGTCAAAATTTGGTGCGCTCAATAGCGTAGGTGTGGTATTTGGGCCATTTTTGACCACATTACTGTTGGCATGGGGCATGATGACACCACTTTGGGCTGCTATTGCGATTTTGAGCATTATTAGTGTGGTGATTGTTGTGTTATTTGACCAGCAAAAGCCAAAGGATGCCAGTTCAGAAAACTCAATCAGCCTTGAATCTACAAGTACTTTGGCTCAACAGAGCAAGAGTTTAGATTCAGATGAAGTACTGACAGAGGGGAAAAACTTTAGTTTAAAGCGCTCAATGGCATGGCTGGTACTCGGGTTTAGTTTGTACTTGGCTATCGTTACGGTTAATTTAACCGCTGGCTTTTATATTCAAGACCACTTTAAAACCAGTGTTTTACAAGGTGCGACATATTTTTCTCAATGCTCGTTACTGGTGGGAATTTCGCTGGTGGTGATGCAAGTGCTGATTTCTAAAAAGCTCAAATGGTCTGTATATACCTTACTTTGGGTGGGCTTGGTTGCAATGAGTATCGCACTTTGGATATCTGTCAGCACAGAACATTTGAGAGTATTCCAACTGGCCTATGTGCTTTATGGTGTGTCGGTAGCGTGTTTAATCCCTGCTTTTACTACAGGTGCTGCGCAAACTGCACCTAAACATCAGCAGGCTAAAGTGGCTAGTTGGTGTACGGCTACACAAGCTTTAAGTTTTGTAATCGGGCCAATTCTAAGCACTGGCTTATACCAATGGCATACGTCTTATCCGTATTATTTTTTAATGCTCACGATGTTTGCACTCATGGTGTTTTTTGCATTCAAGCAAATCAGTCCCGAAAAAACAGCTGAATTGGCCCGTTAAATTGACTAGTTAAATTTATCAATTTTTATGCTGGAACTTAAGTCTGCATAGTTACATCAATATTTATGTTTTAAGCCAATCACGATCAAGTAGCAAGCTATTGAGATTTGTCTGATTGGCTGATTCATGTTAAGTGAAGATTTGTTTTAGCCTATTTTTTTCGCGTTGATTCGTTATTTATACTGCTGAATATTGATCTCTTTTTATGTGCTTAAGCTGGAAAAGCTGTAGAAGATAGAATTATTTTGACTGTACGGCTCCGATGTTATTTTGTGCTTATTCTCCATTTATCGCTTGTTGAGATTACATAAGCACATTAGAGCGCTAAAGAAAAAACAACAAAAAATAGTAAGCTTTAAATATTTTGGATCAAAAAATAATCAAATTTGTTTCCATATTTATATTTTAGCCTTTCTTGGTGCGAGCTCAGCTAGCATAGGTAGGTGCATTAATTTATAAATTAGGGGAATAAATGTTTAAATTTCATGGAAAAAATATTTTTGCTGCCATTTTTGATATGGATGGAACAATGTTTGATACTGAGCGGCTTCGGTTTCAAACATTGAAACAGGCATCTCAAGAACTGCATGGCGAGGCATTTTCAGATGCTTATTTAATGGCTTGTTTAGGGCTGAGTGCCAAAAGTGCAGAAGAATTGGCTCATCAAGAATATGGGGAATCAATTCCTTATGCAGACATTCGTCAAAGAGCTGATCAATTGGAATTGGAGTATGTTCGTACGAACGGTGTACCCATTAAATTAGGGTTGGTTCAAGTTTTAGAACGCTTACGTAAATCTGGCCTACGTATGGCGGTAGCCACATCTAGTCGCCGTGCAATTGCAGAAGAATATTTGATTAATGCAGGCGTATATAAATTTTTTGATGTGTTGGTTTGTGGAGATGAAGTACAGCAAGGTAAGCCACATCCAGAAATATTTTTGAAGGCGGCTGAGCAGTTAAATGTCGAAGCAAATGCAAGTCTAATGTTTGAAGACTCTGCCAATGGTATTCGTTCAGCGCGTCATGCAAACGGCATTACCATCTTATTAAAAGACATTAAGACACCGAATGCTGAAATGATGCGTAATGCAGATTTTTATTATGATGATATGTATGCGTTTTTTGATGATTTAGACCAATATGTCGATCATTTGTTGATGCCAGAATTACAAACGGCTTTCCCGCAAACCATTAATTTATTAAGCGTAGGCATCCATGGATTTGGGGCGATTGGTGGGGGCTATCTTGCGCAAGTTTTTTCACATTGGGATGGCTATACGCGGCCAAAGCGTATTTATGCGACCACACGTAATCCACTGTATCAATCTGCGGTAAATGCCTTTGGTGCATATAGTATTCGTTATGGTGAAATGTCTTATGATGAGCGAATTGATAATATACAAGTGATTGATGCTGGCAATCTTGAGCAGATGCAAGAGATGTATACGGAATCGACTATGGTGGCAGTATGTTTGCCTGAATCTGCCTTAGCTCAAGAAGCCAAAACCATTGCACAGGGGCTTATGGCGCGTCATGTTGCATTTGAACAACAAGAGCTTCCGCTGACGTTTTTAATTATTTTAAATAAAATTGGTGCGAAAGCGCTGTTCATGCAACTGGTTCATCGGGCGTTGCTAGACATTACCGATGCAGAGATTGCAAATAAGATTATGTGCCAGCATTATTTCTGCGATACGGTGGTGAATCGTATGGTGTCTAAGCTAAGTGATCAAAACCTATATCGCCAGCTTAAAATTAAACATGGCATTTTTCAGCAACAGCAAGTGGACGCTGAGGACGACGCACAACAGCATTGGGATGATGCGACGCAATTAACGCTCGAGCAAGAACAGCAAGCGACGACTTATATAGATCACTTACGCCGTAATTTACAACCCAGCCATGCATTACAAAATATGGATTTGATTCTATTTCATGCAGAACTCAATATGCCTTTATATGTCGAAAATAACAGTCCTTTGCTACGTAAAATGCGTCAAATGATTTTAGTGGACGACATACAAGACATTCAGCGCATTAAAAATCGTTTATGGAATGGTGTGCATGCGATGACTGCATGGTATGGCAGTGTATTGGGCTATGAAACCATTGGACTTGCGATGGCAGATGAGCGAGTCAGTTTGTTTTGCCAGTCACTGCTTAAAGAAGTGACAGCGGGTCTAAATAGCAGTATGCCAAATTATCATCATGATTTAGCAGAACTGGCTCAGGCATTTTTAAGGTCTTGCCAAAATGCATTTAAAGACCCATGTGCGCGTGTGGCACGAGATCCTTTACGTAAGCTCAGTGCGCAAGAGCGTGTACTCGGTTCAGTGCAAACGAATCTTGAGTATGGTTTGCCCACAAGTGCTTTAGAACAAGGTGTTGTATTGGGTGCGATGTATGCCGTACAACAACTGCAATATTCCCAAGAAGATGTGCGGCTATTTTTACAAAAGCAGTTTGCTTTGATCGAGGCAGATCCAAAGCTGGTACAGCAAAGCTTTCATGCGATTGATAGCGTTTTACAGAACCAATTAGCGCAACATGATTTTTAGATTGATCATCTAAATTTACGGCTTTAGGCAAATAGAGTAAAAATGCAGACGATTTATGAACGATTGAGTGTGAGCTGAGAAATATTCAGCTTAAGATGAATATTGCTAATCCAATTGAGTGTGTTTAAGCATGGTTTTCATGCCTAAACATGGTTAAAGTAAGTCACCAATTTTTATTGTGAATTGTCTGTGTTTCTCCAGCCGAATATGCCTGTCATTGCGACGCTACAACAAGATTATCCTGAATGGCATTTAGGGCGCACAGAGTTTTCATTATGGTATCTTGAAATACATGCCCCAGCGCTTTTGGCGTATTTATCACAATTACGTCAGCAATTTGCCGATATATTATTACAACCCAATACGCGCCAATTTCATATTACGCTATATATTTGTGGGTTTTGGAACGCTCAGCACAGTGCGAGTGATAATTTTAGCGTACAACAATTACAAGAACATCAGCACCAATTACAACAATTGAAATTACAGAAATTTCGACTCAAAACTAGCCATATCAACAGCTTTGAAAGCGCATTATTTGTAGAAATTGAAGATCCAGATCAGGTCCTAACACAAATCCGGCAGGCGCTGAATCTCTGCTCTAATGAAATCGCACCTTTAGATTATTGTCCACATATTACTTTAGGTCTGTATGGGCATCAGTTAAATAGCAATGAAGTTTTAGCGCGAGTAGCAGAAGTGCCAAAGCAAAGCTTTGAATTTGAGGTGGATGCCTTAACATTTGGTACCTATCATGCCCAGCAATTACAAGCTGAGTTAATGGCTCAACACTATTTTCACTTAGGTTCTCTATGATTCAATTGATATTGGGTGGTGCACGCTCGGGTAAAAGCCGTCTAGCTGAACGTACTGCACAGCAAGCAAATAAAAGTGTGACTTATATAGCGACTGCGCAAGCATGGGATGATGAAATGGCTGAGCGTATTGCACATCATCAAGCACAGCGACCTTCAACTTGGCGGGTAGTTGAAGAGCCTTTGCAGTTGGCGGCCTGTTTGCAAACATTAGATCAAGCTGGACAAGTTATTTTGGTCGATTGTTTGACTTTATGGATGAGTAATTTGCTCATGCAAGATGAGCAAACGCAATGCCAAGTAGTCGAATGTCAAAAGTTATTAGATGTGCTACCGACCTTAAAATCGGACATTATTTTGGTGAGTAATGAAACCGGACTTGGTGTTGTGCCGATGGGGCAAATCAGCCGTAAGTTTGTTGATGAAACAGGGCGTTTGCACCAGCAATTGGGCCAAATTGCAGATAAAGTTGTATTTTGTGTGGCAGGTTTTCCCATGATTTTAAAAGGAGATAAAGAATGAGTTGGTGGTTAAGTGCATGTAAAGTGCCTAGTGAAAATGCAAAACAACAAGCAGAAGCAAGGCAGCTTCAATTAACCAAACCTACAGGTTCTTTATCTGAATTAGAACGCACGGCAGTGTTATTGGCAACGCTTCAAGATACAGCACAACCATCTATAGAACGACCATGGATTTGTATATTTGCAGGTGATCATGGCGTGATGGAAGAAAATATTTCAGCCTATCCACAAGCCGTTACTCGCCAAATGCTACAAAACTTCACATCTGGTGGCGCCTGCATTAGCGTGATTGCTAAAGAATACAATGCCAATTTACAGGTGATTGATTGTGGTTCTGTGGGTGAGGCTTACGACTATGCAGGAGTAGAGCGCCACTGCATTATGCAAGGCACGGCAAATTTTGCACATCAAGCTGCCATGACAGAAGAGCAGTGCGAACAGGCCATGCAATTGGGCTATCTGAGTGCCGAAAAAGCCTTTGCTACGCAGGCGTCTATTTATGTCGCGGGTGAGATGGGTATTGGGAATACGTGTTCTGCATCTGCTGTGGCGTGTTTTTTATTAAATGAATCTGCAGAAAAACTCACAGGTGTAGGCACAGGAATTCGTGCAGAGCAATTGGCGCATAAAAAACACGTGATCGATCAAGCTTTGGCATTACATCAAGAATATGTACAACAGGATGCATTTAAAGCTTTGGCTGCAGTGGGTGGCTTAGAAATTGCTGCGATGACAGGTGCATATATTCGTTGTGCACAATTAGGTCTGCCTATTGTCGTTGATGGCTTTATTAGTACAGTTTCGGCATTGGTTGCAGTACGTTTAAATCCACAAGTGCGTGAATGGATGCTATTTGGCCATCAATCTGCCGAATATGGCCACCGCCGTTTATTAGAGGAATTACAAGCTGAACCGTTATTAAAACTGAATTTACGTTTGGGTGAAGGCAGTGGTGCAGGTGCAGCACTTGGCCTAATTAAGCTGGCGTGCAGTTTGCATAATAACATGGCCACATTTGCAGAAGCTGCTGTCATCGGTGATAAGGTCTAATGTCAAGTCAGTCTGACATTGCAACTGATGTGCTGCATTTAGATGTGATGCGTCATGGTGAAACTGAGTTGAGCCACACTTTACGTGGCTCAACCGATGATGCGTTGACTGAAAATGGCTGGCAGCAGATGCAGCAAACACTACGCAATGCGATTGAGACGGGGCAAAGTTGGGATGTTGTTTTCAGCTCACCGCTACAGCGTTGTCAGCGTTTTGCACAGTCTGTTGCAAGGCAACTCAATTTAGATGTGCATTGCTTAGCACAATTGCAAGAAATGCATTTTGGCGACTGGGAAGGGCAAAGCACGCAGTTTTTATATGAAACTGTGCCTGATCAGCTGGAAAAATTTTGGTTGCAACCGACTGAATTTAGCCCGCCCAATGCAGAAACTTTGGCACAATTTGATGCACGTGTGACTCAAGCAATCGTGCAGATGATGGCTTATATGCAAGAAAACAAGCTCAAAAAGGCCTTGGTGATTAGCCATGGTGGCATCATTAAACTACTCAAATGTAAAGCGCTCAAGCTACCGATGAATGATTTATTGAAGATGACTGCAGAATTAGCACAGCTCAATCATTTTTGTGGTACACGTGCTACAGATTTGATGTATCTGCACATCGAGGAGTAGCCCTTATGATGCCATTTTGGATTGCACTCCAATTTCTGACCACATTTCCCTTACAGCTGAAAGCCATGCCAAGCAAACAGCAAAATGGGCAGTCGGTATTATTTTATCCGCTAATTGGATTCATCATTGGGGTAATTCTCTGTGCTGTAGCCCTATTATTACAGGTTATTCCTGCCATATTATCGGCAAGTCTTATTTTAGTATTGTGGATCTGGCTAACAGGTGGCTTACATTTAGACGGATTGGCCGATACTGCCGATGCATGGGTGGGTGGCTTTGGTGATGCAGAACGTACACTGAAAATTATGAAAGACCCTGCATGCGGGCCGATTGGTGTACTCAGCTTAATCATTATTTGCCTATTAAAATGGTCTGCGCTGTACTTATTAATCCAAAAGCAACTATATAGTGCTTTGCTACTATTTCCAGTTTTAGGCCGTTTGGCGCCGATGTTTTTGTTTTTAAGCACAGACTATGTACGCGAAAAAGGCTTGGGTAGCTCAATGGCTTCATATATCCCTAAAAAGCTAGCCATTACTATTATGGTCTTGCTTGTGCTGTCATCCTTATATTTTTCAGTTTTAGGTCTTGTTGCTGTTTTAGTCACAGCTTTTAGTTTGCTTTATTTGCGTCGTAAATTTAAGCAACGTATTGGTGGCATTACGGGGGATACTGTAGGCGCGAGCATTGAAATCTGTGAATGTGTCAGTCTATTGGCTTTCGTGTTGGGGAGCTATTATCTACTGGCATAACGTTTAAAGCTAAGTAGGGCAAATTTATTCTGCATATATTAAAAAAGCCTCTGATGAACAGAGGCTTTTTTTTGACACAAAACTTAAGCTTGATTAGAAGTTATAGCCAATATTTAGACCATAACCTACAGCATGGTTATTGCTAAAACGGCCAGCTTCAGTATGTGCACCTGTGACCGCATCTGCATCACCTAACCAGAAGTATTTAACACCTGCACCAATAAAGTAATTTTTTGCAGGGTTATAACGTACCCCTGTACCTACAGACCAGTAACCTTCAGTTGGTCCAAGAGTAGTTACAGGATTACCTGCGCCAGAATCCCAACCTACAGAAAGGTTTGCACCCCATTTATCGTTAAACTTACGGCCTACACCTGCATTCACAGAAATTTGATCGTCTTTATAGTCAATAAGATTGTAGCCATTTGGTTTACCAACCAGCGGGCCTGTGGCTTGGCTCACTTGACCTAATTTAAAAGGACGTACAACAAAATTAGACCAGTTCACCCAGCGAATATTTGCAAAGGCAATGGTGTTGGCCATAATCCCTGTTTGCAAGTCTAAGTTAACTGACTGTGGTGTAGAAAAGGTAAAAGTATCAATAGGGTTAGTACTTAAATTGAGTAAACCGGCTGTCTCGTAAGGTTTTAATGCAATACGTGCATAATTAATTTGCTCTTTCGCATCAATTTTATGTTCGACTTCAGAGCGATAGGTTAAAGATGCTTTTAAGGCAATTTCAGGAATTTGATAAGCAACACCTGCTAGCCAGCCCCATGAATAGTCATTTCCTGTTTCTAAGTTATAGCCATCTAAAACAGAAAATAATGAGCCACGTAATTTCACATCACCATTTACAGACTGGTAAACAGGGCCAGCATAGAGGTTCCAGTTTTCATTAGGCTGATAGCCCATAAGCAAAGATAGACTTTGTGTTTTAACGGTAACTTCTGTACCACCAGAAATACCTAATGGTGCAACATTCGCGCCAGAGACAAACGCATTTTCGCCTTCATATTTGGCATCTGCACCATAAGGTTGGTCGTACAACAAACCTAAAGAAATATGATCTGTAGCTTGAACTTTTAAGGCTGCAGTTGGGAAATAATAATCACCCGCCATATCATTGGCAGCCTTCCCATTTTTGTCCTGCCCCGAAACAGAAGGATCAAGCACGGAAATACCAGCATCAAAGTAATTACCTGGCTGTAAAAAGGCAGAAATAGATTGACCAGAACGGTCTAAACCACCTGCAAAAGCCATAGGGCTAACACATGCACTGAGTAAAATGGCAGATTGAAGCGTTGTAAGTTTCATAGCAGACAGGTCAGGGAGATGACGATGTAGAAAAAAATTGATGGAAAAATAACATAATATTAAAAAAAGTACAGATGTATATAAAATAATAATTAATCAAAATATGAATAAAAATCAATCTTTTGTGTTTATATTTATTTGTTTTATATGTGTTTTTATAAAAACACAGCAGTCCTTCTGTAATAGGCTGTTTGTTCTAAAAATACACATGTATACAAAATAGCTGAATTTCAACCTTATAATGACAAGATGTATTGCCATGCACAATCATGCTATAAAATAATGGTATGCATACCAACAGTATGCATACGCGTATAAGACTTAAGTTGCTAAGGGTTCAAATTCATGAAATGGGAAGAAATTGGTAATCAACCTTGTTCCATCGCTAGGGCATTATCAGTTCTGGGCGACCGCTGGACTTTACTGATTATTCGCAATTCATTTTTGGGCATGCATCGATTTGATGATTTTCAAGAAAATCTAGGTTTAACTCGCCATGTACTTTCTGACCGTTTAAAGCGTTTGGTTGAGCATCAAATTTTAGTAAAAACGCCGTATATGGATCGGCAGGAGCGTTTTGAATATCGACTTACTGAAAAAGGCTTAGAGCTTTATCCACTCTTAATGGCCATGAATACGTGGGCTGATAAATGGATGGATGAAGGGTTAGGCTCACCGGTTCAGTACGTCCATAAGCGTTGTGGGCAGGTTTTTAAACCGATGATGGTCTGTTCAGAATGTGGTGAGCTACTACATGCGAAACAGGTCAAAGCAGTATTTACGGAAGCATATTATACAAAGCTGAATCAGCTCAATCAGGTTGTATAAAAGCGCCAATTGGCGCTTTTGGGAAAGGTAAAATTAACGGTACGAGACTATAGGCAATTTGCAGGTTTGGGTACACCCGCTAAACGGCTAAGATGTCGTGCCACTAAGCCAGTATTAAACTTTTCTTGCAAGATTGCATTATTAATGTCTGGACTCACGGTTTTCATCAGAAATTTGATGAGTGGGCGTGTTGCAGGAGAATGCCCAAATTGTTGGTAAAATTGACGCACAGCTTGCAAAACTTCAAAGTGCCAAGCCGTCAATTCTAAATCTAAAGATTTAGCCAGCTCTTGTGCAACCTGTTCATTCCAAATGCTGTAATCGACTAAATGGCCATCTTGGTCCAAGGCTAAATTCATTTTAAATAACCACTTATTTTAAGGTTACCACACGGGTATATTGAAGGCATAGTGTTGCAAATTGAGCGTAGTTCAATACAGCTAAATGCTCCAAAGCGCTATCAGCTGGTATTAATGCTTTCTCGGTGTCTAAAATCGCACATGAAAAATTTGCTAGCGTGGGCTGTGCCACATGCATGACAGCATCACCCATTAGTACCACACGATCTGTTGATGTTGCCATTTGTTGCAATTTTTCTAATACGGAGAGCGAATTCGCGTAGCTGGATTGAACTAAAAATAATGTAGATGTATTCATTGCATTATTCCTTACCAATACAAAACATGGTCAAATTGCTGAATGAGCGTTGCATTGAGTTCAACAAACTCAAGCTCTTGTTCTGTTGTTTGTACCCAACGTTGGCTTTGGTTTTTAGTTTCAACTAAAACTGGTGTTAAGTCGTAAAATTCAAAGCTTTCCACCATATTGGATGCAACTTTAAATGCATGCTTTATTTGATTAAATTCTATATCTGAAGCCAGTAAACTTAAGGCAGCATCTTGTAATAGTACTTTGACTTCACAGCCAAAAGTAGCCAAAACCATCGTTGCAGAAAGGCTTTCATGCACCTGCAAACTACTTAAGTTGGCTTGGGTTAATATAACGAGTACTTTTTTCACACGATAAACCTTTTATATACAGCAAATTAAGCCAGTAACATTCATTAAAATTGAATTAAACGCTCTGAAGACTGAACTGCATCTGCGAGTTCACCTAATCCAACCAACTCAAAACCTTCAGCCAAATTGTAATGCTGAATATGATGACGCTTGGCATTTTCTTCATCACTAATGCCACGTGCAAGTGCTGCACTTACACACACAGGTAAGCGAATTTCGAGCTTTTGCCATTCTTTAGTTAAATTACGTTGGTCATCGGGCACCCATTGCAATGTATTAGCAACAGCGACACCATCTTGATAGAAAAAAACTCGAAAAGCTTCATTTTTCAAATGTAATGCTTGTGCTAAACCTAAAGCATGCCATGCATGTATAGATGTTGGAGAGGAGGTAATTAGTAATAAGGTACTCATACTTTCACTGCAAAAATTAGTTGCAACAGCAACTGAATTTAGACGTTAGAAGAAAAAGGCATTATACAATAATTTCAGGTGCCATAATTTTAATGATCTCGTTATAGGCTAGATTAAATTATCCTGTCTTTTAAGAATGAATATTTTAAATGCTAAGAGATCAACTCAATGATTGGATAATCACTCAAAACACATTACAGACAATTTACTATTGGTGCTCCTTAAATCGATTCTCGTATACAACTTTAGTCAATTGTTTTTAGTTGCGCCTAATAGTCAACTTGCTTAATGCTCAATTAAGTAGCTCATAAAATAACGGGTGAAAAAAATAAAATTCTTCATCAAAAATGATGGTTTAGTATGACCTAAGAAATTTGTGCCGAGCTTGATCATGAAAAATTAAACTATTTTATTGTTGCTTAAGGGAACCGCAGCTTGAGCATTTCTCAAATGTATTGTGTAGAAGTATAAGGAGCTATTTAAAGTCATGAATCAACTCAATATAAAGATATATTTGACCAGTGTTAAACCATGGAAAAGAACATAAAATCTTCGCTATAAACTGCTGTAGTTTCTAATTAATCTTTAAGGTGTTTTAGTTTGGCTTGCTTATCTTGAAGCAGTTTTTTTTAATAAAATATTGTATTTAGAGTAGAGGTAGTGTGCCAATTTATTCAACTGATAGTTAGATGGATTTTATATGAGTAATTACTCTAAATAATTACTTAAGAAACCTGAATTATTGTTAAAAATACTTAATAAATAATAGTTTAGATATAATTTTTTGTTGTATTAATATTTGGTTGTGTTAGTTTTTTGTTGAACATAATAAGATGAAACTTCGATGATTTACTCAACCCCGGTAATCCCCCCCAAGTTAGTAGTTGAAAAATATATAACTTTGTAGCTGAATTTGACGGACTAGATACCAAAAGTCGATTTATGCAACTTTCCATTTTTTTTAAAGCACTTCATGAAGGCGTAGAGTCAGGTTTTCAGGCACATAGATCATTAGAATTTCAAGGTATATTTAACAACATTGAAAAAAGTATTTTTGCAAATGCAGCACCTGAATTTTTTGATAAGAAAAATTTTTTAGAGTGGGTTGTAAGAGAAATAAAAACTGAACCTTAGAAGAAGCAAAAAATTATGTCGTAGTGGCCAAGTGCTATTTTTTGTATTGAATAGGGTTCATTCAAAAGTCAAAAAATGATCATGAGTTGGTACTTAAATGACCAATGAAAGTCCTTTCTCCCTTTGGAATGAAGAGTAAGCTCCGCAAAAGGATGAGGAGGTTTTAAGTATAAAAAACCTCTCCCTTTCGAATCAGTACTTCCAATTTTTTAAAGGAGAGGGAACTTACATCATGAATGTTCATAGTTCAAAAAATGATTTATTAAAGAAGTCTAATGTATTTAAAATAGATAAAGCATACATAGAATTAGAAATTTGGATTACTGATATGGCATGAGTAAAATTTAAAATACTAGTTTAGAGTACGCCATGCACTCCTTAATAGAACTACAATCAATAGATCTCTTTCATAAATCAAAAAACGATCTTCTTTTTGGTTAATATTTGCACTCCGGATTTCTTAGCATTCGTGCATAATCTGCGGATGAAATACATCGATTCAAACAAGCTTTCTGATCCTCAGTTCAAGCGATACACAGGCATCTCATGGTCAACTTTCTATTTGATGGTTGAGCAATTGAAGAAACATGTCCCTGCCAAAGGCAGACCGCCCAAGTTAAGCCTGGAAGACCAGGTTCTGCTCTGTCTAAGCTATTGGCGGGAATACCGAACCTTATTTCATGTGGCAACTAGTTATGGCGTGTCAGAGCCCACAGCCTCAAGAATTGTCCGTCATGTTGAAGACTGCCTGATTCGGTCCAATCTCTTTAATTTACCCAAAGATTTACCCGAGGGCGAAGGCATCGATTGGAATGTTGTGATCGTGGATGCCACAGAAATTCCAATCCAAAGGCCTAAAAAAACAGAAGAAAAGCTATAGCGGCAAGAAAAAGACCCACACTTTCAAAGTACAGGCCATCATTCATTATCAAACTCAAAAAATCCTGAGTTTATGTACGAGTCGTGGTGCCGTACATGATTTCGAACTCTTCAAACGTAACTTGAATCAGATTCCTGCAGGTGCATTTATCCTTGCGGATAAGGGTTATCAGGGAATTTATACAGTGTATCCAAATAGCTTGTTGCCATTAAAAGCAAAGAAGCGCTGTAAACTGGATTCCGAACTAAAAATCTATAATCAGGAAATCAATAAAAGAAGAATTGGAATTGAGCATGTATTTGGCAGTTTGAAAACCTTCAAAATTCTTGCTGAGCGATATCGCAATCGAGGCAAAAGACTAGCATTAAGATTCAATCTAATTGCTGGAATTTATAACTTGGAGCTGAGTGAAAAATGACTTATGAAAGAAATCTAATGCAATGAGCATATATAAAAGATATTCCCCAACCCCAGATGCTTGATCAAGTCTGTAATGATAGGCAATAAAGAGTAGAATGATAATTCCAATGATATGAAGCATTGTGATTTATAAAATTTTAATAAGTATCAAAAATATAATAAGTATTGGGTTGAGAAAATGCAAAAATTTGTGGTCATGATTACAGATAAATTTTAAGCATAGTTGAATTTTATTCAAAAGAGACTGAGTTAAAGTTTCTTTCTTAGTGGTATAAGTGAATGATTAAAATAAAAAATGTATGAGAAAGATTGATTGATTTAGTAAAAATTAGACTGCTTTTTTAGGTGTGTTTTTATAATTCTGGCTATATTCAACATACAGTTGGTATTCATAACAACAACAAATGACTTTTTTTTAAACAGTAATATATAACTATAATTTTCTTGAATATTCGCCAGCTCAAGAGAAATTGTGAGCTGGCTTATTTGGTTTAGAGATCTGTGGATCTGTTACACAGAGCATCAAAATAATTCAAATAAAACATAGCTTACTGATTCAGAAGTGGAGTTGATAAAGAATGATTTTAGTCACGGGTGGTTTAGGCTTTATAGGCTCACATATTGCTTTAAGTCTTTTAGCGCAAGGACAAGAAGTCATTATTGTTGATAATTTATCGAATGCGAATTTACAAATTTTAGAGCGCTTGGAATTTATTTCTGGCATGTATGTGCCCTTTGTTAAAATTGATATCCGCAATACACCTGCCTTAAATAAAGTGTTTGAGCAGTATTCCGTGAGTGCTGTAGTTCATGCTGCTGGGTTTAAGTCACTCGAAGAATCTGTGCTTAAACCTCTGGAATACTATAACGATAATGTAAGCTGTATTATGAGTTTAATGCGTGCTATGCAACGCACAGGTGTGCGTACTTTAGTACATTTATCAAGCTTAGCTGTATATGGTAAATCGTCTGCGCAATTAAAAGAGGATATGGATTTTCACTATGCGTATCCAAATCCCTATATTAAATCGCAGCAAATGGTTGAAGAAATTATACGTGATACCGCTCGTACAGACAGTGAATGGAAAATTGCGATATTGCGCTTATCGAATATTGCAGGTGCCTTAGAGCAAGGTATTTTAGGTGAGTTTGTAATGCCTTTACCTAAAAATATTGTGCCTTTAGCGATGCAAGCTGGTGCCATGCAACGTGATTTTATTGAGCTACGTAAGCATGCTAACACAGATGATAAAACCAATGAGCGAAGTTTTTTACATGTTTTAGATGCCTGCCATGCGATTAGTAAAAGCTTGGAATGGCTGAGCCAACAGCAACAGGTATGTGAAGCCTTTAATATTGCGGGTGAGTTAATATCTATCCAAAAACTATTAGATGAAATTGCAGAAGTGACACAAACCACCATTCAAACAGTGGAGTCGAGTTACTATCCAAATGAAGAGTTAGACCGTTTAGGTGCAGATATAAGTAAAGCAGAAGCAGTATTAGGCTGGAAACCCGTGCGAAATTTGCAGCAAATGCTTAAAGATGAGTGGAATTTTTATCAGCAAATTCTACGTGGGCAATAACGTTAATTCCCCTACGTTCAAAACATGAAATGAATATGGTGATGTGACATATATTTTTACGATCAAGAGGATTGTAAAAAGCGTGATAATTGATATTGATTCTTATTTACAATTGTTTGGGGATTTCATACACTCAAATCAGCCATAGCAAAGTATTGTTTAATTAGCTAAAGCCAAGGTCTTAAACAAGGAAATAGGGTTGTAACATGCAAACACGTATTGAACATGACACGATGGGTGAGGTTGAAGTACCAAGCGAAGCAATGTGGGGAGCGCAAACACAGCGTAGCCTACAAAATTTTAAAATTGGTGCAGAACACTTACCTCGACCAATGATTCGTGCGATGGGATTGGTAAAAAAAGCAGCGACATTAACCAATGCAGAGTTGAATCAAATTCCACAGGACTTGGCACAATATATTGTGGGTGCAGCTGAAGAAGTGATGGCTGGGCAGTGGGATTCACAATTCCCTTTAGTAGTTTGGCAAACAGGTTCTGGCACGCAAAGTAATATGAACTGCAATGAAGTTATTGCGAATATTGCGAATCAAAAGCTGGGGAATCCATTAGGTTCACAAAAGCCAGTTCATCCAAACGATCATGTGAATCGTGCACAATCAACAAATGACTCATTCCCAACCGCCATTCATGTAGCAGCAAGTTTACAAATCAATGAACTCCTTATTCCTGCAGTCACTCAATTACGCAACACCTTGCAGGCAAAATCTGAAGAATTTGCAGATATTGTAAAAATTGGCCGTACACATTTACAAGACGCGACACCACTGACATTGGGTCAAGAGTTTAGTGGCTATGTGTCACAGTTAGACCATGGATTAAAACGTTTACATCAAGCTCTAGAAGGTTTGTACGAATTACCATTAGGTGGCACAGCTGTAGGTACAGGCTTAAATGCGCATCCAGATTATGCCGTGAAAGCTGCAGAGCAATTGGCAAGTTTAACGGGTTTGGCATTTGTGACTGCGCCAAATAAATTTGAGGCATTAGCAGGGCGAGATGCTGCCGTTTTTGCATCAGGTGCCTTAAAAACATTAGCAGCCAGTTTAAATAAAATTGCCAATGATGTTCGTTGGTTAGCAAGTGGCCCTCGCTGTGGTTTTGGTGAGTTGAGAATTCCTGAAAATGAACCTGGTTCAAGCATTATGCCAGGTAAAGTAAACCCAACTCAAAGTGAGGCAATGACTATGGTTGTCGCACAAGTAATGGGGAATGACACCACAATAAATATTGCAGGTGCTTCAGGTAACTTTGAATTAAACGTGTTTATGCCTGTTATTGCATTTAATTTATTACAATCTATTCAGTTGTTGGGTGATGCTTGTAATAGCTTTAATGACCATTGTGCAGTAGGGATTGAGCCAAACCGAGAAAAAATTGATCATTTCTTACATGATTCACTTATGTTAGTCACGGCTTTAAACCCAGTTATTGGTTATGAAAATGCAGCTAAAGTGGCTAAAACGGCTTATAAAGAAGGTAAAACTTTAAAGCAAGTTGCAGTTGAGTTAGGGCTTGTGACTAAACAACAGTTTGATGAAGTTGTACGACCAGAACAAATGGTTTCACCTAATACTCAATAAGTGCAGAAGGCTTTTAGCCTGTATAAGAAAATCCACGTATAACCACTGATAATTGATCGTTTAGGTCTTTTATTGGTGGTTTTTTTATGCGATGAGTTTTTGATTTAATCACCATCAGCAATTGATCCAGAAAAGGCTGGCAATTGCTTTACAGTTAAATGGATACACTGTTTAATCTGCTGAAATGTTTATTTAAAATTTGATGTAAAATGCCTAAACAAACTCGATTTCTCTGCATAGGTGGATTTCTGAATGGAACTCAAGTAAAAGACCAAGGTGAAAGCTTTACTTGTGTAGAAAATGGTAAGTCAATTACTTACTTTAAAAAAGAAATTTTTAACCAAGATGCATGGGATCATGACTACTATGTGTGTGAAACCACAACAGATACGCAAGCGCGTAACTGGGTTTTTGATATTCAATAATTCTATATTTGTTAAATTTTAGATACTAAAAAGCCCCTATGGTTAAGGGGCTAGTCGTATCACTCGCGTGATACTCATATAAGGCTCATCTCATACTGCTTATATTAAAGCATATATTTCAAAAATTACAGCTTATAAAACTACTTTGCTGTGTTGCTCACTCATAACATGCTATATATACTGATATCGCATATTTAATGCATGACATTAATTGAATATAAGATAATATAAAATGAAAGAATATAAAGTTGTTATTTATCAGGAAGGTATGCTGGGCTCTTTGCTTTTAGGCTCTTCAAAGGTTGATCCTGTAAAGTTTACAAATTTTTTAAACCAAAATGCACAACAAGGTTGGGCTGTCATTACTATGGAAAAAGACATCCGTCGCATGTTGCTGTTTTGGAAACGTGAGGCTTATGTTGTCATACTGGAGCGTGAGCGATGAAATATGGTGTTTTTAGTGCATTAATCATTTCTGTCTTGTGGGGCATTTTGGCCATTGCTCAACTGTGGTTTTCGCCATTAAGTTCTGAAATATTTACTAAAGTAACCATTTCAGCGGGTATTTTAGTCGCGATTATTGTACTGAGCACTATTGTAATCCGTGAATTCCTTACAGATCAAAAGCTAAGAAAAGATGGATTTATAGATTAATTTGATTTGTGCATCTGCTCTACAAAGTCCATTTAAATAATTAAATGGACTTTTTTTGAGTCATTATATTGTGTATTTCATTTCGACATGAAGGCTCAGGTTTTGCGTTGATGCCTTACGAAGCTATTAATAATTGCTTAGCGATCACAGGCCAAAGGTTTTGATGCGACTTTTTAAACATCAGCATGTGACCAATCATTTTATGATTATAGCTGGCTGGTTTAAGCTCAATCATATCGGTATGGGCATTTGGGTAGAGGCGGAGTAAGTCTCTTACATTGGCTTCCGTGGCAATTTCATCATCAGATGACCAAAGTACTGTAATTGGAGTATGTACTTTTGAGTGAAAGTCTTCATGAATGGTTTTGCCGACAGCATTAAGAATATAACCAGGCTTTGAACAGAATTGTGCCCATTCACGCGCAACATCTTTGGGTAAGTTTTCACCCATGCCAATTGCATTGGTTGGGCCATAGCCTAAGGTTAAACGAGCAAGTGGAAAAATACCTTTAAACATTATTGGTGCAAGTATTTTTGTGCGTCCTTTTAAGCCTTTGATATGACCACTTGAGCCAGACACCGCAACAACTTTGGCCACTTTATGATGGTTGGCATTAACTCCCATAAGCTGACCACCCGCACTATGGCCGAGTAAATAGACCTGTTGAGCATGGGTTTTATTTAACAGCACATCTATCGCGGCAGGAATATCTAATTCACCCCATTGAACAATACTGGCTGTTGAGTCCTTGAGTTGACCGTGTAGTGATTCGCCAATGCCTCTAAAATCGAATACCATGACATCAAAACCTTGTTCGCTCAACCATGTCGCAAAGCTATGATAAAACTGTTTGGTAATACCTGTAGCTGGGCAGATTAAAACTGGTAAATTTTGCTTTTCTTTGTTGGTATGTGCATAAAAACGTGCAGCCAATTGATAGCCATCTTTACATACAATAGGAAGTGCTTCAAATTCAGACATGATGAAGGTATTTATAAAAAAACAAGTCATGATTTAATTTACACGAGTTCTAAAAAGAAACTTGCTAAAAGAGTGACTTTAAAGTCAGTTGGAAGACCATAAAGTAAAATAAGGAAAATTAAATGGATCATTTATTAATATCAGTTTCAGTGCAATGCGCCATTGTATTTAGTGGGCTGTTTTTATGGGTAGGCATGCTTACTGGTGTATGGAAGTATTGGCAAATCCGTCATTCGATACAGGCTAGAGCGCACTATTATGTAGATATCGCGCATCGTAGTAGTTTGTTATATGCACCTGCGTCGCTTATTTTGGCTGTGTTGGCCTATTTTTCGCAGTTCCCTGAGTGGGTGAATTTGCTATGCGTTTGGGTTAATTTAGTTTTTTTTAGTTTCTCTATTTTAAGTTATATCTTACACGGGGTTTTACAGGACACCACAAATCAATTTAAAACGCCTCATCGTTTAGGCTCAAAATGGACTGTGCCGACTTGGTGCATGAGTTTGGCTATGTTATTGCTGGTGATAGGGGAATTGGGGGCAACTTTATTATTAATTTTAGGTACGCTTATGCGCTTTCTCAGCTGAACTTATGTGTTTAAAGGGGATGGTGGGAATGAAATATTTTAGGGAAAGATATTGTTTTTATTATTTGTATATTTTGATTGAAGATGGATGACGGAGTCATCCACCTTTCAATCTTTGAAATATTGAGAAGAAGTATTACGACGGTATTTTTGGTCTACAACAGCCCAAACAAAAAAAGCACACGAGACGATAATTGCATACATGAAATATTCTGGCTTTAAGTTGCCATGAATCATCCCTTGTATTAATAACGTCAACATGAGGGCAAAAGTTGTGCTGACAAACGTCACCATGTTCTTATTTGCCTTTAGAGCGTTAATGAAGAATTGCTTGTTGAAATGTATAGATAACATCTCCATCCCTCCTTTTTTGTTGTTGGTACTAAAACCTTAATGTTTTAGTCTGGATTTCAATTACAGTTTTACTGTGATTTTGAGTGTATTTCAAGCACTAATGTCATTATTTTGTCATATTGACATGTTAAGTCATGAAATTTGTGTATGTGGTGGAATTGTTTAAATATCCAACAGTGTTTAGCACATGCATTTAAAAAAAATAAGTACTTTAACGAAGTTGAATATTTCCAAAGACCTGCAGTTTTGCATGGTTTAAAACAGTGCAAAATAGCGGGGTTATAGCTTAATAAAGCAAAATATGGACCAGTTTTGTAGGTCTTAGATTGAATGGATTAAGAGATCGCTTAAACTTGAAATAATATTCAAAATGAAGAAAGTCAGGCAGTGTATCAAAGTTAAAAATAAATAAGTACGTGTTTTTGTTCGGCTTATGTTGTACTAAAGTGTCGTTATTCGTGGTGTTTCGTTATCAATAAGTTTGGTTTGATGCATTAGTCAGTTGGTGCATCACAGCATGAAGCATAGAAATGATGCTAGATAAGCCTGAGTCAAAGATAACATTGCAGAAGTGTATGGGAAGACGAATAAAAGCATATTTGGATAAAATATGACATTTATAGGTCATTGTTAAAATCTAATTTTGGGTAAAAATTTGATTTTATTCCATTAAAGTAAGAAAGCTTAGTTTTTTACTTTATCAATCACAAATGCAATGATAAGAACAATGACTGATGGGATTAGCCATGCAAGATTCTGTTCATTTAAAGGTAGATTTTGTAGAAAAGCAGGTAGTTGTTCTGAGAAGCCAGCAACTTTAATACCATCAACAATACCAAATAAGAATGCTACGCCAGTTACAGGAACAATAATTCGAGAAGGATTGTTGAAAAATTTACCACAGAAACTTAATAAAATAACGGCAATTGCAGGTGGGTAAATTGCACTTAATACTGGTACAGACACCGCAATTAACTTAGTTAAACCTAAGTTTGAAATGACTAATGAAAAGCCAATCAAAATTAATACAAATACTTTATATGGAATTTTAGTTAATTCTGAAAAGTATTCAGCACATGCACAAGTTAGGCCAATAGCAGTTACCATACATGCAATAAAGATCATTGCAGAAAGGAAATAAGCACCCATATCACCAAAAGCGTGTTGAACGTATGCATGCAGGATCACTGCACCATTTGTTGCATTTGGAGCGATATCATGGCTACTCATGCCTAATTTAAATAAGCTAATGTAGACGAGTGTTAGACCAATACCTGAGATAATGCTAGCAATAACGGCATATTTGGTAATCAGTTTGCTATCCGACACACCGCGTGATGTGATGGCTTTAACAATTACAATACCAAAAACTAAAGCACCTAAAGTGTCCATGGTTAAATAACCATTCACAATCCCTTCAGATACAGGGCTTGCTACATAGTTACCTACCGCAGGCGGGATGATGCCAGCTGGAATAAAGAATGCAGAAACACCTAAAACCACTAAACCTAAAATTTTAAGCGGTGAAAGGAAATAGCCCACAGTGTCCAAAATTTTATTTGGATACAAAGAAACAATGGTCACTAAAGCAAAATAAATGATGCTATAAATCATCAAAGTATTTGAAGAGTTGCCAAAGTAAGCGGAGAAACCAATTTCATAAGAAACAGTTGCAGTACGTGGTGTTGCAAATAAAGGCCCTACTGCTAAGTAACAAACAACAGTCAGTAAAATACTGGCTGCTTTACCTAGGGGAGAACTTAAAATTTGAATCGAACCATTTACACGAGATAAAGCAATAATAGTGATTACAGGTAGGCCAACGGCTGTGATTAAAAAACCAAAAGCGGCTAACCATACATGTTCACCGGCTTGCTGTGCCACAATCGGTGGAAAGATAATGTTACCAGCGCCAATAAATAGGGCAAAGGTCATAAAACCTAAGGCAACAATATCTCTAGTACGGAGATTTGTCATAAGTAAAAGGGAGATGGGCTAGCCAATAGAAGTCGGTAATTTTAAAGCAGGTAAAATTTGATTTGCAAAATATTTTATTTTATTGATGAATATTTTTTATAATATCCAATATTAATATATTGAAAGATCAAATGTTGTTTAATTTATCCGTTTGATTGCGTGAAATATATTTAAAAATAAGAGAAATTAAGCAGACTTGAATATTGTTTAAAAAAATTAATGCCCTATGTATTTTTTGTTTATAAAACAGGCAATTTTAGCGTTACTTGCTATGGATTGACAGTTCAAAACCATGTATTAAAAACAAAATGCTGTAAAAAGGTCTATACTCTATTGTATCGAATTTGAGGATGATGTAATGAAAGCTTCCAGTATCACGATTAAAACCGAGCAGGATTTAGAAAAATTACGTATTTCAGGACGTTTAGCTGCGCAAGTTTTAGCAATGATTGGGGAGCATGTGAAGCCAGGCGTAACAACAGAGTATTTAGATGACCTGTGTAACGATTTCATTGTAAATACTTTAAAGGTTATTCCTGCCAATGTTGGCTATTATGGCTATACCAAAACAACCTGTATTTCTCCAAATGAAATGGTGTGTCATGGTATTCCATCTGCTGAAACGATCTTAAAAGACGGCGATATTATTAATATTGATGTTGCGATTATTAAAGATGGCTATTTTGGTGACACCAGCCGAATGTACTATGTAGGTCAAATTAAACCTGAAGCAAAACGCTTGGTCGAAACGACATACGAAGCGATGGTTGCTGGTATTCATGCTGTTAAAGCTGGTGCAACATTGGGCGACGTAGGTTATGCCATTCAATCTGTTGCACACCGTGAAGGTTATTCTGTGGTGCGTGAGTATTGCGGTCATGGTATTGGTAAGGTTTACCATGAGCAACCAAGTGTGTTGCATTATGGTCAGCAAGGCCAAGGTGTAGTGCTTAAAACAGGTATGGTGTTTACGATTGAACCTATGATTAATGCCGGTAAAGCCAGAACCAAAGAGCTTAAAGATGGCTGGGGTGTGGTGACGGCAGATAAATCATTGTCTGCACAGTGGGAACACATGGTTGCAGTAACTGATGATGGATTTGAATTGTTGTCTCCATGGCCTGAAGGTTATGGAACATATCCAGAAATCTAAGTATCTCATAGGCTTAACAATAGTGGCAGTTATGTATAAATTTTAGACTTTGGTCTAAAATTTATACTGAAATACTACTTTAATAGATATTAGCGATAAATCTTTTTTAAAAATTAATTTAAAAACAAAGAGATCAGTTTCGTTCCAAGTCTTTTTTAGTGTTAAAAAGGATTTATTGTTGTGTGTATTTTGGTCTATTATTGTTTTAAGAAATTAGCTGTAGTTTCTGATTTCAAGCTTACCCTACACATAGGGTAAGCTTTTTTTTGCGCTGAACTTTATCAATGCTTGCTACAAAGTAAATAAAGTACCCGAGTAATTTATTCATATATAGCGATGATTAGTGTTTGCTAAGTTGAGCAACTAAATAATCAATAAATACACGCACAGCTGGTAATAAGCCTCTACGTGAAGGGTAAACTACATGAAATGTACCGTGTGGCGCTTTCCATGTAGGCAGTACTCGTACCAATGCACCCGAGTTTAAATGTGTTTTTACAACACTGTCAGGCAATAAAGCAATACCACAATCTTGTCGAGCAAGCTCGGCCAACATACTGAGATCTGAGCCTAATACTGTCGGATTAACCCGAATTTTAATTTGTTGGTTTTCTTCATTGTGGAGCACAATATTTTGATCCAAATGCTCATCGGACATACTTAAAATATGATGTTGTGATAATTCGCTTGGGTGTTTTAAGTTGCCGTGTTCATTTAAATAAGCTTGGCTGGCAAAGAGATGTTGCTCAATGGTTTCAAATTTACGTAAGACCAAGTTAGGATCATCATCTAAGTTATCTCGTACGCGTAAGGCCAAATCAAAACCTTCATTAATAATATCCACCCGACGGTTTGTCACAATCATTTGAACTTTAATTTCAGGATATTTTTTTAAAAACTTAGGCAATATGCGCGCGATTTCATTTTGTGCAATGGAAACTGGGGTACTTAACTTAATGACACCACGTGGTTCTGTACTTAAATGATCAACTAGGTCATGGGCAGCTTGTGCTGCATTCATCATGACTTGGGCATGACGATATATGTTCATGCCAATATCAGTCACTGCAAAATGCCGTGAGCTACGTTGAATCAGTCGAACCCCTAAGCGTTCTTCAAGGTTGTATACACGTCGACTGAGTTTAGATTTTAGAATATCTGTGGCACGTTCTGCTGCACTAAAACCGCCATGTTCGACCACTTGGGCAAAACAATAAAAATCATCCAAATCACTCAGCATTTATATATTTCCATTTATGCAACAATTTAGACTATTAAAAATGATCGTTGCAAAAAAAGTCAATTGCATTTTGGCAAAGTTTACAAAGAGCTTATCTCAGCTTTATTTCTTATGCTGTAAATATGTTGATTAGGTAAATAATGGATTAGGCTAAGCATCATGCGCATGTAAAAACCGCCCAATTTCAGAGGCAAATTTTAGAGGTTCACTTAAGAGCGGTGTATGCCCGGATTTTTTAAAAATGACTTGTTGCGCCTGCGGTATGGTGTTTGCAATTTGCTGTTGACCTTCGGCTGGGTAGAGCTTTGATTCGGCACCAATAAAAAAAGTCACAGGGCACGTGAGTTGTGTCAGTGCTTCTCGGTAATCTTCTTGATGCTCAAGATAATTATGTATATACCAAGACAAATAATCTAAGCGTTGTATGGGTAATACGTGTGCTTGCAAGCGTGGATATTTCAGGGCTTGCTTAATTAAAAAGGGTGCAATTTTGCTACCAGCTTGTAAATCTATAAATGCTAACCAACTATTTAATAGGTGTTGACGATCTGCACTCTTTAAATCATGCATGGCTTTGGCATCAGGGTTTGCTTTAAGCACCTGTGAGATTTGCTGTAAAATTTCGATAAACTGTGTATGTTTTTCGCCAAATAACCCAAAAGGCCAACTTTGATCAGCGCTTATTTTGGGTGTTTGATCAATATGTAAATATTGCTGAATAGAGCGGTGGAATTGACCATATTGCATGCCATGCATGGCTGTTGTTGCACCCATAGAATAGGCAATTACTTTAAACTGAGGCAGATTAAGCTGTGGAAGCAATGCTTCAATATCTCGCCAATGACTACTAATGGCATCTAAATGAGGGATTTTGCATTGTTTAGAGCCACCAAAACCACGCCAATCTGGAATAATAAATTCAAATTTCTTGTGGTGTGGATATAAAAAAGGATGCCATTGCCAACTTTGCATGCCTAAGCCTGATAATACCAACACAGGTTCACCTTGGCCATAGCGCCTTACAAACAGCTGTTCTCCATCTGGCATGTGATAATAGGGCATATTTTTTCCTTTTTATTTTATTTATCTTGGCACATTTGAATGGTACAAAGAGATCCTATAAGATTTGCTTAATATTTATCTAACTCAAATCATGTTTTTAGTAGTGGGTACACTATAGATGCCATGGCAGTCTAAGCCACTTTATTTAAACATCATGTTTTTTTTCTGTATCTGCTGTTGCATCAAAGGCCTTTAAAGCAGGAATTAAATCTTCCAGCCAACGAATCCAGCCTCGCTCTAAATCAATACCGAGCTGTAAAATCATTTTATGAATAAATAATTTACGGTCATGAGGCACTGTGTTTGGAAAATCCTTCGCAAAGATACTTTCGTATAATTTTAAATTTTCTTGATGTAACTGCAAGTGACGTTCTAATTCGGGCAACATGGTATTGCCACCAAATTGTGCTTCGGCACGTAAGCGTACCATAAGGTCTTCTCGTAATTGGCCTGGCGGGCTTTGTTTGACCATCCAGTCAGCCAACTCAGCACGACCAAGTAGTTCAACTTGATAGGTTTTTTTACGACTGTGATCATCATCTTCTAAAGTCGAGATCCAGCCTTTTTGCATCATGACATTTAATTCACGATATATCTGCTGATGGGTCGAATTCCAAAAGAATCCCATAGAACGGTCAAAGCGACGTGCCAAATTTATCCCTGTACTTGGTTTTTCAATCAGACTGGTTAGCAAAACATGAGCTAAAGACATAGTTGGGACCGCATTAAAATTTTTAACAACTTTATTATGCAACAAGTTGCATAAAAAACAAATCTCGAATATAAATATATGCAATAAGTTGCATAAACCACAGATTCGGGCAGTTAACTACATGCTCAATCTGGAGTTTAAATAAAAATAGCCAGCACAAATAAGCACGCTAAGGAGAGATTATGTCTAACTACCCACATTTATTGGCACCATTGGATTTGGGCTTTACTACATTAAAAAACCGAGTCCTCATGGGATCTATGCATGTTGGTTTGGAGGAAGCCCCAGGTGGCTATGAGCGTATGGCTGCATTTTATGCAGAACGTGCACAAGGTGGTGTTGGGTTGATTGTCACTGGTGGTATTGCACCCAATGAAGCAGGTCTAACTTTTGCTGGTGGAAATAAGCTCGATAGCAAAGAAGAAGCAGATAAACATAAAGTTGTAACTCAAGCCGTTCATGAGGCTGGTGGTAAAATTGCTTTACAAATATTACATACAGGCCGTTATTCATATCAGGCAGACAATGTTGCGCCATCGGCTATTCAAGCCCCAATCAATCCAGTAAAACCACATGCGCTTAGTTCTGCGGAAGTTAGTCAAACGATTGCGGACTTTGTAAACTGCGCGAGCCTTGCACAATATGCTGGCTATGACGGCGTAGAGATTATGGGCTCTGAGGGGTATTTGATTAACGAATTTATTGCTAAACGTACCAACCATCGTGATGATGAATGGGGTGGTAGCTATGAAAACCGTATTCGTTTTCCTTTAGAAATTGTACGCCGTACACGTGAAGCGGTTGGTGAAAACTTTATCATCATCTATCGTTTATCAATGCTGGATTTGGTTGAGGGTGGCTCGACATTTGAAGAAGTTGTGCAACTGGCTAAAGCAATCGAGCAAGCTGGCGCGACGATTATTAACACAGGCATTGGTTGGCATGAGGCTCGCATTCCTACAATTGCCACCAAAGTACCACGCGCTGCTTTTACTTGGGTCACTGAAAAATTAAAAGGCCAAGTCAAAGTCCCATTAATAACGTCTAACCGTATTAATACCCCAGAAATGGCTGAGCATGTATTGGCTTCTGGTCATGCAGATATGATTTCTATGGCACGTCCAATGTTGGCAGATGCATTTTTTGTAGAAAAAGCATCTGAGGGTCGTAGTGATGAAATCAATACCTGTATTGGTTGTAACCAAGCCTGCCTAGATCATATTTTCTCAATGAAAATTGCATCGTGTTTAGTGAATCCACGTGCATGCCATGAAACAGAATTGCTGTTTAAGTCGACTTCACAAGTGAAAAAGCTTGCCGTCGTTGGTGCAGGCCCTGCTGGTTTAAGCTTTGCAACCTATGCGGCAGAACGAGGTCATCAAGTAACCGTATTTGAGGCGGCGAATCAAATTGGTGGTCAGTTTAATATTGCTAAAACCATTCCGGGTAAAGAAGAGTTTTACGAAACACTACGTTATTTCAAACGTAAAATTGAACTCGCACCCAACATAGAATTAAAACTTAATCACAAAGCGACATTTGAAGAGCTTGAAGCAGGTGATTTTGATGACATCGTAATTGCTACGGGGGTTACACCACGTGAACTGCAGATTGATGGTATTGAGCATGCAAAAGTACTGAGTTATTTAGATGTATTAAAAGACCGTAAAGCTGTAGGACAACGCGTTGCAATTATTGGTGCAGGTGGTATTGGTTTTGATACGGCTGAATTTTTAAGTCATGAAGGGGAAAGCGGTAGCCTTAACCCAGAAAAATTTTACGATGAGTGGGGTATTGATACGACCTATGCGCATGTAGGTGGTTTAAAAGCACCGCAAGTAGAGCAACCTAAACGTGAAATTTACCTATTACAACGTAAGGCAAGTTCAGTGGGTGGCGGTCTAGGTAAAACGACCGGCTGGATTCATCGTACAGGCTTAAAGCACCGCAATGTAAAAATGATCGGTGGCGCAAGCTATGAAAAAATTGATGATCAAGGATTACATATTGTAGTCAATGATCAGCCTGCTGTACTTGATGTTGACAATGTCATTATTTGTGCAGGTCAAGAGCCTTTTACAGCAATGTATGAGCAATTAAAAACTGCAGGTAAATCTATACATTTAATTGGTGGTGCGAAAGAAGCAGGAGAGCTAGATGCTAAACGTGCAATTCGTCAAGGTGCTGACTTGGCAGCGGTGATTTAATCAACCTCATACTAAACCATGATGACTATATTCAAGTAGATGTGCAGTTGTGGGACGTCCTCTCCCTTTGGGGGAGGATTGAGGAGAGGGAAATGATTCATCAACAAAAAAAGGACACAAAAATGGCCATTGAAACAACAAAAAAATCTGTTGCACGTTGGCACGAAATGCTCGACACACGGGATATGAATATTTTAAATGAACTCTTGGCAGACGATGTAGTGTTTCGTTCACCTGTCGCGTTTAACCCATATCCGGGTAAGCCTGTGGTGACTTTTATTTTGACCAATGTGATTCAAATTTTTGAAAATTTCACTTATCACCGTGAGTTTTACTCAGAAGATGGTTTAAATGTGGTGCTTGAGTTTTCTGCCAATGTTGGCGAGAAAAAATTAAAAGGGATCGACATGATTCAGTTTAATGAACAAGGACAGATGATTGATTTTGAAGTCATGCTCCGTCCGAAAAGTGGATTGGAAGCTTTGGCTGCACAAATGGGTGAGCGCATTGCGCAATATAAGCCTTAAATCTACTGATTTTTAAATACTCATCTCAGAATAATAAAAAGCATGATGGGTATCGTCATGCTTTTTGCTTATGTGGCTTTAGTAAACAAATATTGCTAGCGAGATACGGTCTTGTAGATGCATTTTTTTAATGGGCATTGTTTGCCAAAGTGAAAAGATTGAAATGATTTGCTGTAATTCGAAGCGAGGTGAAGGTCGGGTCAATGAATAATTTAATTCATAAAGGGCGTCAGGCCCTTTTAAACTTTGTAGATCATGCAATTGGTGCAGAATTACCGCAACTTTATTATCATCCTGCAGGGCAAATGAAGCATGTGTTGCCGAAGTTAAAGCAACTACATGAAAAATATCGTCCTACGCCTTGGCTGTCGAATACCCACGCACATTTACTATATTTTGATGTCATTAAAAAGCGTCAAGTGAAGCTTAAATATGATGCCATAGAGCAGCTGACAATGGCTGATGGTGGAATCACAGCCATTGCATGGTTGGGCTTAGATTTGCCTGCAGATGTACCAACCGTGGTGCTCATGCATACGATTACGGGAACGCCTGAAAGTATGCGAGAAGTGGTGAGAGATCTTAATCTATATACTGGTTGGCGAATTGCACTGTGTTTAAGGCGCGGTCATGCCAATTTACCGATGCCTGTTGCCAAAATAAACTTATTTGGTTCAACAGATGACTTACGTGAACAGATTGCCTTTATTCAGCAGAAATTTCCAGAATCGAATTTGTTTGGCGTAGGTTCATCTGCAGGAACTGGATTATTGGTTCGCTATTTAGGCGAACAAGGGGAGGAAACACCATTTAAAGCTGCATTTGCTTTATGTCCTGGCTATGACACTGAGCTTGGCTTTAAAAATGTTCATCCTTTTTACAGTAAAATGATGACCAAGAAGCTCTTTCAGAAGTTTGTAGAACCCTATTCTGTAACATGGTCAGCAACACTCTCTTTAGTTGATGTGTTGAAAAGTAAAAATCTGGCACAGTTTGAACGTGCTTATTTTCAAATGGCAGGTTTTGCCGATTATCAAACTTACGCCAAATCCACCAATCCAATTTATGTATTTGATAATGTCAAAATCCCATTGATGATTTTGAATGCAGAAGACGATCCTGTCTGTCACATTAAGAATTTAGAACCCTATAAGGCAGTGATTGAAAATATGCCGAATGTTGTGGTGGTGACCACCAAAAAAGGCAGTCACTGTGGTTATTATGAAGGTTTAGTCGACACCCATTCGTGGGCAACCAAATTGATGGCTGATTTTTTAAAGTTATATGCGAACTAGAAACAAAATAGCCTATTGTTGATAGGCTATTTTTGTATGTTACTCAGCTTGTGCGCAACATACAGATGTTTGAGGTTTAAGCTTCATTTGAATCAATACTAAAATTAACGCTAGAGCACTCAGTGTAGCGCCCGCATAAGATACTGCAGCATAGCTTAAGTTTAGATTTAGCACTGCGGCACCTGCGACCGCACCCAATGCATTTCCAAGATTAAATGCACCAATATTCACTGAAGAAGCAAGGCCAGGGGCATCGTGAGCGACTGTCATAACACGCATTTGTAAAGGTGGCACGACTGCAAAGGCGGCTGCTCCCCAGATGATTAATGCAATCGCCGCGCCAATGGTGGTTGTAGCTAAAATTGGAAATAACAGCATCATCAGCATCAGTAAGACTAAAAAGCCAATCAAGGTCTTATCTAAGGATTGATCTGCAAACTTACCACTGAAATGGTTGCCGATTGAAAATCCGATCCCGATTAAAACCAACATGAAAGTGATAAGCTCAGGACTTGCATGGGTAAAGACTTTTAAGCTTGGTGCGATATAGGTATAGAGCGCGAACATAGCTCCAGCACTCATGACTGTGGTCAGCAGTGCTAAAACAACAGGCATGCGTGTCAATACTTTCAATTCTGCTCGTACATCAGGTCTTTTGGTCTGTTGCTGATGGGGTAGTGCTTTCCATAATGCCAACATGGTGATGATGCCCAGTAAGGTAATAGCGGCAAAAGACATACGCCAACCGATATTTTGCCCCACCCACGTTGCGAGGGGCACACCGCCAATATTGGCAATGGTCAAGCCCATAAACATCATGGCAACCGCACTGGCTTGTTTGTCTTTGGGTACAACGCTTGCTGCAACCACAGAACCTAAGCCAAAAAATGCACCATGATTTAAGCTGGTGACTAAGCGTGCAGCCATTAAACCGAGATAGTTAGGTGCAATCGTTGCCAAAATATTGCCGACCGTAAAGATTGCCATCAATAAAATAAGGGCAGTACGTTTTGGAAAACGTGCTAACCATAATGTCATTAATGGAGCACCAATCATGACACCAACGGCATAGGCACTAATCAGTAAACCTGCTTGAGGAATAGACACCGATAGATCTGTTGCAATTTCAGGCAGAAAACCCATGGGTGAAAATTCTGTTGTACCTATTGCAAAAGCACCCACGGCTAAGGCAATTAAGGGAAAATTTAATTTCATATTATATATCCCAAACTGGAGCAAGTTCAGGTGGATTCACTTCACGTGCATTTCTGTCAAGTGTTGCAATGGCTTGCATCTGTGCTGGTGTTAAATGAATGTCTTGAGCTTTTAAATTACTGATTAAATGTTCAGGTTTGGTTGATGATGGAATAACGGCATAGCCTTTTTGTAATGCCCAAGCCAGCGCAATTTGAGCTGAAGTAGTTTGGTGTTCTGCTGCAATGTTTAAAAGGATTGGATCTTGCAAAACTTTGCCATAGGCCAAAGTCATATAGGATGTGACATCTATATTGTTGGCTTGTAGATAATTAGCCAAGTTTTGATTTTGCAAATATGGACTCAGTTCAATTTGATTGGTTGCAATGTTTTCCAGCCCGATATGATCGATTGTTTGTTGAGTGAGCTCAATATTAAAATTGGATATACCAATATGCTCAGTCAATCCTTGTTTTTTCGCCTCAAGTAAATGTTCCATTAATTCAGGAATATCAACCCCCAGTGCAGGTGCTGGCCAATGAATAAGTGTGAGATTGACTGCATCAGTTCGCAATTTAATTAAACTTTCTTTTAAGCTGGGTATCAGTCTATCTGCAGCATAATTTTCAGTCCAAATTTTCGTGGTTAAGAAAATATCCGCGCTATTCACATGACTTTCATGGATTGCTTGCCCAACTTCTGCTTCATTGTTGTAAATCTGCGCCGTATCAATTGCTCGATATCCTGCATTTAGTGCATTTTTAATCGAGTCTATAACGGTTTGACCGCCTAGGCGGAATGTGCCAACACCCATTTGAGGAACAATCATCAGAAATTCTCTTTTTTTAAATTGTTGGTATTGTGCTGCCTATTTTAGTGAAGAAAAATGCATGAGTTTGGAATATATTATTGATTAAAAATCACGAATTCGAATATGCAATGAAATCAACTATTGAGGAGCTACAGGTTTTTACTGTTATTGTGGATAGTGGCTCTATTGTGAAAGCAGCAGAAAGGCTGGATCAAACAGCATCTGGCATAAGCCGTGCATTACAGCGTTTGGAATCTAAATTAAATGTAACACTGTTGGAACGAACAACCCGCAAAATTAAACTGACGCAAGAAGGGCAATTATTTTTAGCTAAAACCCGACGAATACTGAATGATTTGACCGAGGCGGAAGATTCCCTGCTGAAATTAGATGCCGACACTTCTGGTCTTGTACGAGTCGATTCAGCGATTTCTTTTATTCTGCATGTCATTGTGCCTTTAATTCCTGAATTTAATGCACGTTATCCGCATATACAGATTGAATTGGTGAATCATGATCAAGTGATTGACTTATTAGAGCATAAAGCGGATGTCGCGATTCGCTTTGGTAAATTAAACGACTCAAGTTTGCATGCAAAATTTATATATAAGAGTCGATTGTGTTTGGTGGCGAGTCCTGACTATCTTCAGCAGCATGGGCATCCGAAAAATGCGGAGGAGCTTTTAGCACATGCTTTACTTGGATTTAGTCAAATTACACACATGAATACGTGGCCGATCCAAGTCGGTGGAAAACCACTGACGATACGACCAAATATCAAGGCATCAAACGGTGAAACGATACGCGAGCTTGCAATTCATGGCATGGGTATCGCCTGTCTTTCGATTTTTATGTTAGAAAAAGATATTGCTGAAGGGCGCTTGGTACAACTTTTAGATGATCAAATCGAACCGCATGAACAGCTGATTCATGCCGTATATTATCAACAAGAGCATTTACCCAAACGTGTTCGTTTATTTATTGAGTATTTAGCTGAAAAACTACAAGAGCGATTGTGAGCAAAAGTAAGTCATTTGCTACAGATATATATTTATGTACAAGCAATAAAAAGCCCAGTCAAAACTGGGCTTTTTATTGAATTGTTTAGAGAATAAACAATTAGTTGTCTAAAGCTGGAGTTGCAGCGGCAATTGCAGCAGCGACAGCATCATCTTCAGATTGGCTTGCACTTGTGTTTTTAGGTGTAACAGCTTGTGTTGGCTTGTCTTCTGCACGTGGCGCTTCAGCTTTTTGAACTGGAGCTGGCGCTGGTTTTGGCGCCTCAGCAGCTGGTGCTACTTCACGACGAACTTCAGTAACGGTGTTAGGCGTTTCTTCACGAATAACTTCAGTATGTGGAGGCGTTGGTGGAATTTCTTGTTCGTCAGTTGCGTCTAACTTTTGAAATTCTGCTGGCGCTGCTTCAGATGCTGCAGTTTCAACGTGTTCTTGCTCATCTTCCTTTGGTGCTTCTTTTTTCACACATGCAGTTAAGAGTAGGCCAGCTGCAAGTGCACCACAGATCAAAAATTTTTTATTCATAATGCAAAAAATAGGGTGTGAAAGGGATGTTGTCATTATAACAGCAATTCACAAGATAGAAATCCTATGAACTTACACTAATTTTTTATCGGAAATGCTGATACAATAGCCAATTGTTTATTGTTCTAATAATTGATGCGGATTGACTTTGCTTTATAGGTACAGAGTAAAGTAAAATTGCGCAACATTGCAGGCCGATTTAGGCTCGATTGTACGAGAAACCCAATGACCCATTTTATTTTCGTTACTGGTGGTGTAGTTTCATCACTAGGTAAAGGTATTTCAGCTGCTTCTGTTGCTGCACTTTTAGAAGCTCGTGGTTTAAAAGTGACCATGGTAAAAATGGATCCATACATTAATGTCGATCCAGGGACAATGAGCCCATTCCAACATGGTGAAGTTTTCGTAACTGAAGACGGTGCTGAAACTGACTTAGACTTGGGTTACTACGAACGTTTCCTACGTCGTGCGAAAATGACCAAACTGAATAACTTCACTTCAGGTCGTGTTTACCAAGATGTTCTTAACAAAGAACGCCGTGGTGATTACCTAGGTGGTACAGTTCAAGTTATTCCACACATTACTGATAATATTAAAGAACGTGTACTTCGCGCAGGCGAAGGCTATGACGTTGCGATCGTTGAGATCGGCGGTACAGTAGGTGACATCGAATCTCTCCCATTCATGGAATCTGTACGTCAGTTAATGGTTGAGCTTGGTCATAAACGCACGATGCTTATGCACTTAACGTTACTCCCATACATTAAGTCAGCAGCAGAGTTAAAGACTAAACCGACACAACACTCTGTAAAAGAGTTGTTATCAATTGGTATTCAACCAGACATCTTAATTTGTCGTACTGAACACGATGTTGATGCAGATACAACACGCAAAATTGCACTGTTCACAAACGTAGAAGCACGTGCAGTTGTTGTATGTAAAGATGCACGCAGCATTTACCAAATTCCACGTACGTTCTATGAACAAAATGTTGATGATTTAATCTGTGAACGTTTTGGTTATAACGATCTTCCTGAAGCTGACTTAACAGATTGGGACAATGTGGTAGAAGCATTGCTTAACCCAGAATACACAGTACGTGTTGCTATGGTTGGTAAGTATGTTGAACTTCCAGATGCGTATAAATCTGTAAACGAAGCACTTTTACATGCGGGTATTCAAAACCGTGTGAAAGTTCAGATTGATTATGTCAATGCTGAAGAGCTTGAAAGCCAAGATGTCGCAGAAGTATTAAAAGATGCTGATGCAATCTTAGTGCCAGGTGGTTTTGGTGAGCGCGGTACTGAAGGTAAAATGCAAGCGATTAAATTCGCTCGTGAAAATGGCGTGCCATTCCTAGGTATTTGTTTGGGTATGCAGTTGGCTGTAATCGAATATGCGCGCAATGTTGCGGGTATTCCAGATGCAACTTCAACTGAATTTAACCGTTCTACTAAATCACCATTAATTGGCTTGATTACAGAATGGTTAGACGAACGTGGTGAAGTACAACAGCGTAATGCTGATTCTGATCTTGGTGGCACAATGCGTCTTGGTGCTCAAAAATCAGAGTTAGTTGCAGGTACTAAAACAGCTCAAGTGTATGGTTCTGAAGAAATCATCGAACGTCACCGTCACCGTTATGAAATGAACAACCGTTATATCCCAGTGCTTGAAGAAAAAGGCATGAAGATTTCTGGTTATTCACCAGTACAACGTTTAGTAGAAACTGTTGAAATTCCTGCACATCCTTGGTTTGTTGCGGTACAATTCCACCCAGAATTTACCAGCTCACCACGTGATGGTCACCCATTATTTGCTGGCTTTATTGATGCTGCTAAAAAACAGTATCAAAAAACCAAGTAATGGCATTGTAGGACTAAACTAGGAAGTTTAAATGTCACAATTAAAACCACAAGAAATTGTACGTTTAGGCGATATACAAATGGCAAATCATTTGCCATTTGTACTATTCGGCGGCATGAACGTACTTGAGTCAAAAGACCTTGCTTTTGAAATTGCTGAAACATACGTAGATATCTGTAAGCGTTTAGATATTCCATACGTATTTAAGGCAAGTTTTGATAAAGCAAACCGTTCAAGCTTAAATTCTTTCCGTGGCCCAGGCCTAGAGAAAGGCATCGAGTGGTTGGCTGACATTAAAAAACATTTCAATGTGCCTATCATCACTGATGTGCATGAGCCATACCAAGCAGCACCTGTTGCAGAGGTTGCAGACATTATCCAATTGCCGGCTTTCTTAAGCCGTCAAACGGATCTTGTTGAAGCAATGGCAAAAACAGATGCCATTATCAACATCAAAAAAGCTCAATTCCTTGCACCACATGAAATGCGTCATATCATGAATAAGTGCTTGGAAGCAGGTAACGATAAACTGATTCTATGTGAGCGCGGTTCTGCATTTGGCTACAACAACCTAGTTGTAGATATGCTGGGCTTTGACACGATGAAGCAGATGAACGTTCCAGTGTTCTTTGATGTAACACATGCGTTGCAAACGCCGGGTGGACGTGAATATTCTGCAGGCGGACGTCGCGCGCAGATTACGACCCTAGCACGTGCGGGTATGGCAACAGGATTGGCAGGCTTGTTCTTAGAAGGTCACCCAGATCCTGATAAAGCCAAATGTGATGGTCCGTGCGCATTGCGTATGTCTCAACTTGAGCCATTCTTAGCACAGTTAAAAGAGCTCGATACCTTGGTAAAAGGTTTTCAGAAGCTTGATACACACTAATAATTTTCAACATTGATGCGTCATTAATTGGCGCATCGTTTTATTAATCAACTGAGGAATTGTTCATGAGTCAAATCGTTGACATTCGTGCACGTGAAATCTTGGACTCTCGTGGTAACCCAACCATCGAAGCAGACGTTATCTTAGCATCTGGCGTAGTTGGCCGTGCATGTGCACCATCTGGTGCTTCAACTGGTTCTCGTGAAGCTTTAGAACTTCGTGACGGCGACAAAGCTCGTTACTTAGGTAAAGGCGTTAAAACTGCGGTTAACAACGTTAACACAGTAATTCGTGATGCATTGTTGGGTAAATCAGTATTCGAACAAAAAGACATTGATAACACAATGATCGCGCTTGACGGTACTGAAAACAAAGAAAAATTAGGCGCTAACGCAACTTTGGCAGTTTCTCTTGCTGCTGCGCGTGCTGCTGCTGACGAAAAGAAAATCCCACTTTTCCAATACATCGCAGACCTTCGTAATAACAGCATTTTAACAATGCCTGTTCCAATGATGAACATCCTAAACGGTGGTTCACATGCAGACAACAACGTAGACATTCAAGAATTTATGATTGAGCCAGTAGGCTTCACTTCATTCTCTGAAGCTTTACGTGCTGGTGCAGAAATTTTCCATTCTTTAAAATCAGTTTTAAAGAAACAAGGTTTAAATACTGCAGTAGGTGATGAAGGCGGTTTCGCACCTAACCTTCGTTCTAACGAAGAAGCAATTACAGTTATTCTAGAAGCGATTGAAAAAACTGGCTACAAAGCTGGTTCTGACATTATGCTTGCGCTTGACTGTGCATCTTCAGAATTCTACAAAGATGGTCAATACATCCTTGCAGGTGAAGGCAATAAAGCATTCACAAGCAACCAATTTGCTGACTACCTTGCAGGTTTTGCTAAACAATACCCAATCATCTCAATTGAAGATGGTTTGGACGAGTCTGATTGGGAAGGTTGGTCTTACCTAACTTCGATCCTTGGCGACAAAATCCAATTGGTTGGTGATGACTTGTTTGTTACGAATCCTAAGATTCTTCAACGTGGTATCAACGAAAAAGTTGGTAACTCAATTCTGATCAAGTACAACCAAATCGGTACATTGACTGAAACTTTAGATGCGATCTATCTTGCAAAAGCAAATGGTTACTCTACTGTAATTTCACACCGTTCTGGTGAAACTGAAGATTCTACAATTGCGGATCTTGCAGTTGGTACAGCAGCGGGCCAAATCAAAACTGGTTCACTTTGCCGTTCTGACCGTGTAGCAAAATATAACCAATTACTTCGTATTGAAGAATTGACTAAAGCTGCATATCGCGGTAAAGCTGAGTTCAAAGGTTTGAACTAAGCGCTCATGCTCTCTATGTTAAATGTATTCGACTCCAAAGCGAGTAAAGTACTATTGGGCCTTGCGATCATTTTGATCGCAGGGTTTCAGTATTTATACTGGTTTGGTGAAGGTGGTTATAAAGACCATCAAGAACTCACCCAAAAAATTCAGCAACAAGTTGAGCTGAATGATGAACTCAAAGAACGCAATCGTGTTTTGGCTGCAGAAGTCTTCGATTTAAAAAATGGTGTTGAAGCCATTGAAGAGCATGCACGCTTAGACTTGGGCTTGGTTAAGCCACACGAAACATTTGTTCAAATGAGTACAATTAGTACTCAATATAAACCGATTTATATCGATCCAAATGAAAAAGTAGATTTACGTACCAATGAATCAGACGTCGCTGAGCTCCCGCCTACAGAACCTTAAGTTGTGGGCCGTTATACCTGCTGCGGGTTCGGGTAGTCGATTTTCTAAAACAGAATTAAAGCAATACCAAGTTATTCAAAATCAAACCGTATTAGAACATACTGTTCAGCGTTTAAATCAACTGCCTTTACAAGGTTATGTGCTGGCTGTAGGTGAGCAAGATGATTTTGTGCAGACACTTTCTTTTTCGCATGCCGAGCGCGCACACTTTTGTTTGGGTGGTGCTGAGCGAGTAAACTCGGTACTGAATGCCTTACAATATTTATCTACAATTGCCTCAGATGAAGACTGGGTGTTTGTACATGATGCAGCGCGTCCGTGTGTATCTGCTGCATGTTTGGAAAAATTAGTGACAACTGCAATTGAGCAAAACAGTAGTGCAATTTTAGCTGTGCCTGTGCGTGATACACTCAAACATGTTGAGCAGGGCGTGCAGATTAATAAAACAGTTGATCGTACAAATTTGTGGCAAGCCCAAACACCGCAAATTGCGCCATTGGGGTTACTAAAAAAAGCCATTGAGCAGGCATTGCAAGATCATGTGCAAATTACAGATGAAGCCAGTGCGCTTGAATATGTTGGTGTGGCAGTGCAAGTTGTACAGGGCCGTGCGGATAACATTAAAATTACCTATCCAGATGATTTAGAGTTGGCGAAGTTAATTTTGGCTTCACAGTCAGCGCTGAATACTTAATATCTTAAAATTATTTTAGCTGCAGCGGTATATTCGCTGTGGCTTTCACTTATAATTTCTGAATTCTACTTAACGCTTAATCTTAAAATGATCCCTTCACAGCAGTATCGTTTTTTGCGTCATTCCGCTCGAGATGGAATGAGCATAAAGCACGATTCTTCGCGTTGGGCTAAATTACATTTAGACCCGTGGTTATTATGTTTTTTAGTTCTAAATGCCATACTTGGATTGATGGTTGTCTATAGTGCAACTGCTGAAAATACTGGCATGGTACTACGTCAAGCAACAAGTTTTGCCGTTGGTTTTACTTTAATGTTTTTGTGTGCACAAGTGCCACCGAAAGTTTATCAAGCCATTAGTCCGTATTTTTATATTTTTGGCATAATTATGCTGATGCTAGTGTTTGTTATAGGTGAAACTCGGCTTGGTGCTAAACGTTGGATTACCATTCCTGGAATAGGTAGTATGCAACCCAGCGAAGTGATGAAATTTGCGATGCCGCTGATGATGGCATGGTATTTTTCCAATCGCGCATTTCCACCTAAATTTGTACATATCATCATCGCGCTGATTATTATGATGGTGCCTTTTGTGCTTGTGGCTTTACAGCCAGACTTAAATATTGGTCTGATTATTCCGGGTATTTTTATTTTATTTTTAAGTGGGATGTCTTGGAAATTAATTGTAGGGGCAATGGGGGCTTTGGCTATTGCCGCACCACTGCTGTGGATGTTTCTGCTACAGGAATATCAAAAGAAACGTATTTTAACGCTTTTTGACCCAGAATCAGACGCTTTAGGTGCGGGTTGGAATATTATCCAGTCTAAAATTGCGATTGGTTCAGGTGGTATGACAGGTAAGGGTTTTACTGAAGGGACGCAGTCACATTTAGGTTATTTGCCTGAACATCATACTGACTTTATTATGTCGACTTATGCAGAAGAGTTTGGCTTTATTGGTGTTTTCTTATTATTTAGTCTGTTTTTTGCCATTATTATTCGTTGCTTAATGATTGGGATGAATAGCTTTCATAATTTTGGGCGTTTATACGCCAGTGCAACAGGACTTACTTTCTTTTTCTTTGTATTTTTAAACTCTGGTATGGTGAGTGGTATTTTGCCTGTTACAGGTGACCCTTTACCACTCATGAGTTATGGTGGTACGGCTGTTATTGCAATGCTTGCGGGAATGGGGATTGTGATGTCGATTCACACCCATCGCTAAGCATTATTGTAAATGAAATGATAAAGCCGGACATTGTGTCCGGTTTTTTTATGTGTTGGAAGTGCTATAGCTGAATGTATGGAGAAATCCGTCAGTCCTTAAATCAAATTTTTCTGTGCAGATGCAAAAGCTAATCTAATGTCTTGGGTGTAGAGATTTAAAACAGCTACTCAGTGGCTATTTCTGCTGTTTAGGCTAAGGGGCATGTCCAGCCAGCGCTTATAAGCGCCAGTAAGATAATCTGTTGGTATCTATGCTGGCACTGGAAAAGCGGATGAAACAACCGGCATCATGCTTACTTTGGTGGTTAGTTAAACAGCTGATTGATTTTTCTCGTTATTTCTTTGTTGTATATTCGATAGTCACTGATAGCATAGGGGCTGAACAGGGCATATTTGCAGCTGGTGCTGGAACCATTTTTTGCAGCAGCGGTGCGGCAGTTTAGGATGGAAAAGACCTTTGCGTCAGCGGATTTAAGCTCAAATGAACTTAAGTAAATTTTTTCATTGGCAATATCCTGAGTGGTAATAGTATAGCCATTTTTTACTAGAACATTGCGGAGACTGGAAATCGTACGTTTGCTGCTGACAGTCAGCGCATCTTCATAGCCGAATGTTTTAATTAAGGTTGCAGTGTTCAGTTGCTCGGCATTTTTAAATAATTCTGGTGCTGCATTTTTTATAAAGAAGCCGAAGTCTTCTGTACTGATATCGGCCGTAATAGGCTTGAAAGTCAGGCGCACGCCATCACTCAACTTGTCGTATGCGACGCGCATTTGTATATCTGCACAGGAGCTGGAGTCGTTGGCACTACGCCGATGATCAGCACTAACTGTATTGCAGACTTTAATTTTTACTCGGTCTTGCGCTAGGCGACGGAATTGCGCGTCATAAATATGATGTACACTCCAGTAACGGTCTTGTTTTAACTGGTTAAAGAAAGGAGCATTGCTGATTAGCCCTTTGTTTAAATCCAATTCATTATAAGCCGAGAGTGGTACTGTCAGAGAAAAACTGTTCAGTTCCGGATTGAGTTGGATATGCTGAGTTTTAGGCCCGAAGCCACCCAGTACATTTTGGTAGAGGCTGCCGCGTTCCCCTGTAACTTGGCAACCAGATAGTCCGGCTGCCGCGGCAAGAAACAATAATGTTTTTTGCATATTTTGATTTTTTCTATATATAACAATTATTCGAAATTGAAGCTCACGTCAGAAGCAGTGTTTGGAGACGGGTGCTGGAAAATACGTTCGTTCTGATGGTCAAAGTAAACTTTCCAGCTATTTTTGATATTTTTACACTGGAATAAGCCGTAGTATTTTTGCAGATTCGGCGTAGATAGCACCTCAGAGCCTTTATAGGGAATTAGTGGTGATGGATGGCTTTTAATTTGAACAAATTCACCGCCATCACGTGCGCAATAGGTATTTGCGCGTTCCCACATAATAGTACCTGCACCGTAAGATACGTTATTCATGGTGATGGTGCGCGGATTTTTATACTTGGCTTGGAAAAACTCTTGCACCGTCGGATACTGTTCAAAATCCTTATCTGTTAGTTGCCCCAAGGTATTCCATTTATCAATGGCTTTTGACAGCCATCCTTTTTTTGTTTCTTCAGCAGATGCGCAAGTACTGGCAATAATGCATGCTACGGCTAAAAAGGTTTTAATTTTCATTATATAACTCCAATTCAGGTGCAGAGCATGCTAAAGGTCATGCAGCGGAGATGCAACTTTGCGGGTACTAAAATTTATAATTAAATGTTAGAAAATATTTAATTTTTAATAAAAATTTATAATGCTTTATTTTATTAATCTGAATTTAAAAATCAGAATTTTAAGACAAACATAAAAAAAGCCCTTCAATCAGGGCTTTTTTTAATCAGGCAAGGAACCAGGTATAGTATCCCCAGAGCATTAGTGGCCAAGCAATGTACGGACTAAATAACCATTTCCAAAACCAATGCTTTGGAACAAAGCCTACGCCATGAACAAAACCACCTGAAATGCCGATCATCACCATCATAAGGGCACGATGACTATATCCACCATTGTCATCCAGCATAGCTGCTGGATGAACAAGGAGGACTGCTGCCAAAGGAAAAGCCAAAAGGCAGGAAATTAGCATTGCAAATTTATTTGGCTTTTTTTCTACGACTGGTTTTTCTATAGCAACATCGGTCATGTGTTATTCCTCATCTAAATCTTGATGATGTTCAATGTACAGGGCACTAAGTACACCTGCAAAACATGCCATCAACACACCGAGAATCCAAGCAAAGTACCACATCATTTTTCTCCCATACATAGCTTTTAGTAAAGGCTATGTGAATTCTCTTGAATATGTTTCTTAGTAATCACGCCCCACATTTTGTAGTAACACCAAGTGGTATAACACAAGATGATTGGAACGAAGATGCAGGCAGCAACAGTCATAACAGTTAAAGTATTTTTACTTGATACTGCATCCCACATTGTAAGACTTACTGTTGGGTTAATGCTTGAAGGTATAAGGAACGGGAATAATGCAAATCCAGCAGTTAAGATTGCACCAATTACCGCTAAGCTTGAACCTAGGAAGCTCACACCTGCTTTATTTTTACCTGCTGCTAATACAACAATCAAGCCACCAAGTAGACCCATAATTGGAGCAATCATGGTAATTGGGTAAGTTGAGTAGTTGTTCATCCAACCTGGGTTAGTATTAGTAATCACTTCTTTTGCTAGTGGGTTTGCTACGCCATTAGTGTCAAATGGTTGCGCAAGTGTATAACCTTGAATACCGCCAAAGTATAGCCATGCGCCAGCAGTCAAGAAAGTCACTAAATATACAATACCCATGATTTGAGTTGCTTTAGCAGAGCGTTGACGTAAATCACCATCCGTACGGATCATGAGCCAAGCACCACCGTGCGCTGCCAGCATAGAAAGGCTGACTAAACCACAAACCAATGCAAATGGATTGAGTAGTGCAAAGAAACTACCTGTGTAAGTAGAGCGTACAGTTTCATCTAAAGTAAACGGCACACCTAAGAACATGTTGCCAAAAGCTACACCAAATACTAAAGCAGGTACGGCGCCACCAATACATAAGCCCCAGTCCCAAGATGTACGCCATTTTGTGTTCTCAAGTTTTGAGCGGTAGTCGAAGCCGACAGGTCGCAAAAATAGTGCAAAGAGAACCAGGAGCAGTGCCCAGTACATGCCTGAGAATGCAGTTGCGTATACCATTGGCCAGGCAGCAAATAGTGCACCACCAGCCGTAATAAACCAAACTTGGTTGCCGTCCCAGTGCGGTGCAATCGTATTGATTGCAGCGCGACGTTCGTCATCTGTTTTACCTACAAATGGCATGAGTGCCATGGAACCCATATCGAAGCCATCGGTGAGGGCAAAGCCAATGAGTAGTACGCCTACAAGTACCCACCAAATGATTTTGAGCAGTTCATATTCGATCATGCTTTAGACTCCTCATTTGCTTTATTCGCCGCTTCAAGTTTTTCAAAGTGGTATTTACCAGTATGAAGTGAGCTTGGGCCAAGACGTGAGAATTTGATCATGAGATACATTTCGATAATCAAAAGTACAGTATAGAACGATGCAAGTGCGATGATAGATCCCCATACATCACCAGTGCTTAAGCTAGAAGCTGAAAGGTGTGTTGGTAAAACTTCACCGATAGTCCAAGGTTGACGGCCAACTTCGGCAACATACCAACCAGTTTGCGCAGCAATCCAAGGAAGTGGTAAGCCAAACAAGGCAAATTTTAGTAACCAAGGTTTATTTTCTGCATTGCGTTTTGCAACAGCAAAGGCAGCAAGAGCAAACAATAGAAGCATAAGGAAACCAGATGCAACCATTAAACGGAATGCCCAGAATAAGCTTGGTACGTGTGGAATTGTGTCTTTAGCAGCAGCTTTAATTTGTGCTTCAGATGCATCAACTACGTTTGGAGTGTATTTTTTCAAAAGTAAGCCATATCCCAAGTCTTTTTGAGACTCAGCAAAAGCTGCTTTTAATTCTGCAGATTGGTCGCCTGCACGTAGTTTTTCAAGTTGTGAATAAGCCACCATACCATTACGAATACGTTCTTCGTGTTGGATGACTAAATCTTTAATGCCTGTCACTTCTTTGGTGGTTGAGCGTGTTGCGATAATCCCCATTACATACGGAATTTTAATAGCATAGTCCGTAGTCATGGTTTCTTTGTTTGGAATACCAAATAAAGTAAACGGTGCTGGCGCTGGGTGAGTATCCCACTCGGCTTCAATTGCAGCCAATTTAGTTTTTTGCACATCGCCAATTTCGTAACCAGATTCATCACCCAGTAAAATCACTGAAAGTGTAGAAGCTAAACCAAAGATGGCAGCAATGGCAAAAGAACGGCGCGCAAATGGCAAGTCACGTTTTTTCAACATGTAGTAGCTAGAAATAGCCAATACGAAAATTGCACCAGTAACATAGCCTGCAGATACAGTATGTACGAATTTCACCTGTGCAACAGGGTTGAAGATGAGTGCGCCGAAATCGACCATTTCCATACGCATGGTTTCATAGTTAAATGCTGAACCGACTGGGTTTTGCATCCAGCCGTTGGCCACTAAAATCCACAGTGCAGACATATTAGATCCAAGTGCAACTAACCATGTAACAGCTAAGTGCTGTACTTTTGAGAGGCGATCCCAACCAAAGAAGAATAAACCAATAAATGTCGATTCAAGGAAGAACGCCATTAAGCCTTCGATTGCGAGTGGAGCACCAAAGATATCGCCCACGTAGTGTGAGTAATATGCCCAGTTTGTACCAAACTGAAATTCCATGGTTAAACCAGTAGTAACCCCTAGCGCGAAGTTAATACCGAATAATTTGCCCCAGAATTTAGTCATGTCTTTATAAATTTCTTTACCAGAAATCACATACGTGGATTCCATAATGGCAAGAAGGAAAGCCATACCTAAAGTGAGTGGAACAAAAATAAAGTGATACATCGCGGTCATCGCAAATTGGAACCGCGAAAGATCGACCACGCTTTCAGAAATCATCAACGTGTCTCCTTGATTTGGGAAGAACTGCCAGCGATATGCTCGGCAACTTGATTGTCAAAATTTTTAGGAATCGTTGGTGCGTCAAACCAGATATGTTTAATAGTCAATAAAATCACCACTTTAATTATTAATATAATGGCAATTTCGCGACTTACGTTTCGGTTGATATTTTTTGGAACTAAGCTCATGGTTAAGCCTGTTTTTAAAAACTATATTTACATTATTAAACAAAAAAAATATAAAATAAATAGGTGGAACAGTTAAAATAATAATATATTAAAAAAATAATTATAAAACAAATAGTTATTGATATTTTTTTTAAAAATATACTAATTTTATGTTATTTTAAAGTTGATCTATTTACTTGTATTTAAATAAAATAATTCCGACTTTTTTACTTATAATTATATTTTAAACCCGACTAAAACACTTGTATTTGTTAAATATTGCAAATGATAATTAATACAAATAAAACCAACTAAAATACTTATATTTAAAATGCAAAGTCTACAGCATGCTTATGCTGAGTGGGAAAGCTCAAAAAAATGATGAAAAAAAAGAACATGCAAGCATGTTCTTTTTTTTGCGAGGGGGATGTTAGAAGTCGTAACGTAGACCTAAAGATAGGGCGGTTGAGTTTTCGTCTGCTACACCGCTAATACCATTACCAAAACTGCGACCTTCTTTCCAAGGGTTGAGTTTAGAGTTCTTGTCGTTAATGACTGTTGCGAGGTTGCCATATACGCGAAGTGTACTGTCAAGTTTATGCTCAACACCGACTGCAACTAAGCTTGCATTCGCATCATTTGCATCGACATCACGGTAGAAGTATTCACCGCGTACAGAGGTTTTAGGTGTAAGTTTATATTCACCCGCTAAACCAAACACTTGTACATCTGGATTTACTTTGTCATTGTCATGTTGAGACAATTGATACATTGCACCTAAGTTAAACTCTTCAGTAAGCTTGTATGCACCCGCAAGGCGGAAAGCATCACGGCTTGCGCCATCGCTTACGTTTGCCGCATTTTTTTCATATTTTTCGTATGCAGCTGCAAAATCAATCGGGCCTTCTTTATATGTCAAAGCAAGATCATAAGCTTGGTCTTTCTTTTTGCCTTCGCCATTTGCATCTTTGGTTGACTCTGTGCCTGCATTCATTGATACAGCACCCAGCACATTAAAACCGCCACCAAATTTTGGTGATTTATATTCGATGGTGTTTTCGTTGCGCTCATCAAACTTTAAGTTGCCAACACGTGTGACGTTACGTACATCACCCACCATATCGCCAAAGAAGTTGATTGGGCTACGTGCAACTTTAAATGGGCTATCAAAACGGCCAACACGAACTTGACCATAATTCGCGCTTTTTACACCAACGAATGTGTCACGAGTTGAGAAATTCACGCCATTCGCATCTTTAGAGCCACTTGCAAAGTTAACTTCTTGCTCAATTTGAGCAAAAACATTTAAGTCGTCATTAATTTTTTGATCAACTTTAAAACCTAAGCGAGATGCATTAGAAGACAAGCCTACTTCGTTATAATCTTTACCATCATCAAGGTAGTCTAAAGAAACGTGTGCACGGCCATAGATTTTTACATCTGCTGCAGACGCCATCATAGGTGTTACAACAGTTGCCCCGATTGCTAATGCACATAGTGTTTTTTTCATTTGAAGCTCCAGAAGACTTTTCTAGTCATATCAATACGTTTTATCAGTAGCTTGGCTAAAAATAATTTCGCTATCTAATGGCGCTAAGTATTGATTACAAATAAGACAGTTCTATTAAGGAAATATTGCAAAGATATGAAATATGATTGGTGTATTCCTTGAGCAAAATTGTGTTTTTTATGGTTTAAGTATTTGTATTTATTTTATTAAATATAGTTAGTGGGATTGTTGCTGGCTTTTTTATTTTGCATATTGAAAGGCGCCATATATAAAAAATGGAGCCGAAGCTCCATTTTAAGATATTCAAAATATGACATTCATATTTCAAAGTGCTGCTTTAATTTTTTCAGCCAAGGCTTTAATTTTGTCCTGATCACCCATTTGTGCTGCATGTTTCCCTAGCTCATGTACAGAGCTTGGAATAAGGTGGAAGTGCACATGTGGCACTGTTTGACCAGCAGCTACGCCAGAAAGTTGCATTAAAACGATGCCTTCAACTTGAAGAGCTGTTTCAATCGCTTTGGCAACCTTCTGTACAATTTGAATTGTGTAGGCTGCTTCTTCTGGTGCGAGGTCAAGTAGGGTGACTGCAGGTGACTTTGGGATAACCAAAGTATGGCCCTCTGCTTGAGGCATAATATCCATAAATGCAAGAACACGTTCATCTTCATAAACTTTAATCGCAGGTAATTCACCGCGTAAAATTCTTGCAAAAATGTTTTGGTCATCATAAGCCATGACAGATTTCCTTAAGCTGTATTTCAACTGTAATTATTTACAGTTCAATTCTTTCTGACGATCTTTGATCGCGTCAAGACGTTGTTGCTCTTTTTCTGAAAATTTTGGTTTGGTTGTATAGCAATTGTCATTACCATACTTTGCTTTAGCATCAGGGTCTTTAAAACAAAAGCCTTTTGATGCATAGATGACATCATGATCATTCTTGAGTTTTTGACATTCTTGCTCAGACGCCATAGCTACTGTAGATGCCCCTAATAGCGAAACAAAGCCAACCAATGCCGCAACTTTGAAATTGTTCATACGAGTTTCCTCTGTGTTTGTAACAATGTGTGTGATCACACCATCACAGTATTCGATTTAATTATGTATTTTCAATGGTGAGATCTTACTCAATTGTAATATTACTCCATGATTCGTACATTTTTGCGACAGTTGAAAAGTCACTATTTTCTTCAGCAGTGTCGCTGGCAACTTGAACTAAGTTTTGCGCAAGGGAAATGACAGGTGCAGAAAGTTTGGCTGTGCGAACTAAATCTACAGCAATTCCTGTATCTTTTGCTAATAATGGCAAGGCAAAGGTTAATGGGAAACTACGGTTGAGTACCCGTTGCGGTAAAATAGTTTCTGTCGCATTGCTTTTACCGCTTGATGCATTAATACAATCTAAAGCGGCGTGTAAATCTACGCCATGTGCTTTAAGCACAGTCAGGCCTTCAGAAGCGGCACACAAATTGACCGCCATGAGCATATTGTTGACTGCTTTTACAGCAAAACCTGCACCTGATTCACCCACATGTTGAATAAGCTTGCCGAGCACTTGGATAGCAGGCAAGGCTTGCTTAAATGCGTGTTGATCCCCCCCAATCATAAAGGTGAGGCTTGCATTTTCTGCGCCTATTGTTTGCCCAGATACTGGAGCATCTAAGTAAAATGCATTCTGCTGTAGAAATAGTGGCGCTAAGTGCTTAGCTGAACTCGGTACGCCACTAGTGCAATCCACCCAAATACTGCCTGCTCGAATATTAATGCCAGCAATTAAAGCCTCAATATCTGCACTGGTTGGTAAGCAGGAAAAAATAATGTCAGCTTGTACTGCTTGTTGTAGATCTACAGCAAGGGTGCCAAACTCATTTGCATGTTGCTTGGCTTTGTCAAAATTACGATTCCATACATAAACGGTATCAAAGTGCTTGGGTAAATGTGCTGCCATGCGGTAGCCCATTGCGCCTAAACCAATGAATGCAACTGATTGAATCATAATAAAACCCTAATTTAATTTTTAATAACTGTCGATCTTTGTTCAAGCCATGTGGTTAATTTAGGCCAAAATTCATTCGCGCTTTTTTGGCTCGACATGAGGCCTAAATGCCCACCGGGGATAAGAGTAAACGTGACATCTTGGCTACTTGTCAATTCACCTAAGGGTTGAGCTGCCGCTGCAGTAACAATCTGATCGCTAGAACCCGCGCCAATAAACAGGGGAGCGTGAATATCTTTTAATTTTATAATCTTATCTTTCAACTGAATAACACCGCCTTTTAGGGGGTTTTGTAGCCATAGATGCAAAACCATGTCCTGATTAATACCGCCAGGATAATCAATCATGTGGTTGAGGAAGTTGCCCATAGTGGCGTGTTCGTACAGTGCTTGAGGGTCTGCTAGATTAAATAAAAATTGTTTTTGACTGTAATACCAGCCCTTAGGATCTAATATTTTAAAGCCTACTGCATTTAGCAGGCCAGGTGTGTGAATCATCCTTTTAGGAATTTTACCGCTATAAATCATATTTTTGAGTGATTGACTGCGTGAAATCAATTGATTGATATTTTGAAAGAGTCGACCAACGCGGCCAGAGGCATAGCTATCAATAGGGCTACCCATCACCATGAGGTTTTTGACACGGTTGGATGTGCTTAAGGCAGTGTATAGCGTGACAAAAATACCAGCCATACTCCAACCATGCAAAGAAATTTGTGGGCTGTTGGCATGTGTACAGATTTTGTCGACACAGTGAGGGATGGCATCATCAATAAATGATAAAAAATCGAGGAAACGATCTTGATAACTGAGCTTATTCCATTCAATTAAATAAACTTCAAAACCACTGTGTTGAAAGTGTTTGACTAGTGAACGATAAGGATAAAGGTCGTAGATTGCCATATTGATGGCTAAGGGTGCGACAAAGACTATGGGTTCTTGGTATTTACGGTTGGGTGATGCGTAATGACGAACCTGACAAAATTTATATTCTTCAATGACCTCGTAAGGATTGGTTTGTGATAACACCAATGATTTTGCATTAAAAAAACGTGTAGAGAGGTGCTTTAGTTTTTTTTGCTGTGTTAAAAGGCTTTTTTTCAATGGGTTCATGGTGATTGTTGGCCTATATCCTTGTAGGTTTGATCGAAGTCTAAGCGATATTTGCTTATTATACCTTGACCTTAAATAGCTTAGGCGCTCAAAATATTGGCAATAATTAACAAAAGGCAGTCATTGGACTGAGTAATGCTAATGAACCAACAAGACGACATCGAATATCAACTAGATACCTTGGCTATTCGTACAGGTCACAATCGTACTTCTGAGGGAGAGCATAGTGAGCCGATCTTCTTAACTTCGTCTTTTGTGTGTGAAAGTGCAGCCGATGCGGCTGCAAAATTTTCAGGGCAAATTGAAGGCAATACCTATTCACGTTATACCAACCCAACAGTTCAAACATTTGAAAAGCGTCTAGCTGTTTTAGATGGCGCTGAAGCTGCTGTAGCAACGAGTTCTGGTATGGCGGGTGTGCATGCGGTGACATTAGCTTACTTGAAGGCGGGTGACCATGTTGTATGTTCACGTGCTGTGTTTGGTTCGATTATTTCATTGTTTGAAAAATATGTAATCAAGTTTGGTGTAGATGTCACTTTTGTTGATTTAGAAGATATAGATGCATGGAAACAAGCCATTCGTCCAAATACGCGTTTACTTTTCATTGAAACTCCATCTAACCCATTGGCTCAAGTGGGTGATCTGCAGGCAATTGCGGATATTGCACATGCACAAGGCGCTTTATTTGCAGTAGATAATACGTTCTGTACGCCAGTATTACAGCAACCACTTAAGTTTGGTGCAGACCTTGTTATTTATTCATCGACTAAATATATCGATGGTCAAGGTCGTGCTTTAGGTGGTGCGGTGGTCGGTAGTGCTAAACTGATGGAAGAAATTACCGGTGTGATTCGTACATTGGGTAATTCTATGAGTCCATTTAATGCATGGGTGTTCTTAAAAGGGTTAGAAACTTTAAGTTTACGTATGAAAGCACACTGTGCAAGCGCGCAAATTTTAGCTGAATGGTTAGATGCTCATCCAAAAGTTGAAAAAGTTTATTATGCAGGTTTGCCAAATCATGAAGGCCATGAACTTGCGAAGAAACAACAATCAGGTTTTGGTGGTGTAGTATCGTTTGTTGCTAAAGGTGAGCGTGAAGGCGCTTGGACTGTCATTGATAATACGCGTTTCTTATCAATTACCAGTAACTTGGGTGATGTAAAAACGACAATTACACATCCAGCAACTACTTCTCACGGTAGAATGTCGGCAGAAGCTAAACAAGCAGCAGGAATTAGTGAAGGTTTAATTCGAGTTTCTGTTGGTTTGGAAGATATTAATGATATCATTCGCGATATTTCTCGTGGTTTAGATTTAATTTAAGCCAATTAAAAAGTTTATTGTTCGGAGTATTTTATGAACATTAACATGTTGATGCAGCAAGCTCAGCGTATGCAAAAAGATATGGAAAGCAACGTTAAGAAGGCTAAAGAAGAGCTTGCACAAACGGAAGTTCATGCAGAAGCGGGTGGTGGTCTAGTTAAAGTGACCATGACTTGCCGTAATGTTGTTAAACGTATCGAAATTAATCCTGAATTACTTCAAGATGATGCAGATATGATTGAAGACCTTATTGCAGCGGCAATGAATGATGCTGCGCGTCAAGCTGAAGTCATCACTGAAGAAAAAATGAAATCTGCAAATTCAGGTATGGGTTTACCACCTGGTTTGTCTGGATTGTTCTAAGGAAGCGTCTTGCATGTTTAGTGGACGTTTTGATCAACTCGTTCAAGCATTACGCATTTTACCAAGTGTTGGGCCGAAATCGGCTCAACGCATGGCTTTGCATTTAATCATGAAAAATAAAGAAGGTGCTTTAGGTTTGGCGCATGCGTTAAATGAGGCAACCAGTTATATTCATGAGTGTGCAGTGTGTCATTCACTGACAGAAAATGAAGTTTGTGATATTTGTTTATCAAACGACCGTGATGAGCAACTGCTTTGTGTGGTTGAGTCTCCTGCTGACGTGATGGCAATTGAGCAAAGTGGTAGTTTTAAAGGTAAATATCATGTGCTCGGTGGTCATTTGTCGCCATTAGATGGTATCGGCCCTGAAGAAATTGGTATACCTTACTTAATTCAACGTCTATCGGATGGTCTGGTGACGGAGGTTATTTTGGCAACCAATGCGACGGTTGAAGGGCAAGCAACAGCACATTATTTAGTTGAAGCTGCTAAACATTTGCCAGTCAATATGACGCGTATAGCACAAGGTGTACCACAAGGTGGTGAGCTGGAGTATGTAGACAGTCATACACTCAGTCAGGCAGTACACAACCGAATGAGAATGAAATAAGTGGAGTAGATGCTACACTTATTTTAATCTATCTTAATAATACAAAAAAACGATAATAATTTATCTGAAAAAGCAATAAACTACCAATATATTTAAAAAAATATAACCAATATACAAAAAATTAGTTATATAAATATCTTATATATCGGTTAAAATAGGCGAAAACAGTTTTTGCTATAGATTCCGCAGTCTTATGTATCAATTTATTCAACAACAGCAAGATTTACAAAAAGTGATTAACTTAATGGATTCGTATCCCATTTATGGATTAGATACTGAATTTATTAAGGTAGATACGCTGTGGCCGAAACTTGGTGTATTTCAAATCAATGTCAATGGTGAAGTGTTCTTATTAGATGGTGCTGCACTGGATTTGAGTGAATTTTGGATAAAGTTGTTTGGTGCAGAGCAAAACGTTTTTCATGCGTGTAGTGAAGATATTGATCTTATTTATCACTATGCCTCACATAAATCTTTAGACAATGTGTTTGATACTCAAGTTGGTATGTCATTTTTAGGTCATGGCTTACAAGTTAGTTATCAAAATGCATTAAAACTCATGTTAGATGTTGATATTGAAAAGGATCAAACCCGCTCAGATTGGCTTGCTCGTCCATTAAGCTTGGATCAATTAAAATATGCAGCCAATGATGTCGAATACATCATGTTGCTTTCTGAAAAAGTAAAAAATGAATTAGAGCAAAAGCAGTTATTGGACTGTGTACTTGAAGATTGTCGTAATTTGACCTATGAAATTGGCGTAGAAACCCCTGTGCACCAGTTGTACTCAGATGTTGGTAACTTCCGTAATAGTCGTAAACAACTAATGCAACTACAGCAACTGGCTGTTTGGCGTGAGCAAATGGTGAAGGCTTTAAATCAGCCACGTAGTTTCATTTTAAAATCAGCCACTATGCAAGATTTGGTGGAGAAAAATCCGCGCAATCATTTCCAGCTAAGCAGTATTAAGGGAATCCGTCCAAACATTATACGCGAACATGGGAAAACGATTTTAGACTTGCTCAAATATTTGCCAGAGCAAGCGGAATGGCCATTGCGTATGGCACGTCCAATCCGTCATTCATCACAAGATATTAGTCAGCGTGTAGAATTGACAATTCAAAAAGTCGTGGATGAAACCACAGTGCCGAAAGAAGTATTGATGCGTAAAAAATGGCTGAATGCTTTATATCAACACGTGGTATTTCGTAATGATGAGCAAGATTTACCTAATTATTTATTAGGCTGGCGCTATGACATACTCACCAAACCTTTGATTGAAGTATTGCGTGCAGATGAAACTTATTTGTCGACACAAATGAAAGTGAGTGATTAATTGCGCCGAATTGATTAAAGATTTGGCAATTGTACAAATTCACGACTGATGCGTTAATAAACATTAATGTATCAGTCTTTTTTTTGATGTATCCTTTGCCTTGCATTTTAGGAGTGTTGTTTCAAATTATGTTCTGTTCAATTTACAAATCGAGCAAAAAAGACGAAATGTATATTTACATTGCTCGTCAGGAAATCAAAGAAAACCAAGAGCCAGCAAATCCGCTCGAAGTTTTGCCTGAAGCAGTGCGTACCGCATTTGGCCGTGCAACTTTTGTTATGGATTTGGAGTTGAGTGAATCACGTAAATTGGCACGTGTAAATGTGCTTCATGTGATGGATTCAATTGTTACGAAAGGGTTTTTCCTACAAATGCCTCCAGAAGGCTTAATTGACCCTAATGCAGTTGCGCCAGAAGGCCTGCGCGGTGCTTAATTAAAATTCAGGAGTTGTGAAATGGATAGTTTATGGGCTGTATTAGACTCAATTCCTGAAGATAGCATAGCTGTCACGGTATATTTGCTCGGTAGCTTTATTGCGCTACTGTGCTGGTATGGCGTGGCCAAACGCTTGCCGAAGCTCTTGGGTGGCATGACATGGATTATCATGTTTGCCATTCTATTGACGCCAACGGTATCTGAAGGAAACAATGCCTCGATTGCGCCAGCAATTTTTGGTTTGCTTTTTGGTGTGTTAACCAAAGACCAAGCTTTAGTGTGGGCAAATTTATCGCTTATTCTCTTTGTATTGGGTATTTGTATGGTACTTGGCTACTTATGGTCAAAATATACCGCCAACAAAGCCTCAAATGTTGTTCACAATAAAACTTCACCGCTTTAAAGTAAAAAAATAAAGGTTATGACATGTCTGTTGAAAATCAGCAATTTAATGGCACGGCTCAATATATCGCTACGGATAGCTTAAAACTTGCAGTGAAAGCTGCGCGTTCTCTTCAAAAACCATTGCTTGTAAAAGGCGAGCCTGGCACAGGTAAAACGCTACTCGCAGAACAGGTTGCTGAAAGTTTAGGTCTTAAGCTGATCACATGGCATATCAAATCAACCACAAAGGCACAGCAAGGCTTGTATGAGTATGATGCTGTTTCACGTTTACGTGATAGTCAGTTGGGCGATGACCGTGTGTACGATATTAAAAACTATATTAAGCCAGGTAAATTGTGGGAAGCATTTACCAGTGAAGAGCGCTGTGTTTTATTGATTGATGAAATTGATAAAGCAGACATCGAGTTTCCGAATGACTTATTACATGAACTCGATAAAATGTCGTTTTATGTCTATGAAACGGGTGAAACCATTACAGCGACCCAACGTCCGATCGTAATCATTACTTCAAATAATGAAAAAGAACTACCAGATGCATTCTTGCGTCGTTGTTTCTTTCATTATATTGAATTCCCAGATGAAACCACGATGCGTGAAATTATCGATGTACACTTCGAAAATATTTCTGCAACATTGGTCAATGAAGCTTTACAGGTATTCTTTAAATTACGTCAAATTCCGGGCCTAAAGAAACCACCTTCAACCTCTGAATTGATTGATTGGTTGAGCTTGTTGATGGCAGATGATATGCCTGAAGATATTTTGCGCAATACAGATAAATCAAAATCAATACCACCACTTTATGGTGCGCTGATTAAAAATGAGCAAGATGTACAGTTGCTAGAACGTTTGGCATTTATGTCACGTCGTTAAGCGATGAAATAAAAAACAAAAGCTGGAATGTCCAGCTTTTGTTTTTTAATAGATGACTGATGAGAAGCCTGTTGTATTGTTTAAAATATGCTGAATGGTGAGTTACAGCTTGCCACTTTACTTATAAAAGTGATTTTGAATAATATTGAAGAAAAGGCTACCGTTCAAAAGATATGTACTTCACAAAATTGACCCAAAGAGCTTGGGTGTGATTGTATGATCTGTTTAGACTCACTATAAATTTAATGGATTTTATTCGCCTATGTTTGTGCGATTGTTTTATACCCTTCGAAAATACGGCGTTCCTGTTTCTACACGTGAGCTGATTGATCTAAATGAAGCTGTGGCAGCAGGTTTGGTATTTGCAGACCAAGATGAGTTCTATCAGCTTGCAAAAACTGTCATGGTGAAAGACGAACGCTTCTTTGATAAATTTGACCGTGCAATGAAAGACTATTTTGATGGTATATCGACCTTTGATTTAGATGAATTGCTCAATCAGGTGCACAAATTACCCAAAGAATGGTTTGATTTGGAGTTGCTTGAAAAGCACCTCACACCAGAACAACGTGAAGAACTCAAAAAAGCAGGTTCGCTCGAAGAACTGATGAAAATGTTGGAAGAACGCTTGCGTGAACAACATAAAAAGCATCAGGGTGGTAATAAGATGATTGGTACGGGAGGCACATCACCTTTTGGTGCTTTTGGTGATCATCCTGAAGGTGTACGCATTGGTGGTCCTGGGCGAAAACGTTCCGCGGTTAAAGTGTGGGAGCAACGCCAATACCGTAATTTGGATGATGACCAAATTTTAGGTAGCCGTCAGATGCAAATGGCGCTACGCCGTTTACGTAAATTTGCCCGTCAAGGCGCTGCCGAAGAGCTCGATATTGATGGCACGATTCGTGAAACTGCCAAACAGGGCATTTTAGATGTGCAATTGGTGCCTGAGCGCCGTAACCGTATTAAAGTGCTGATGCTGTTTGATGTGGGTGGCTCGATGGATGCTCACATTGCCCAATGTGAAAAACTCTTTTCAGCAGCCAAAACCGAATTTAAAACCCTTGAATATTTTTATTTCCATAACTGTTTGTATGACTATGTTTGGAAAGACAATATCCGTCGTTCAAATACGCGTATGAATACATGGGATTTGTTTAATACCTATGGGCGTGACTATCGTGTGATTGTGGTTGGTGATGCCAGCATGGCGCCGTATGAGTTGAACTCTGCTGGTGGTTCAGTCGAATATATGAATGATGAAGCTGGTAATGTATGGTTGCACCGCCTGCGTAAGCATTTTGATAAAACGGCTTGGCTAAATCCAGAAGAAGATAATTATTGGCATTACACACAAACCATTGGTCAAATCAAACAAATCTTTGAGGATCACATGTATCCAATGACCTTAAAGGGTGTTGAGGATATGACTAAGTATTTAGCACGCTAGGTATAAGTTGGTCATTTGCTTGTAAGAAGTTGCAAGTTTTGTGAACTACTTTGAATAATATATAGATTTTGACTTGTTGTGTTTGGTCGAAATTCGTTAGTATCAGGTCAGTATTTTTTCGCTCTTTATGCTCAGGGGTTTTTTATGAATCATCTAATTAATGGCATTGCCTTACCAAATGAAGAGGGCTTCTTTGGTAATTATGGTGGTCAGTTTATTCCACCTGATTTAAAGCAAGCGATGGATGATATTAATGTTGCTTATCAGGAGATCCGCCAAACTGCGGAATTTCAAGATGAATTAAAAGAGCTATTCGCTCACTATGTAGGTCGTCCGAGTCCGTTATTTCATGCAAAACGCTTGTCTGAGAAGTTAGGTGGTGCACAAATTTATTTGAAGCGTGAAGACCTCAACCATACAGGTGCACACAAAATTAACCATTGTTTAGGCGAAGCACTGCTTGCTAAATATATGGGTAAAACTAAAGTGATTGCAGAAACAGGCGCTGGCCAGCATGGTGTAGCACTTGCAACAGCATGTGCTCTTGTGGGTATTCCTTGCGAAATTCACATGGGGCAAGTAGATATTGAAAAAGAACATCCAAACGTGGTGAAAATGAAAATTTTAGGTGCAAACCTAATTTCAGTCACACGCGGTACTGCAACACTTAAAGATGCAGTGGACAGTGCTTTTGAAGAATATCTAAAAGATCCGAAAAACTTCATTTATGCAATTGGTTCTGTGGTTGGTCCGCATCCATTTCCAATGATGGTGCGTGATTTTCAGTCGATTATTGGTGAAGAAATTAAGGTTCAAACCAATGAGCGTTTTGGTGCAAATCCTGACTATGTGGTTGCATGTGTGGGTGGTGGTTCAAATGCAGTAGGTGCATTTACGGCATTTTTAAATGAGCCAAATGTAAAATTGGTGGGTGTGGAGCCAGCAGGCCATGGTCTAGATACAGACATGCACTCAGCAACTTTAACCTTGGGTAAGCCAAGTCAAATTCACGGTATGGCGTGCTATGTACTAGAAGATGAAAAGGGTGAGCCTTTACCTGTGCATTCGATTGCATCTGGTTTGGATTATCCGGGTGTAGGGCCACAGCATAGCTTATTAAAAGATTTAGGCCGTGTTGAATATACGACTGCAACAGATCAAGAATGTTTAGATGCATTTATGACACTATCACGTGTTGAAGGTATTGTTCCAGCATTGGAAAGTTCACACGCAGTAGCTTGGGCTTTACGTGAAGCACCAAAACTAGCTAAAGACGTCAAAATCGTTGTAAACGTTTCAGGTCGTGGTGATAAAGATGCTGATTATGTTGCAGCAAAATTAGGCTTAAATTAATCTATATTCCTAAATAGACTTAGCTGAGCATCTTCTTTGGTGGGTGTGTAAAGTTTTAATAGTGTATTTAAATTATCCCAGTTTTTGACTGGGATATTTTTTTGCACATATTTTTTATAAAAATCATGGTTAAAAGCAGAAGGAGCGTCTTGTGGGATCAAATTTGGATATAGCGAAAAAATAACGGCTTTTGTATCTAAGAGTTCGGCAATAGCACTGGCAATTTCTAGATTAATTGTGCGCCTATAAGTATGCAGTAAATCATCATTCTTCATGTCAAGCATAAGTTGTTCGAGCTCAGCAATTAAACGATTGAGCTGAGTGACTTTAAGTTGGGTGGTGTTGAGTGTATTCATAATAGGTATATTTCTAGTTATGTTCTTTTAATGTCTATTGAATGTAATCTATTTGTCATTACAAAAACGGTTCATTTAAATAAAATCTCTGAAAAGTCAGAGATTTTAGGCGGATAGACTTTTTAACCTGAAATATATTGCTGAAGTTGTTCGATCAATTTGTGTTGATCATCCATGGCAGCTTTCACTAAATCTCCAATAGAAATTAGGCCAAGGAGTTGATCATTTTCAACCACTGGTAAGTGACGCAGATGTTTATCTGTCATCAGTTCTAGGCAGTCTTCTACAGTTGCGTTTCGGGTTACAGTAAGTACTTTTGCAGTCATAATTTCACTGACGGTGGTATCAAAAGATTTACGGTGCATAAGGGCAATTTTGCGTGTGTAATCACGTTCAGAGAGAATGCCTGCAACTTGGCCATTTGTTTCAGTCACCACAATGGCACCAATGCCTTTTTCGGCCATTAAACTAATGGCATCAAGTACAGTTGCATCTGGATGTATGGTGTAAACAGTTTGAAAAGCTTTCTCTTGAAGTACTTGAGCTACATTCGTCATGATCTTTGTATTCCATATTTAACGTTATTATTAGTTTTAAAGTATCGTGGATTGCATAAAAATCCAATACCAAGATATGCATAAAATTATTGTGTGATATCTCTATCTTTAAGCTATCACAAATTGGCGTGGCGTAAAGAAAAAATGTCGCATTTGTGCTGTGGTCAGCTTAAATTTTTTATTTGCTGTATACAGTGCTGGTGTGGCATGTATACGCGTGAGTGTAGGGAGTAAAGCCACTTCAAAATCTTGAGGGGTTATTCTTTTGGGTGTGTAATGTGGCCAATGTTTTTTAGCATAGCGATGTGCTTGTAAGCCGTTGAGCCAAAATGGGAAGATATAATCTTCTCCATCATTGCTCATTGCCCATCCGTCTCGGTAAAGTCCCCAGAGCACGCCACAATACATCATGGTTTTTAAAATCGTAATTTTAAAAAATAGCTCTTTAGAAATTGGGTGAAAGGTGTGCATCTGAAATCTGTCTAACTGTAGTTGGAACATCGGATTATTTTAATGGTCAGAGATGAAACTAGTGTTTAAGCTTAGCCAAAAAAGCGTAAGTAAATGTGTATTTATGAAATTTCAAGATAAAAAAAACGCCACCTAGGTGACGTTTTATTAAGCCTGCATGGTGGCCATCTTTTCCCAATATTGGGCTTTGTAGGAATCACGTTCTACACGAAAACCTTGATAATAAAGTTCTGCTAAAAACATCGCTGCTTTACCGTGGCCTGCGCGTGCTGCTTGCTCTAGTTCTGTGACCGCGTCAATGAAATTCATTTGTGATTGAATTGTATTTACCGCATTTGCATAAACATGTTCTAGTTCATGTTGAGAGATTTGTTGAATCATATAAAACTCCTTATTGTAATTATGATCACATCTTATATAGGTCGATTGATCCTACTTGATGCATACTCAAGATAACTAAGTATTGTTAAACTAATATTACAAAATATGGTAATTGTCAAATAAAAATAAAAACCTATCTTGCTGAGTTTGAGTTTACATGATTAAACAATGATCAGTTTGATTATTTATTAATATAATTAGTGAAAATAATTAAATAACAAGGAGAACAGCACATGAGTCGTACTTTAGACGATTTAAGTTTTGATATGCCTCCGTCAGCGGAGCAAGTGATCGCACTCGCTCACTTGCATCGTACAAAATTGGATGAAGCAATTTTTCATAATGAAATTCATTTGGGAGAATTTGGGTTAGCACAGCGTAAGCGTGTATATGACTTTACACGTGAACTTGATGTACCTCAACGAGAGGCTTTTTATCAAGTTTACAATGGTGAGTTATTAAGCATTGCAGATGACGATGATCTTCATCCTGCCGAAGCAGAAGGCGGGTTGAGTATATTTGCGATGGTTGTGGTCTTGGTGATCATTGCTGCAATTTTATATTTCGCGGTTATTCGCGCCGTTGTTTAACAAAATAGTGGCTAAATTTAGTCTTGTTGGTGTCAAAGTCTACAGCTTGTACAAGAAAACAGCAGTGTGACTTGAACTTCATCTAACTCCTCCATACACTACTTTTAACTCGAGGTAGTGTATGACTATTGATTTAGAAAAAATTCTTCAATTTAAAACCAATCTATCGAAAATAAAGTTAGAGCAAATTTATAATTATTCGATTGCTACGATTGTTGCGCTCATTTTGTGTGTATCTAGTTTTGCCTTAACTCGTCCCATCTCAGTTCAAAAATTTCATAATGTGGTGTTGTTATCAGAGCAACATAGTTATCCGCTCACTCAGGAAATGGCTGAAAATCTTAAGCAACAGCGCCAAATTAGTATGCGTCAGTACCTTCGCTTAATGCATGCCTATCAACAGGAGTCAGTGCGTGCGCACCAACTCCCTGATGCTTTAGAGGAAAGTCTTTAGGATTTTGGTTTGATGCGAGTATTGTCACTCGCTGTCGATGTAAGGTTTTCGTCTAATATGCCTTGTAACTCATCTTGATCAAGCGTTGGAGAAACAATAACAATCGTCATATTGTCTGCGTGTAAGTGTTTACGTAGTGCGTTTTCAATGTCTTTGACAGTTAAACTGGCCAGTAATTTCGGATATTGACTGAGATAGTCTGCTGGTTGTCCATAAAATCCCAACAAGCCAAGCTGTGCGTTAATGGAAGCATTACTGCTGTAGTTGTTGGGATAAGCACGTAACATACCCGCTTTGGTATCTTCTAATTGCTTACGGTCTATAGGCTGTCGAATGAATCCTGCAAAGGCTTTATGGGCAACTTTTATGCTGTCCATGAGTTGATCTTGGCGTGTAGAGTAACTGAAGCTAAATACACCGGGTGCTTGACTGAAGCTAAAGCTACTATAGGCACCGTATGTATAGCCTCGTTTCACACGAAGTTCTTGCATTAAAATTGAGTTAAAGCCTCCGCCACCAAACATTCGATTGGCAACTTCTAAGGCCAATCGATCTGGATCGTTTCGTGTGGTACCAATATGACCAAAGGTGATGTGGGCTTGAGTCGATTGGAATGGTATATGCTTAATCACAAACTTATCGGTGATTAGTGGCTGTGCTAATTCACCCGCTTTTGTACCTTGTGGTACGTGGCTAGAAATATACTCTGCAAGTTTCTGTGCTTCTTTCGTGTCCAGTTTTCCTGTAATCGCAATATTCATATTCTGTGCGACTAAGAATTTATCGCGGAACTGTTTTAAGCGTTCTGGATTAATACGTTTAATACTACCGTTGGTGCCTGTAATGGGCTCAGCATAGGGGTGAGTTCCATAAACACTTCGATAAAACTGAATGCCCATTAAGCGACTTGGATTTTCTTTAAGTTGTTGCTGGCCAGCTTGATTATTACTTACAGCTAAGCTGAGACTGTTATTTTTAAAGGTCGCATTATTTAAAATTTCAAGCAACATGTTGAGTGCAGGTTCGCGTTTTTTAGGGTCTGAAAGTACACGTAGGTGCACCACGAACATATCTCTATATGCTTGAATGCTGAATCTGGCACCTGTTTGTTCAAATACACTGGCAATTTGAGTCGCATTATATTTCTCAGTGCCTTCACTCATGAGTCTTGCGGTCATACTGGCTAAGCCGCCAAGCCCATTGGCAATTTCCGTATCGCGTGCAGCGCCCGCATTAAAGGTAAGTTGTATGTCCACCATTGGTAGGTCTTGAGACTCTACGAATAAACTGCGTACCCCATAACGATTTTTGAGCTCATGTACATAAGGTGCTTGATATTCAGTTGCGGTATTTAAGTTTTTTAAGCTTTGTAAAAGTGGAATAGACTGTAACTGATTTGGTGAGAGGTCAAGATTCTCTTCGTTATTTAGAAAATCTTCTTCTGAAGAAGCGTATACAGCATGATTGAGTCCTGCGCTAAACACGAGAGCCAATAACAAGCAAGATGTTTTATTGAACATATTGGCATCCATTATTTAGAAGGTTGTTCTGGAGTGAGGTACATGGTGGTTAAGTTGTCACGAACGAAATATGTGTTGGCAACCTTTTGCACATCTTGTGGGCTGACATTTTCGTAGTAGCGAGGTAGCTCATCCATCAAGCGAAAGCTCAAATCATTGACTTCAAGATTACCAATCATTTTGGCTTGACCGACAATATCGTCTTGGTTGTAAATCATATTGGCAATAAATTTGGTACGTATACGATCCATTTCAGTGGCATCAATTAATTCATTTTTGAGTGAATCTATTTCAGCTTGTATGGCTTTTTGTGCATTTTCTAGCGATACCCCTGAGGCAGGCATAGCAGAAATACTAAATAAGCTATCACCGCGGTTATAGGGGTCATAAGAAACACTTAAAGTAGTTAAAACTTTCTTATCACGGATGAGGCGTTCTTGTAGGCGAGATGAAATACCGCTATCAAGTAAATTGCGGATGATGTTGAGCACATAAGCATCTTGTGGATTTTTAGCTGAGCTTAAAGAGTGTACATTCCATGCCATATATAAATTAGGAATTTGCACATTATTGCTTAATTCTAAATGTCGATAACCTGGACGTTCAAATTCTAAGACATCATTTCGGGGTGGTTGCTTTTGTGCAGGAATATCACCAAAGTATTTTTGGACTTGTAGTAATGCCTGTTCTGCATTGACATCCCCAACAATAACTAAAATTGCATTATTAGGCGCATACCAAGTCTTGTACCATTGCTTTAAATCATCCAGTTGGATGTTTTGCAGGTTTTTCATATAGCCAATCACAGGTTGGCGATAGTGACTGGTCGGATAAGCCAACCATTTAAAACGTTCAAAAGCCCATGAACGCGGATTATCATCTGTACGCTGGCGACGTTCTTCCATTACGACCTTAATTTCAGGTTCAAAGTCAGATTGCTTAAGTTTTAAGTTACTCATGCGATCAGCTTCAAGCTCTAAAGCCATTGGAAAATAGGTTTTAGGGTAAAGTTGGTAGTAATTGGTGTAATTGGTAAATGTCGCAGCATTAATACTACCGCCGTATAAACGGCTTAAGCGGGTAAATTCATCATTGGGTACTTTATTTGTACCTTTGAACATCATGTGCTCAAGTACGTGGGAAATTCCTAAAAGATTACCTGATTCATCTGTACTGCCGACTTTGTACCAGATATGCGTCATGACCATAGGAGAGCGATGGTCTTCACGAATAATCACTTTCAAGCCATTTTTGAGCGTTGTTTCAAAAGTTGTGCGGCTGAGCTGACTACGAGAATCAGCATGTGTTATTGAGCACATCAAACCCGTGCCCAATAAACTGGTCAAAAGAAGAGCTCGCGAAGCGCGATTTAAAAAAGATTGAAAATAAAGAGTGCGCACAAGCGATTCCAAATAAGCATGTGTGGTAGAGCACTATTTTTAATAAACCTAAGAAGAAACACAAGGATAGCCCTGTTGTTTTTTAGCATGCAGTGGAATGCAAGCAGACGAATGGCTAAAAAACTGGGAACTTATGTTAGAATCGTTGTTTTTAACGCAGTGCTTTTCAAGGATTCGGCATGCAACAGCAATCTAATGGGCAAAATAAATTTTTGATTGATGCTGATTTTGGGGATGATGATGTCACATTACCGAGCTTAGCATCCGTTAATGTGCCAATTGTAGAAACTCCGAAAGCGCCAGCTCCTGTTTCTGAGCCTGTAGCACCAGAAGTAGCAGAAGTAGAAAAAGAAGCCCCACAAGGTGGATTCTTCAGTCGTATGAAAGAGGGTTTAACCAAAACCCGTAAAAACCTTGCAGATGGAATGGTTAACATTCTGATCGGTGGTAAAGAAATTGACGACGAATTATTGGAAGAGGTTGAAGAACAACTTCTCGTTGCAGATATTGGTGTAGACGCAACAAAAACGATTATTGCAAACCTGACTGAACGTACAGCACGCGGTGATTTGATTTATTCTCATTCATTGTATAAAGCACTTCAGGAAGAGCTAGTTGCATTACTTGCACCACGTGTAAAACCATTACATATAGATCCAAATAAAAATCCGTATGTAATCTTGGTTGTGGGTGTCAATGGTGTAGGTAAAACCACCACAATTGGTAAGTTAGCAAAACGCTTACAGGGCGAAGGTAAAAAAGTCATGTTGGCGGCGGGTGATACCTTCCGTGCAGCGGCAACTGAACAGCTTCAAATTTGGGGTGAGCGCAATAATATTGCAGTCGTTGCGCAAGGCCATGGTGCAGATAGTGCATCGGTGATTTATGATGCTTTTGAAAGTGCTCGTGCTAAAGGTGTAGATGTCTTAATTGCAGATACTGCGGGACGTTTACATAACAAAAGCAACCTCATGCAAGAATTGACTAAAGTTAAGCGTGTAATGCAAAAAATTGATGCAACAGCACCACACGAGGTGATGTTGGTGGTTGATGCGGGTACAGGTCAAAATGCCATTAATCAAGTTGAAATGTTTGATGAAGCTGTAGGTCTTACAGGTTTAACCATTACCAAACTTGATGGTACTGCAAAAGGTGGCGTATTGTTTAATATTGCAAGCCGTACACATGTGCCTATTCGTTTTATTGGTGTTGGTGAAAAAATTGACGATTTACGTCCATTCTCGGCAAAATCATTTGTAGCTGCACTTTTTGAAACTGATAAATAAGCATCAAACATTTGAAACAGGCTTGAAAACCATAAAATTCAAAATGTGTGATATTTCACACAAACTCCGCCTAGTGCGGAGTTTGTTTTTTTTAAGGGTGCTAAGCGATGGAAAAACAAACGGATTAGTAAAAAGCAACTCAGTTCTAAAGGTCAAAATTTATTACACTAAGCTGATCAATACATTGTTGTTGTGATTTTATTTTTGGGGGATTCACTATGGCACTGTTGAGCAAGATTAGTCATGTACTAACAGCAGATATCACAAAAGATTTTAAGCTTAAGAAAAAAGATGTAGAAGTGTCAGAAGAGCAGACATTTGTAGATCAGCTAAAAAAACGTCGTAGTATTTATGATCTAGGTAAACGAGTTCACTTTAGTCAAGCATACATTGCAGAACTTATTCAAGAATCTGTACGCAGTTGCCCATCGGCCTATAATTCGCAAAGTACGCGTATCGTTGTGCTTTTTGGTGAGTCACATCAGCAGTTTTGGGGCATCGTACGAGAAGTTGAGCGCCGTAATGTGCCCATCAGCGTATTTGAGGGTGTTGAAATGAAAATCGCAAAGTGTGCTAATGCTTTTGGTACGGTTTTGTTTTATGAAGATCAAGCAGTAATTCAGCAATTACAGAAAAAAGTTCCATTTAGTGCCAGCGATTTTCCGGTTTGGTCAGAGCAAACATCGGGTATGGCTCAGTTCGCAGTTTGGACTGCATTGGCTGATTTAGGTATAGGTGCATCTTTACAGCACTATAATCCAATGATTGATCAAGCTGTTAATCAGCATTTTGATATTCATTCAGATTGGCTCATGCGGGCGCAACTGGTTTTCGGTTCTATTGAGGGCTCAATTCCAGAAAAAGAAGATCGAGAAGATCACGAAAGTTTCCGTATCTATGCATGAGTTTTTTGTTCGAGCGGTATGTCTATACCGCTTTATCTGTTAAAAATAATTATTAAATAAAAATAAAGCTTTAACCGTGCTTACTTTTACTAAAGTAACTTGGGTGTTCTAAAAATGATACGTAATGTCATAAATTTGGTCATTTCGAATTCATATAAATCCTCTATGATGAGCATATCTAATATTTGCGATACAAAAACAAGAGGGTTCAAAATGTCTTTTCTAGATAAAATTAAACAACGCCGTACTATTTATGCGATTGGTAAAAACCTGTCGGTTGATCAAAAGGCTATTGAAGAGACAATTCAAGAAGCAGTACGCCATAGTCCTTCATCTTTTAACTCACAAACTTCTCGCGTTGTGACCTTATTTGGTGAATCACATACGCAATTTTGGAATATTGTACGCGAGACTTTACGTCAAATCGTTCCAGCTGAAGCATTTGCAGGAACTGATGCAAAAATTAGTAGTTTTGCTGCTGGGTTTGGTACGGCATTATTTTATGAAGACCAAGCGACGGTAAAAGCACTACAAGAGCAATTTGCTTTATATGCCGATAACTTCCCAGTATGGTCAGAGCATTCAACAGCAATTGCACAGTTTGCTGTATGGACAGCATTAGCAGAACAAAACATTGGTGCATCTTTACAACATTACAATCCAATTGTAGATGCAGAGGTTGCTGCTAAATTCAATATTCCTGAATCGTGGAAGCTACGAGCACAATTGGTATTTGGTTCAATTGAAGCACCTGCTGGTGACAAAACATTTATTGATGATTCTGAACGCTTTAAGACATTTAATTAATATTCACAAATCAGATGAATAAAAGTTCAAAGTAGAAAGTTAAATCAATACATTTGCTTTGAATGCTTAACATCATAAAAAGGAGTGCTTATGCACTCTTTTTTATGCGTAGAAAATCATTGTCATAAAGTTGTCATTTATACATTGCATAGTGCATCTAAAATTGAATAGAACAGCAAGAGTATAGACATGGTTTTTAAAATTGTGGCAGGTATTGGCGCATTCGCAATAAGTAGTATCGCTTTTTCAGCAGTCACACTTTCAGTTCCTGAAGAAATTAAGATAGTTGCTATCAATGATCAAGAAATTGGCACTAATTTTTTGCGATCGAATAATAAAATAAAATTAAATGCTGGAACGAATGTAATCGGTGTCCGTTATAGTGGTTACTATCAACATCCAGACAATTCACATGACATTTTAAAATCAGGCGTCGTCACAGTAAAAACACCAGCTTTAACAGATGGTAATAATTACAGCTTGGCATTAATTAATCCTCCACAAGATTTTGACCAAGCAGAAAAATATAAAGATGAACCAATCATTGGTTTATATGACCAAAACAAACAATTATTGGTTCAGCAAGCCGGTGCTAAAGCTAGTAAATCATGGCTGAGTTCGGTATTTTCAGATTCAGATACACTGGATGCAACACAAATACCGCCTCAAGCACATCAACCAGCACCAATTTATACTTCTCAGACTACCCAAGCCACTCTAAATTCAAACGTATCAACACAGACACTTATTCAGAGTTGGCAACATGCAACAAAGCAAGAAAGACAAGCTTTTATGACTTGGCTGGCAGAACAGAGTAATTAAGCGCTATTTCTCGTGGCTTAAAGATAAACAAAGTGATTGAAAGTCGGACTCTTCCGACTTTTTTATTACATGACTGAATAATGAAGATGCCAAGATACAAATAATGTGTTTAATTGTGCTTTAAAAATAGGCATAATTTTTGAAATATACAGTTTTAGGTTGAAAAATAATCGAACAATTCAGTATTTCTAATTAATTTAGAAATAGGGGTTGCGCTTGTTTTAAATCCGTATAGAATACACCACATCAACACGATGAACGAAACGAAATGTTGCGCTAAGTTGTTGAATTTGTTGCTGATGAGGCACAAATAGATCATTAAGAGATTATGAAGAACAACTTGTGTGGATTTTTACTGGTTGATCAATCGAATATATTTTCATTGATAATTGGTAGAAATTTCTCGAAGTTTATTTGAGCAAATATTTGTCAGTAATTG